>CAYUFG010000168.1:0-4505 GCA_964443815.1 uncultured Halobacteriales archaeon | reverse complement strand
TCGACCGCGAGGAGCTCCGGGGGACCATCCAGAACGACGTGCTCAAGGAGTACATGGCGCGGAACACGTACATCTACCCGCCAAAGCCGTCGATGCGGCTCATCACGGACATCTTCGCCTTTTGTGAGCGGGAAGTGCCCAATTTCAATACGATCTCCATCTCCGGGTATCACATCCGTGAGGCCGGCTCGACGGCTGCTCAGGAACTCGCTTTCACTCTCGGTGACGGCATCGAGTACGTCAAAACGGCCGTCGACGCCGGCCTCGACGTCGACGAGTTCGCGCCGCAACTCTCCTTCTTCTTCAACGCCCACAACAACATCCTCGAGGAGGTGGCGAAGTTCCGCGCCGCCCGGCGGATGTGGGCGAAGATCATGGAGGAGCGTTTCGGCGCCGAGGCTCCGGCCTCGAAGCAGTTGAAGTTCCACACCCAGACTGCGGGATCGACGCTGACTGCCCAACAAGTCGAGAACAACGTCGTCCGGGTAGCCTACCAGGCGCTCGCGGCTGTCCTCGGTGGCACCCAGAGCCTCCACACCAACGGCAAGGACGAGGCACTTTCGCTGCCGACTGAACAGTCCGTACGGACTGCGCTGCGGACCCAGCAGATCCTCGCCCATGAGTCGGGCGCGGCCGATACGATCGATCCGCTCGCGGGGAGTTACTACGTGGAGAACCTGACCGACCGGCTCGAGGCGGAGGCCTTCGATATCATCGAGGCGGTCGACGAGCGAGGTGGAATGCGCAAGGCCATCGAGGACGGCTGGGCCCAGCGACAGATCCAGGACGTCGCCTACGAGCGCCAGCAGGAGATCGAATCGGACGAGCGGATCATCGTCGGCGTCAACGAGTTCACCGTCGACGAGGAGCCCGAGGTCGACATCGAGGAGGTGTCCGAGGCTGAACAGCGCAAACAACACGAGCGCCTCGAGTCCGTCCGCGAGGAGCGCGACGACGCCGCCGTCGAGGACGCGTTGGCTTCCGTTCGAAACGCCGCTGAGGGCGACGACAACCTCATGCCGTACATCATCGACGCGGTCAAGGCCTATGCGACCACTGGTGAGATCTGCGACGCCATGCGCGACGTCTTCGGCGAGTACGAGGCCGGCGAGTCGATCTGACCTGGCCGACGGTTTTTCACCCGGGCGGCTGAGGTGGTAGTATGGAACTGGACCACGCGGGCGTCGTCGTCGAAGACGTCCACGAGGTGGCCGAACTGTACGAGGCGCTGCTCGACTGCGAGATCGCCCACGTCGAGGATCTCGACGACCTCCGCCTGCTATTCCTCGACGCCGGTAACACGTACCTCGAGCTGATCGAGCCCCTCGACGAGGGAACTATCGCCGACTACCTCGAGCGCCACGGCCCCGGGATCCACCACCTCGCACTCCGAACGGACGACATCGACTCGTCACTGGACACTGCTCGCGACCTCGGAGTCGAGTTGATCGACGACGAGCCCCGCCCGGGAGGTTGGGGCCACTCCGTCGCCTTTCTGCACCCGCGGTCGACCGCGGGGATCCTCATCGAGTTCGTCGAACACTAGCGGATCGTCGGTGTGACGTCCTCCTGGGTCGGCGGCGGGCCCCCGACGCGGATCGTCTCGCCGCTCACGTAACTCGATAGCGGGCTGGCCAGGAACAGCATCGCGTCGGCCACCTCCGCGGGGGAGCCCACGCCGCGGGCGACCACGGAGCGATCGTACGGATCGTGGCTGTCGCGTTCGTGGAGCCCGGCCGCGCCGGGCGTCAGTATCGGTCCCGGGGCGACGGCGTTGACGCGAATGTTGTCCTCGGCCCACTCGTTAGCGAGCGACCGCGTCAGGTTCCGCAGGCCGGCCTTGGAGGCGCCGTAGTGGCTCATTCGGGCCGCGCCGTAGAGCCCCGCGATCGAGGAGACGTTGACGATGCGGCCGCCGGCTTGGAGGTGTGGATAGGCGTCTCTGGCGGCGAGGAACGGTCCACGGAGGTTGACGTTCTGGACGAGGTCCCAGGTGGCACTGTCCAGATCGGTCGAGCGCTGGTGGGTTGAGACGCCGGCGACGTTCAAGAGGACGTCGAGGTCACCGAGGCCGTCGACCGCCGACTCCACCATATCCGTGATTGCGTCGGGATCGGAAACGTCGGCGGGCGCGGTTACGACCGTGACGTCGAAGGCCTCCCGGACTTCGGCGGCGGTCTCCTCGAGATCGTCGGAGAGCCGATCGGCGACGGCGACGTCGGCACCCGCCGCGGCGAGCGTGAAGGCGGCGATTCGTCCCATGCCGTTGCCGGCGCCCGTTACGAGGGCACGGTCACCGTCGAGACTGAGGCGGTCGGTGACGTCGACAACGTCCGCTGGCGAGAGTTCTTCGATGTCGCGGTCCATACCCTCCGATGCCCGGCTCCGCGGTTAAATCCCGGGCACTCAGCCGAAGTTCTCGAGTTTCGCTGCGTCGGGGTGGCCACCGGCCGCCTCTAGCGCGCCGATAGCGTCGTCGAGGAAGTCCGCGAAACCGTAGACGAACACCTGTGCGCCGTCCGTGAGCGCGCGCTCGACGGCCTCGTCGAGCGGCTCATCCGTGCCGATGACGATGACCATGGCATCGTCGCGGAGCGCCTCGAGACGGGTCGCATGGATCGGCTCGCCGTCCCGGTAGACGAGGGCAGCCTCACCACCGTCCGCGATCGCTCGCTCGGCGATGCCGATGGCTGCCCCGATACCTGGCCCACCCGCCAGCAGGAGGACGCTCTCCTCACCCTCGTAGTAGTCGTTGCCATAGGGACCGGAGAGCGTGACCACGTCACCCGCCGAAAATTCGCGGAGGTGTGGGCTGACGTCGCCGTCGGGGTCGATCCCGATCGTCAGGTCGAAGGTGTCGTCGACGTCCGGCGAGGAGATGGTGTAGAAGCGAGACGCCGTTTCCTCGCCGACTGTCATCTCCAGCTTGACGAACTGGCCGGGCTGGGCCTCGAAGCCCGGTGGCGTCTCGAGCCGGAGGACGATTGCGTCCGATCCCACGTCCTCGACGGCCGCGATCGTTACGTCGGTCTGGTCCATGGCGGGGGATTCGCCACCCCCCGAAAATACCGTTTTGGTCTGACCCGCGTCAGGCGAGGTCTGCGAATCGGTCGAGCTGGACGCGCTGATTGGTCGTCGCGAACCGCACGATCATCGTCTCGACGCCAGCGTCCGCGTAGTCGTCGAGCGTCTCGGCGACCATTTCTGGCGACCCGAAGGTACCCCGGCCCCGAACCTCCTCGTCGCTCAGGTCGTTCAGCCCGGGGTAGTACGCCTCGTAGAAGTCCCGGGCCGTGTCGATAGCCGTCGCCTCGTTGTCGCCGACGGTGACGTCCATGTAGTACGCGGCGTCGAGACGATCGGGGTCACGGCCGGCAGCCGACAGTGCCGATCGCACCTCAGAGAGTCCGGCTGCGTACGTCTCCGGTCGACACCAGTTTGGCATCCAGCCGTCTGCATGCGCGACGATTCGGTCGAGTAGCGGCCCCGGAATCGACTCGTCTGGCTCGGGGGCGGAGGTCGGCACGTAGACTGGAGGAGACCGAACGGGGGAGAAGCCGATTGAGGCGTCGTCCAGGTCGAAAAATTCTCCCTCGTAGGTGACCGTCTGGCCGGTCCAGAGCTGGGTCACCACGTCGAGCACCTCGTCCATCCGCGGGCCCCGGCGCTCGTACTCGAGGCCGAGATTTTCGTATTCACGGCGCACGGCCGCACGTCGGCCCACTCCGACACCGAGCGACAGCCGGCCACCACTAAGCTGGTCGACCGTCGCCGTCAGATGGGCGACGTTCACAGGGTGACGGAGCGTTGGGAGGTATACGGCGGTGCCAAGGCCGATGCAGTTCGTTGCGGTCGCGACGGCTGCGAGCGTCGTCATCGGTTCGAGACGCGGCTTCGCGAGGACGCTGTCGCCGATCCAAACGTGCGAGTAGTCGAGCGACTCGGCCCGGTTCGCGAGGCCGACCACCTCGGACTCGACACGCGATGCGAGCGTTTCGGCGTCCGGACTCCCGTGCACGACCCCGCGGGTGGGCAACAGGTATCCGTACTGTGACATGCCAGCGTTGTCCGGGAGCCCACGCAAAACTCTACCGGTGCGGCGCTCCGGGGATGGCCACCATAGTGCGGGACGGTTCAGGGCCGTCACCGTGCTGTCATGCGGCCGACCCGGGTGATTGCAGAAGCCTTTTGCTCACGCCGGAGATACTCGCGGCTAGTATGCCCGAGGACCTGAACTGGGCCGTCGGCGGGGAGGCCGGCGACGGAATCGATTCTACCGGCAAGATTTTCGCCCAGGCGCTCTCGCGTGCGGGTCGGCACGTATTCACCTCCAAGGATTTCGCCTCGCGGATCCGGGGTGGGTACACCGCCTACAAGATTCGGACGGCCGTTGATCCCGTCGAGAGCGTGGTTGACCGGCTCGATATCCTGATCGCCCTCACGGAGCGGACCATCGACGAGAACATGGACGAGCTCCACGAGGGCTCGGTCATCATCTACGACGG
>CAYUFG010000167.1:0-4513 GCA_964443815.1 uncultured Halobacteriales archaeon | reverse complement strand
CGACCGGCGCCGGTCAGTTGTGCAACGGGACGCAGGTCCGCTCCCATCGAGACGACCTCGTGGTCCAGAACGGACCGGACGTCGGACCGACTGACGCCTTGGGTCTCACATAGCGTCGGATCCGCTCCGAAGACGCCCGACTCGACATCGGACGATGGCGGGACCTGCGGAAGCTCCCGGTCCGCGGTTCCACAGGCCCGGTCGATGCCGAACTTCGCACAGACCTGGTCGGCAACCCGCTCGGCGGTGGCTCTGTGAGTGGTCAGTTTCCCGCCGAACACGGAGCTCAGCCCCCACAATCCGTCCCGTTGCTCGTGGTCGACGACGGTCGCCGCTCGCGCGTAGTTTGTCGGAACGTCGCCGTCCTCCCCCGGGAGTGCGCGGACGCCCCAGTACGCCCGGAGGGGGCGGGCGGTAGCGACGTCTGGTACCACCGCCCTCAGTTCGTCGACGAGGAGATCGACTTCGGCCGGATCGCGGTCGGTGGAGCGGGGACTCGTTATCGCCCGGTCTGTCGTTCCGAGGATGGCGGAAGGACCATACGGGACTGCAATGTCGCCCTCGTCGCGTGGCCGACACCGGTTGATGACGGTGTCCAGCCCGGCCCGGTCCACGACGAGCATCGCGCCCTGGGAATGCTGGATGCCCAGCCTTCGTCCGGCCATCTCGGCGATCTTGCCCGCCCAGGGCCCGGCCGCGTTGACGACGTAGTCCGGCGTCAGCTTGCGGCGCTCGCCGTCTGACTCGACTTCCACTCCGTCGACGGCGTCGTCGTCGGTCTGTATCGACTCGACTACGGTGTCGGTCAGCACCGTCGCGCCGAAATCGCGTGCCGAAATGGCATTCGCCGCACAGAGGGCGAACGGGTCTATTACGGCGTCCGGGACGGCGGTCGCGTCCACCGTTCCCTCGGAGAGGTTCGGTTCGCGCTCGCGGGCGGCGGCGGCCGAGAGTGACTCCACCGGAATCCCTGCCGACTCGCAGGCTGCTCGGTGTTTCTCGACGTACTCGGATTCGTCGCCCTCGAGGGCAACGAAGAGGCCGCCGGTGTCGGTGACGAAGTCCGCGGCGATCGTCCGGAGGACGTCGCTCTCGCGACGACAGGTAGCGGCGACGTCGGGGTCGTCGACGGCGTAACGCGCCCCGCTGTGCAACAGGGCGTGCATCGAGCCTGAGGTCCCACTGGCGAAGGTGTTCCGTTCGACGAGGGTAACGTCTAGGCCCCGCATCGCGAGGTCGCGCGCGACGCCGGTGCCTACCGCGCCGCCGCCGATCACGAGGACTCGTGGCGTGTATCCCATTCGGACGGGGCCCACTCCGGAACCGTCGGCCCTAACGGTTCCGGTCGCGCGATTACGGTCGCACTACTTCCAACGCGCCCCTGACCGGGGCGTCGGCCCCGTAATGAGGTAACTCCACCGGCGGCGCCGTGTGGAGACACCGTTCCGGCAACCGATCGCGGATTGGGTCGACGATCGTCTCTGGGTGGGTGAGCGCGATACCCCCGCCCACCACGATTCTGGCGGGGTCGTACGCGTGAACGACACTCGCGATGCCGGTGGCGTTCCAGGTGGCGATGCGGTCCGCCAGCCGTGTCGCGAGCGGATCGGTTCCGACCTTCTCGAGGAGGTCCGGCGGACCGACCGACTCGAGATCGATTTCGGTCTCGACGCCCTCTGCTGCGATCAAACGCGCGTGTGCGACCAGGTTCGCACCGCCGCAGAACGCCTCCCAGTGGCCGAGAGCGCCACACCCGCACCTTACCTCGGCGTCGGGGTCGAGCGTGAGATGACCGACCTCGCCCGCGTTGGACCGATGGCCGTGGAGTGGTCGTCCCCCCGCGATCACGCCGGCGCCGATGCCGGTCGAAAGCGTGAGGTACGCGAGGTGGTCGTCTTCGGATGCGGCGGCTTCCGCGATCGCGCCCGCCGTGGCGTCATTGAGCAGGCGAACCTCGCACCCGAAACGGTCGGCAACCGGATCGACGAGTTCCAATCGATCGACGTTCGGAAGGTTGACTGGATGGTGGACCGAGGTCCCTTCGATCGGTCCGACAGCGGCGATACCGGCCGCAGTCACGGCTTCCGGATCGGCCCCGGCCCGGTCACAGGCCTCCCCGATCGCGTCGAGTAGTGCCTCCTGGAGTCCCGACCCGTCGACAGCGTTTGGAGTGGGCTCGTCGATTCGGCCCCGGACCGTTCCGTTCTCGTCGGCTACGAGGACGCTGAAGGTGGTAGCACCGACGTCGACACCGACGAACGGTGTCACCGGAATCCACCGAATGGGTGAATCCGCGGAATCATTGCGCGTCCCCGTTCCGATCCTGGCTGTGGTGGAGTGGGTCGGCATAGAGCACGCCGCGTTCGCCGTCGAGCGTCACGACGTGACCCTCCTCGACGTCGCCCGGGACCGACGCACCGCAGATCATTGGGACACCGAGTTCACGAGCGACGATCGCCGCGTAGCCAGTGCGGCCCTCGTGTCCGTCGACGATCCCACCTAATGCGGATAGGTCGCCGCTGAACTCGCCCTCGAAATCCGCAGGCACGGCAAGTATGGCTCCCCCGGGCACGTCTGCGAGATCGCCGTCGCCAACGCGGACCAGCGGCCCGGTCGCGTAGCCGGCGACAACCGACCGACCGGCGGCAAGCGCTTCCGAGGCGACGTGTACCTTCAGCATGTTCGTCGTGTCGAGACCCTCGTACCGCGTCATCATACCCGAGAGGACGACAACGGTGTCCCCGCTCTCGGCTGCACCCGACTCCAGCGCTGCCTGGACCGCACGCTGGATTACCGCGTCGGCACTCCCGCCCGCGTAATCCGCCGTGACTGGGGTGATTCCCCACGAAAGGGCGAGCTGTCGGCGTACCTTCTCGTTCGGAGTGGCGGCAATGATGGGAATGCCCGGTCTGTATTTGGCGGCCTTCCGGGCGGTGTACCCAGACTCGCTGGCGGCCACGATTGCGCTCGCGCCGACGTCCCGTGCGAGGTACCGCGCCGAGCGGGCGAGGGCGTCGGTCCGGGTGTCGCCAGACGGGGGAACGTGCCGTTCGAGGGCTTCGTCGTACTCTGTACTCTCCTCGACATCGGCCACGATTCGGGCCATCGTTTCGACGACGCGGACTGGGTGGTCACCGACAGCGGTTTCGCCCGAGAGCATGACTGCGTCCGTCCCGTCGAGAACGGCGTTGGCCACGTCAGATGCCTCGGCCCGTGTTGGCCGACGGGCGTGCACCATCGAGTCGAGCATCTCCGTCGCGGTGATCACCGGTACGCCGGCCCGGTGGCACTGCCTAATTGTGCGTTTCTGTATGATGGGGACGTCCTCGAGCGGACACTCGACGCCGAGATCGCCCCGGGCGACCATCACTGCCGAGGCGGCGTCGATGATTCCGTCGAGGTTCGCCACCGCGTCCGCTCGCTCGATCTTTGCGACGATCGGAATATCCGCCTCCCGATCCTCGAGTGCCGAACTCACCTCATAGACGTCCTCGCCGGTGCGGACGAAACTTGCCGCAACGAAGTCGACATCGGTCGACGCGGCGACGTCGAGCTCCCGACGGTCCGCTTCGGTCACCATCGGGAGTCCGAGGTCGACTCCCGGGACGTTCACCCCCATCCGATCCGTGAGATCCCCGCCGGATTCGACCCTCGCAACGACCGTTTCTCCGTCCACGCCCGTGACGACCGTCTCGA
This sequence comes from uncultured Halobacteriales archaeon, assembly GCA_964443815.1. Taxonomy (GTDB): domain Archaea; phylum Halobacteriota; class Halobacteria; order Halobacteriales; family Haloarculaceae; genus CAYLJD01. The sequence goes on along the minus strand of CAYUFG010000167.1, from coordinate 817 downwards.
TCCGCCCGTCATCGAGCAGAACTGCGTCGCCCTTCTCGGCCCCCTCGATCGAGGTCGAGAGGCCGATCCGATCCGCCGTCATCGCCTCGCCCGCAACGAATTCCACGGTTGCTCCGGACTCGAGGGTTGTTTGCTCGGCCACTGTCCCAGTCCGGATTTCCGGCCCCGGAAGGTCGAGCAACGTAGCTACTGGCCCCGAGCCGCTGAGACTGAGCTCCTTGACACGTTCGATGACCGTGCGACGGTGGCCGGGTTCGCCATGGCTGGCGTTGAAGCGAGCGACAGCCATCCCGGCGTCGGCGAGGTTGGCAAGTGTCTCCCTATCGTCTGAGGACGGTCCGATCGTGCAGACGATCTTTCCGCGGCGACCGGTCATCGCTGCCCCTCCGAAAGACCCATACCGGCGATTCGGGGCAACGGACAAGAATGTTGGCGCCGAGAATACCCCCCATTTGAAAATGTGCTTGATGACAATTGCTATGACGTCGAAGCGGGAATTCTGGATATACAGTTTACCGCTGGTTTTGACAGGTACAGGCGACTGTAGTTCGTCTCACGTTTCGCTTGACAAACTTCCTGTCAGGGCGGTAAAGCCACTTCGGGGCGAAGATGGACAAAGCCGCAAATTTGGCCGTGGGCCGGGTTTCTGCTCTCCTCTTGCCGATGCGAGAAGATATTGCTGTATATGGTTTATGAATCGCGACGCGACATCCGATTAGGTCAAGACAGAAACGGGCAATCCCCGTACGGGACTTGGTGGGGCGCTTCCGTCGCTTGGCATGACTCAACCGACGTGGAGTCCGATACCTCCAGAAGG
>CAYUFG010000166.1:0-4514 GCA_964443815.1 uncultured Halobacteriales archaeon | reverse complement strand
GCCAGATCCGCGAGACGGTCCGGGAGGTCTGCGAGGACGAGATCGAGCCGATCGCTCAGGAGATCGAGGACGAGCACCGCTTTCCGCGAGAGATCTTCGACACGCTCGCCGATCTCGACGTCATGGGCGTCCCTGTCGCCGAGACGTGGGGCGGCCTCGGCGCGGACTACCTCACCTACGCGCTCGTTGCCGAGGAGCTGGGGGCCGTCTCGGGATCGATCGGCCTCTCGTACGTCGCTCACACTTCGTTGGGGTCGAAACCCATCGAAGCCTACGGCACCGACGCGCAGAAGGAGCGCTGGCTGCGGCCACTCGCGACGGGCGACACGATCGGCGCCTGGGCGCTGACGGAGCCCGAGTCTGGCAGCGATGCGAGCGACATGGACACCCGCGCGCGCCGGGAAGGCGACGAGTGGGTCATCGACGGGACGAAGCAGTTCATCACCAACGCCAACATCGCGGGCTCGATCCTCGTCAAGGCGGTGACCGACCCGGACGCGGGCTACGGCGGCATCTCGACCTTCGTCGTCGATCCCGACGAGGACGGCGGCGTCGAGATTTCGACAGTGTGGGACAAGATGGGACTGAACGCCTCACCCACCTGCGAATTACAGTTCGAGGGCTGTCGGCTCCCGGCGGATCGTCTGCTCGGCGAGCCGGGCGACGGCTGGGAGCAGACCAAAGAAACACTCGATGGTGGGCGCATCTCGATCGCTGCCCTCTCCGTCGGGCTGGCCCGCGGTGCCTTCGAGGTCGCCCGATCGTACGCCACGGAACGCGAGCAGTTCGGCCGCCCGATCGGCGAGTTCGACGCGGTCCGTGACATGATCGTCGAGATGGATCGGAAGATCGAGCGTGCCAGGTTGCTCACGCACAAGGCGGCCGTCGAATACGACGCTGGGCGAGACGTCAGACGGCTGTCCGCGCTGGCGAAACTCGACGCCAGCGAGATCGCCCGCGAGGTCGCCGAGGACGCCGTCCAGGTGCTCGGCGGCTACGGCTACACCACCGACTTCGCCCCTCAGCGGTTCTACCGCGACGCCAAGCTGATGGAGATCGGGGAGGGCACCAGCGAGATCCAGCGGCTCGTGCTCGGCAGGGAACTCGGCCTGTGAACCGAGTTGGAAGACTTATGGGTGGCGGTAGTCTCGGCCCGAGTATGTGTGTAAGTACGGCGCTACAGACACCCGGGATCGCGAGGCCCTGACCGTGGACGACGAGTCGGCGGTCGAGGGACTGCAGCGCCTCGGCTTGACGAGTTACGAGGCGAAGGTGTTTCTGGCACTTCAGAAACTGGAAACCGCCACGGCCAGCGAGGTGGCCGAAGTGACGGACGTCCCCCGATCACAGGTCTACGGAGCGGCCGAACGCCTTGAAGAACGCGGCCTCGTGGAGACGCGACAGTCGAAGCCGACCGCCTACCGGTCGGTCTCCCTTGAGCGTGCCCGGACGAGGCTGCTCGACGAACTCCAGTCCACCGGCACGAACACGTTTGAGTACCTTGAGGACGTTGCTGAGCACCAGGATGACGAGGAACAGACCGAGGCGATCTGGCTGGTCGAGGGCGAAGCCGGTGTCGCCTCACGCATCGTAGAACTCGTCGGCGAGGCCGACGAGACCATCCTCTTCGGGACCGATGACCCGGCGCTGCTCGAGGGTGACATCCTCTCGGCGCTCGAGACGGCTGCGGGCCAGGGCATTACGGTCGTTGTCGGGAGCAACGACGAGGGCGTCCGGGCCGTGGCTGACGAGGCCACGGGTGTTGTATCCTACAAAGTCCCGGATGAGCGCAGTCCCGACGTCCGCATCGGCCGACTGCTCGTCGCCGACGACCGGACGATCCTGCTCTCGGTCTTCTCGTCCGCCGATGTCGCGGGTGAGCACGAGGAGGTCGCGTTCTGGAGCGCCGACTCGACCTTCGCAGCTGTCCTCGTCGAGTTCATCCAAGATTGGTTCCTCGAGCCATTTGATTGAGGCGGCGGTAGCGTTTGCTGTCACGGCTCTCGCCCGGACCTGGCCGTGTGAGAACGGGATCTTCCGTTGGCGAGACGAACGGTCTCGGAGATCGGCGAAGCTCGCGCTCGGTTCAGGTTCGGGGCCGTGGGTGCGCGTCGCAACTCGCCGCCGGCGAACGAGACGACGATCGCCGTCGGGACGGCCGCGGAGAACGCCCTTCGGTTGCGAGTCGAACCGCTGAAATCCCCCGGCTGCAAGGCCCCTTCATGGGCGCCCCGATGGCCGACCGCGTTACACAGGCCCGCGAGGTGGTCTACCGCCTCGACGACGAGTACCCCGACGCCGACATCTCGCTCGACTTTTCCAATCGACTCGAACTGCTCGTCGCGGTCATTCTCTCTGCCCAATGTACCGACGAACGGGTCAACGAGGTTACCGAGGACCTCTTCGAAACGTACACCGAGCCGGCGGACTACGCCGAGGCCGACCCCGACGACCTCGCCGAGGATATCTATGGGATCACCTACCACAACCAGAAGGCGGGCTATCTGACCGAGGCCGGCGAGGCGATCGTCACGGAGTTCGACGGCGAGGTGCCGGACACGATGGACGGCCTGACGAGCCTGCCGGGCGTCGGCCGGAAGACCGCGAATGTCGTGCTCCAGCACGGCCACCACGTCGTGGAGGGCATCGTCGTCGATACGCACGTCCAGCGACTGGCGCGGCGCCTCGGTCTCACCGATGCCGAACGCCCGGCCGATATCGAGCAGGATCTCATGCCGATTCTGCCCGAACCGGAGTGGCAGGGATTCACCCACCGCCTGATCAGCCACGGGAGAGCGGTCTGTACGGCGCGCAATCCGGACTGCGCTGACTGTGTCCTCGAGGACATCTGTCCATCGTCCCACCTTGATTCCGACGTCGATCTGGCGTCCGGCGAGCCATGGGACTAGAGCACGTAGCGCAGGAGGAATCGCGCCAGGCCGACGAGGTAGGCCAGCAGCCAGAAGAACACGTAGCCGAAGACGCCGATCCGCAGCCGGCGGCGCCAGTGGGCCATGTTCTCCGAGCCGATCTCCGACACGAGGACGTCCGCATCGTAGTCATGGTAGAGGTCGTGACGTCGCTTGGCGGCAAAGATCCGGACGATGCCCGTAAGGGCGAACCCCAGCATGGCGTAGGCTTGAAGACCTAGAAATGCGTGGACCAGCGCCATCCCGTTGAACTGATCGGCGAGGCGGGGAATCATCCACAGGAGCATGGGCACGGTCGTCAACGCCAGTCCGGTGAAGATGACCGTTAGATGGTGCACCAGCACGCCCCAGGTGACACGTTCAGCGTCGATGACGATCCAGGCGCCATAGACGAAACAGGGAAAACTGGCCGTGACGAGGACGAAAACCCCCGTTGCGATCACCGCCTCGCCCGGCCAGGCCATACCTCCCTCTACCGCCGGGTCGCGCTAAAGCGTGCCGAAGGGAGACAGGCAAAAGGTAAACCGGCGGATGAAATACCATGGGCAAATGGGCGCCGGGGACACGGATCGGGAAGCCAAGGACGATGAGTCGGCCACGGACGGCGCCGACGGCCCGGTCGACGGCAGCCCCTCGACTGCGGAACTCCGCCGTCGGGTTGAGGAGCGGTACGACTTCGAGGACTTCGGGCCGGGCGACATGGCCGAAATGGCACCCGAGGAGTGGGAGGCGGCCTTCGACGCGGACACCTGGATCACCGGCGACGCACTGCTCGACCGTGTAGAGGCGGACCTCAAGGCTCGCGTCCTCGACCGGGACGTCTTCGCACGCGTCGAGCGGTTCGGTGACGTTGTCGTCGCCTACGACGAGCGGAGCTACGCCGCTATCTACCCGGACGGCTCCGTCACCGGCCGGGGGACGGTCCTGAGGGATGTCGAACCGACGGTCGCGCTGTGTTCGATGGAGTCCTACGACCCGCCCGAGGTTCCCGACGGTCCGATCTTGCCAGAGCCCCGGGAAATTCCCGAGAGCAACGACACCATGGGGAACACCATCCTGCAGGTCCTCGGCGTCGTTCAGTTGCTCGCGGGGGGCGTGTTGCTGGTCGGCTATCTGTTGCACCTCATCGGCGTCCTCAGGATCCCACGAGCGGCCGCCGGCGGGGTCAACCTGGTGTTATTGCTGGTCGCTGGCCTTGGGTTCGTCGTGGTCGGTCTCTTCCTCCTGGTCGTCGTGGCGAACGCGCGCCTTTCGGATCGCTTCCGCTCCCAAGCCTACCGTGATCGCCTCCGTTCGATCGGCCTGGCGGAGGGGGAGCGCCCGGAATTCCTCGACGAGATCGAGGGGGTCAGCTTCCCCGCCGGCGAGGACGAGCGGGAGCAAGCGGCCGGGACCGAAGAGGGGCACTGAACGGCCCGGCCGAACCGGTTCGGCACGGGGCCGACGGGCCCGTCGCCTGGCGTATTCGGTGGGTTTATACAAAACCGGTCCCGACCTCCGAATACATGCACAGGCGGGACTTTCTGAGGACTGCGGGCGGTGCCGCAGGCGGGGCGGCAGCCGTCGGGGCCAGCGCAGGACCCG
>CAYUFG010000165.1:0-4519 GCA_964443815.1 uncultured Halobacteriales archaeon | reverse complement strand
TCGATCGTCTACGGGTTCATCGGCTTCGCCGTCCTGAACAGCTTCATGCAGGACGCCTTCCTCGACCCCGGCGCGAGTTTCCTCATCGCCGGACTGATCGTGGGGGTGATGGCGCTGCCGACGACCGTGTCAGTCGCGGAGGACGCCCTCTCGGCGGTGCCGGGCTCGCTCAACGACGGCTCGATCGCGATGGGCGCGACGCGCTGGCAGACCATGAAGAGTATCTCGCTGCCGGCGGCCATGTCCGGCATCTCGGCGGCCGTGATCCTCGGCCTCGGACGCGCGATCGGCGAGACCATGGCGGTCGCCGCCATCATGGCCTCGGGCACGACCTTTGCCCGGCCGCTGTACGACGTCTTCGACCAGAGCGTGACGCTCACCAGCCGGATCGCCACCACCTACGGCAGCGCGTCCGGTACCACCGTCGACGTGCTGTTCGTCGCCGGGGTCATGCTGTTCGCGATCGTCTCGGTCATGAGCGTCATCGCCCAGTACATCGAGAAGCGGATGCGCCGCGGGATGGGTGAGTCGGCATGAGCGAGGGGTTCGCACGTGACACCGCCCTCGTCGGGCAGGCAACCGACCGGTTCCACCGCGTGCTCGACTGCACGATCGCCCTGACGATCGTGAGTTTCCTCCTCGGGCTGCTGGCGCTGACGGCGGTCGTTCCGCTCGACGCGTCCGGCCCCGCGCTCCGTTCCACGCTCGTCGACCTCCTCCTCGTTGTCGCAGGCGGCGTCGGACTGGTCGGCGTCCTGTCGCTTCTCGGCGTCGTCTCCATCACGGCGGACCGGGTCCGCGGCATCGGCCTCGGACTGGTCGTCAGCACGACCGGCCTGGCGATCCTGGCCGCGGCCCTGCAGGTGACGCTGGCGACGCTGTTCGGCCTCGTTCTCGTCATCGAGGCGGCGGTCGTGCTCGCCGCCGGCGTCGCATCCCGGATCGATCTCGTCTACACCGACGCGGCGTCCACGCCCGGCCTGGTGGCCGGTGCGGCGTTCGGTATCGTCGGACTCCTCCTCGGCGCGGCGCTCGGCGGCACCGTCCTCGGGGGTGGCTCACTCGCCTACTACGGGTCCGCCCTCCTCGGGGGACTTCTCCTGTTCGGGGTGACCGTGTTCCCCCGGGAGGACGTCGGCTCGGCGATCCCCGTGGCCGTGCTGGTCGGCACGCTCGGGTTCGTCGTCGCGTCCGGAGCGATCGCGCCCGGATGGTCGTGGTCCCCGGGCGCCGACATCGACGGCAGCTTCACCGGTCAGATCGTGATTCCCCTGTTCGTGCTGCTCGGCTCGGTCGTCTCGAGTTGGGGCGCCGCCAAGGCCCGGGCCGGTTACGGCGCACGCGGCCGGCAGTACGGCGCGTTCCTAGTCGTCTACCTCAACGCGATGGTGATGGTCGCGATCATGCTCTCCATCCTCGCATTCGTCGCGTCGAAGGGCCTGACATACGCCTTCCACGCGTTCGAAATCGGCGCGCTGTCCGCGTTCGTGTTGCTGCTGCCCGCAGTGGCCATCACGGCGAACGCCGCCCGACAGCCCGCCGGGAGCGCGGACTGGCACACCGGCACCCGCCAAGTCGTCAGGGTGGCTCCGCTCGCGGTGGTTGGCGCGGTCGTGAGCACGCTCGTCCTGGTAGGAGTCAGGGGTCGCCCGGTCTCGATTCCGTTCACCTACACGGTGCTGGAAAACCGCGAGCAGGTCGTCCTCGAGACCGCAGCGACGGTCGTCGCCGAGCCGCGAGTCGGGGCACTGGTGGTCGGCCTCGTCGGACTGTTCCTGACCTGGTACTTTCTCCGGCGCTACGGCTCTATCAGGAGCGTAGGCGACCACCACGCCACGATGGCGCTCGTCGAACGTGCCGTCGGGGTCTCGCTGGGACTGATCGGCATCCTCGGCCTGCTCGTCGTCCTGCCCCTGCCCGGACCGCTCTCCATCGTCGGGACACTTGCGTCTGTTGTCAGCCTCCCACTCGTGGCCATCGGAGCCGTCGGCGGCGGTGGGTTGGTGGTGGTACCGGCGATTGCCCTCGCGATCGGCGACGGCCGCCTCGGCGACCGAGGGATCAGGCACGCCCAGCTGGTCCGCGTCGGTCTGTTCGGCGCGCTCGGACTCGTCCTCGGTGCCGTGGTGCTGGAGGCGATCGCCGGCGTCAACCCAGGGGTCGGCCCAGTCGACCTGGTTCCGGCCGTCGCCGGGATAGGGATGCTCGGCGCACTCGCCATCGCCGTCCTGGTCACGCTCGACTCGCGGTCCGCGCCAGCCGACAAGCGCCGCGTGCTCGACCAGGAGGCCGCGCTCGGACTCGGAACTGCCGCCGGATTTCTTGTCCTCCTCGCCGGCCACGTCGCCCTGACGGGGGCGTCGTTCTCGGTCGGCCCGGTGACGGTCGCCACGACTGGCACGCTCTCGTGGCCGATGACGATGTCGCCGTATCTGCCACTGTCTCCCGACCCGGGCGGCATCATGCCGGCGGTCGTCGGGACGATGTGGCTGGTGGTCGGGGCGGCGACGTTCGCCGTCCCGCTGGGCGTCGGCGCGGCCGTCTTTCTGACGGAGTACGCCGAACAGGGCCGGATCACCGCCCTCGTCGAGGTGGCGACGAACGCCCTGTGGAGCACGCCGAGCATCGTGTTCGGCCTCTTTGGCGCGGCCTTCCTGATCCCCCGGATCGGCGGCGACGAGTCGCTAATGTCCGGGATGCTCGTGCTCGGCTTCATGCTCCTGCCGCTCGTGTTGATCACCAGCCGCGAGGCCATCAAGTCGGTTCCCGACGAGTACCGCGACGCGAGCGCCGCGCTCGGGGTCAACAAGTGGCGAACGATCCGGAGCGTCGTCCTCCCGGCGGCGATCCCGGGGGTCATCACCGGCGGCATTCTTGGAATCGGCCGAATCGCGGGTGAGACCGCGCCGCTCATTCTTGTCCTCGGATCGACGCTCAACTCCACCGAGTCGATCGACGTCTTCGGGAGTTTCCGCTTCGTCGCCGAACCACCCTTCGTCGTCAACCCCGCCCTGCTCGAAGCCTCGGCGGCGCTGCCGACCCAGGTGTGGGCCGTCATCGCCGCGGGCGTCAGCGGATCACAGTCCATGGGGTGGGCATCGGCGCTGGTCCTGTTGCTCGTCGTGTTGACGTTCTACGCCGTCGGCATCACCGCGCGTACCTACTTCCGGAGGAAACTCAACCATGAGTAATGCAATCACCGAGACGGACGGCGAATCGCCCCAGGAAACCACGTCCATGCCGGCCATCACCGACGGAACCGAGACGGCCGAGAAATCCTGGACGGAGTACCGCTTCGGCGGCGAGCCGAAGCTGACCGTCGAGAATCTCGACGTCTGGTACGGCGAAGATCAGGCACTGCAGGACGTCTCGATGGAGATCCCCTCCGAGAGCGTCACCGCGCTGATCGGGCCGTCCGGCTGCGGGAAGTCAACCTTCCTCCGGTGTCTCAACCGGATGAACGACCGGATCCGCGCCGCCCGAATCGAGGGGAGCGTCCGCCTCGACGGCCAGGAAATCTACGGCCCGGAGACCAACCTGGTCGAGTTGCGCAAGCGCGTCGGCATGGTCTTCCAGTCCCCGAATCCCTTCCCCAAGTCGATCCGGGCGAACGTCTCGTACGGCCCCCGGAAACACGGCGACATCGAGACGGGGATGCTCGCGCGCCTGCTCGGCCGCGACGACAGCGACGCGGAGGCGGAACTGGTCGAGCGGGCGCTCGAACGGGCCGCGCTGTACGACGAAGTGGCCGACCGGCTCGACGACAACGCACTGAGCCTCTCGGGCGGCCAGCAACAGCGACTGTGCATCGCCCGGTGCCTGGCGGTCGATCCCGACGTGATCCTGATGGACGAGCCCGCGAGCGCGCTCGACCCGATCGCGACCTCGAAGATCGAGGACCTCGTCGAGGAGCTCGCCGAGGACTACACGGTCGTCATCGTGACCCACAACATGCAGCAGGCCGCGCGGATCTCGGATCAGACGGCGGTCTTCCTCACGGGCGGCCGGCTGGTGGAGTACGACGACACCGAGAAGATCTTCGAGAACCCCGAAAGCGAACGCGTCGAGGACTACATCACCGGGAAGTTCGGGTGACGATGGCACGCACCGAGTACACCGCACAGCTTGACGCGCTTAGGTCGGACGTCGTCGACATGGGGGAGCTCGTCCTCAACCGGTACGATACCGCGCTTGAGGCCTGTGAGCGCGGTGACGGCGACCTGGCGTCGACGGTCGTCGAGGGCGACCGCGAGGTGAACGAGCAGTACCTCGCCCTTGAGCGGGACTGCATCGACCTGTTCGCCCTCCAGCAACCTGTCGCCACCGACCTCCGCTTCGTCGCCTCCTCGTTCAAGATCGTCACCGACCTCGAACGCGTCGGCGACCTCGCGACGAACGTCGCGACGCGGCCGGTCCCCGCTGTCCCACAGTTCGCCGACGTGGACGTCCTCGGTATCGCTCGCGACGCGCGGTCGATGGTCGCGGACGCGCTTGCGGCCTACGCGACCGACGACGTGGC
>CAYUFG010000164.1:0-4556 GCA_964443815.1 uncultured Halobacteriales archaeon | reverse complement strand
TTGACGGCCTGGGCGTCGCCGATGGGGTCGGTCACGACCACGACGTCCGGTTCGATGTAGCCGTCGTACTCCGGGTTCGTGAGCGTCCCCGGAATGAATCGCCCGGTCCGGGCTCGGGCGCCGACGGCCTCAGCGAACTTCTCGGCGGGGAAGCGGCCGTACTGTCGTGATGAAGCGACCAGAATCTGCTGAGGATCGTAATTGGCCAGGAAGTCCGCGGCGGTGCGGATTCGCCGGTCGGTCATCGAGACGTCAAGCACGTACAGACCGTCGGTCCGGACGCGGTGGATGAACCGCTCCATGTCCGTGGTCTTCTGCTGGGTGCCGATGTGGACTCCCGATGCCAGGTAGTCCTCGACAGGGATGAGGAGGTCAGCCTCCTCGTCCGGCATGACGTCCTCCTCCATGCCGCTGTCTGTCTCGGCCTCGGCCTCGTCGGCCTCGGCGGGTGGTTCCTCGGTCGTCTCGGCCTCGTCCTCGGCCGGCGCCGGCTCCGCGACCGCGCCGGCCTCTCCGGCGGGCTCGGGGTCGACGTCCGTCTCGGCTGCGTCGAGGCCTTCGTCGTCGTTTCCGCTCATGCGTTGTGTTCGATTCTGATGAGTTCGTTCAGCTTCGCGGTGCGCTCGCCGCCGACGGCGCCGGTTTTGATGTACGGCGCGTCCGTCGCGACGGCCAGGTGTGCGATGGTCGTGTCCTCCGTCTCGCCACTCCGGTGAGAGATAACCGGCTCGTAACCGGCCGCCACCGCCCGCTCGACGGCGTCGACGGCGTCCGTCAGCGTCCCGATCTGGTTCGGCTTGACCAGGATACTGTTCGCCGCGCCGGCGTCGATGCCGCGCTCGAGACGGTCCACGTTCGTCACGAACAGGTCGTCGCCACAGACGAGCGTCGAATCGCCGACCCGGTTCGTCAGGCGGGCGAACCCCTCGAAATCGTCCTCACCGAGGGGGTCCTCGACGTACGCGAGGTCGTACTCCTCGACGAGTCCTGCCACGTAGTCGATCTGTTCGTCGGTGTTACGGACCAGGTCGCCGTAAACGTAGCCGCCGTCGTCAGCGGCGTACAGTTCCGTGGCCGCGAGATCGAGACCGAGCCGGATTTCGAATCCGACGTCGTCCTCGACCGTCTCGACCGCCTGGACGGCGACCTCGAAGGCGTCCTCGTCGGCGATTGGCGGCGCCCAGGCACCCTCGTCGCCTTTGCCGCAGGCAACGCCGCGCTGGGCGAGAGCGTCCTCGACCGCGCCGTGGACCGCCGCGTTCGCAAAAACGGCCTCCTCGACGCTCGGGGCACCGAGGGGGACCGCGAGATACTCCTGGATATCCGTCGCGTCGGCGGCGTGTTCGCCGCCGCCGATCACGTTGCCCAGCGGGACCGGGAAGTTGTTGCCGCGGAAGGTGCCGCCGAGATGCTGGAACAGTGGCGCGCCGAGAACATCCGCGCCGGCGATAGCCGCTGCCATCGAGATGGCGACGGCGCTGTTGGCGCCGATAGTGCCAAAGTTGTCCGTGCCGTCCGCCGCGTGCAGCGCCGCGTCGACCTCGCGCTGGTCGCCGGCGTACGCCTCACCGACGAGGCGTGGGACCGCCTCCTCCCGGGCGGCCGCGATGGCCTCGCGTGTGGGCAGTTCGATCGCCTCGTGTTCGCCGGTGGAGGCGCCGGAGGGGGCCCGCGCCCGCCCGAAGCCGCCACTGTCCGTCCGGACGTCGGCTTCGACAGTCGCGTTCCCCCGGGAGTCGAGCACCCGACGAAGCCTGACGTCCGTTATCAGCGTCACTCCTCGTCACCCCGCCGCACAGTGAAGGGGAGTACGCCCGTGTCGAACTCTTGGGCGGCGATGAGGATGGGCTGAGTCTGATCGGTATCGATCAGGACCGGCGCACCGTAGGCCACCTGCAGCGCCCGCGCGCCGATGATTCGTGCCTTCTCGTAGCGGTTGTCTGTCTGTGACATTACTGGTAGGGGGCGACGATGTCGACGAGGTCCTTGTGCGAGACGAGCATGCGCCGACAGCAGTGTCGCTCCACGCCGAGGTCGTCAAGTACCCGTTCGGGGTCCTCCGGATCCTCGGCCTCTCGCGTCCGGGTCTTGAATTCCTCCCAGTGCTCACCGACGACGTTGCCGCACGTGAAACAGCGGACTGGGACCATCATGGTTGGATCACCGGTAGGACTTCTGGTAGCGCGCCCGAGCGCCCGGGCCGCCCCACTTCTTGGATTCGCGCTGGCGGACGTCGTTGACGAGCAACGAACGATCGAACGCCATGTAGGCGTCGCGCAGCTCGGCGTCGTTCGTGTGCTGGACGAGGCCGCGGGCGATGGCCGTGCGGGTGGCGTCGGCCTGGCCCATGGCTCCGCCGCCTTCGATGCGCACGTCGACGTCGACCGCCTCGCGGAGGTCGTCGTCGGCGATGCGAAACGGTTCGAGCATCTTGAGGCGGGCGAGTTCGGGATCGACCAGTTCGACCGGACTGGCGTCGACCCGGACCCTGCCCTCCCCGTCGCGGACGGTTGCCCGCGCGATGGCGGTCTTCTTCTTGCCGGATGTGTTGGTTACCATGTCACGTTCGCTCCAAGCGCCTCACTCACGTCTCCCAGCGAGACGAAGCGGATGTTCGACAGCCGGTCCAGCGACGTCCCGTCGAGAACCTCAGCCTCGTCATACGGATTACCCATGTAGACGCGGACGTTCTCGAAGGCCTCGCGGCCCCGTGGCCGCTTGTATGGGAGCATCCCCCGAACGGATCGCTTGAATATCCGGTCCGGTCGCTTGGGATACATCGGCCCGCGGTCCGAGCCCTTCTCGCGGCGACTCCGGTAGGTCTCGATGACGTCCTCGCGCCGGCCAGTGATGACCGCGCGCTCAACGTTGACCACCGCGACGCGCTCGCCGTCCAACGCGCGCTCGGCGACCTGGCTGGCGACGCGGCCGAGGATGCAGTCCCGGGCGTCCACGACGACGTCGGCATCGAATTGCGCGACGCTCATCGCATCACCCTGACGTTGCTGCCCTCCGGGTTCTGTTCGATCGCCTGTTCGAGTTCGACGAATTCGCCCACCTGGTCGATTTTGGTCCGGGCGGAGCCCGAGGCGTCGACGGCGGCGACGGTGACGTCCGTCCGCAGGACACCGCTGCCGAGCACCTTCCCGGGTACGACGACCGTCTCGTCCTCGCGGGCGTAGCGGTCGATCCGGCCCAGGTTGACCTCCGCGTGTGTCCGGCGTGGCTTTTCGAGGCGCTCGGCCACGTCGGCCCACACGTCACCACCCGCCGATCGGGCGGTCGACTTCAGGTCGGCGATGAGACTGCGCAGTCTCGGGTTCGATTTGCTCATACACTGCCTCCGAAAAAGTGCAGGGAGCAGGATTTGAACCTGCGGACCCCTACGGGACAGCGCCCTGAACGCTGCGCCGTTGGCCTGACTTGGCTATCCCTGCACGCGTTGATCGATTGTGCGTCACTCCGCTTCTCGCTTTCGGGCGCGCCGGCGCTCTCCGCCGGCGGCCGGAAGACTCCGCTCATAGCTGAACGGCCTCCCGGAGTGCCGCGGCGCGGTCCTCGATAGTGCCGATGGCCTGGACGACCAGGTCGTCGGCGGAAAAGGACCCGTCCGTCTCCACGTGGAAGACGAACGCGTTCTCGACGTCGACGACCTCGACCTCCTTGCCGGGGTACCGCTTCGAGAGGTCGTTGTCGAAAGTCTGCGTCGCCACGAGGTCGCCGTCCTCCGGCGTCTCGCCGTCGACCGGCTCGGCGTGCGTCGCGGCGGCTTCCTCGATGACACCCCGGAGGATCTCCGGCTCGTCGTCGTCGAAGTCGCTTTTGTCGCCGAGGACTTCGACGCGCTGGAGGTGGCGGTAACCCACCGCGACGCCTCCCTGGTGCTTGGCGTGTTGTCGACCGACGTCGAGCACCGCGTCGGCCTCGACCTCGAGCCGCTGGCCCTCCTTCAGGTCGATGATCGGCACGTTCCCGTCCGCCGGTTCCACCATCGAATCGCTCGAGACGATATCACCCGAATAGGCCGTGTCCGGCCCCTGAACGTCCAGCGAGAGCGTGACCGTCTCGCCGAGTTCGAACTCGCCCGGGTCGGGCGTGGTCAGGGGGACGAGCCCGAGCCGGTGGGCGATCTGCTCGTCGAACATGACGCTCGAGTTCTCGATCACCCGGACCGTGTCGACGCTGAACGTCGGGACGTCCGCAATCATCGCCCGGCGGATGCCGTTGGCGAAGGCTGGAGTGATCCCGCGGACGAGAAACCTCGCCTCGCGGTCGCCGCGTTCGACGAACTCGACTTCGTAGTCACCTGCCATGATCTAAAAGCCCGCGTTCTTCGGGCCACGGGTCCCGTCGTGCGGGATCGGGGTGACGTCCTCGATCCGGCCGATCTCGAGCCCGGCGCGGGCCAGCGCCCGAATCGTGGCCTGGGCACCCGGCCCTGGATTGGTCTGCTGGTTGCCACCTGGGCCGCGTACCCGGACGTGGACACCCTCGACGCCCTGGGCGATGACATCCTCGGCCACCTCCTCGGCCATCTGCATGGCCGCGTAGGGCGA
>CAYUFG010000163.1:0-4572 GCA_964443815.1 uncultured Halobacteriales archaeon | reverse complement strand
TGTCAATCGATGGCTTCCTACTCGCCGGGCTCGACGGCTGTCACCGTCCCGACACCCTTGCTTTGACCCTCGCGGAAGACGAACCGCTGGCCCTCCTCGACGAGGTAGTCTCTGAACTTGAAGCGGACGCGGGCCCGGCCGGTGTCGCCGGGCAATAGCTGACCGTCATCGGGGTAGAAGGCCGCCGCCTCGCTGACCGTCTCGAGGTGGACGACCGGCTCGTACCCGTCGCCGATGCGTGTTGGGTGGTTCAGCACCACCACTTCGGCTTCGAACTCGCGAACCGGATCCGGATCGGCGTCGCCTGGCAGCAGCACCATCCCCCGCTCGACGTCGGCTTCGCGGACGCCTTTGAGTGCGATGCCCACGATGCGACCCGCTCGAGCGCGATCAACCCGGTGATAGTGCATCTCGATCGACCGGGCCTCCACCGATCTGAAGCTCCCGTCCTGCATCGGCCCCAACAGGAGGTCGTCGCCCGCCTCGACGGCGCCGGACTTGATCGTCCCCGAGGCGACCGCGCCGACGCCAGTGACGTTGTACGTCCGGTCGACGTACATGCGGAACTGCTCGGTCGCGGCGCCGCCGACCGTCTTCGGCAGCCGCGCGAAGATTTCGTCGAGCGCCTCCAGCCCCCGCCCGCTGACCGCGCTCGTGACGACGACCGGGACGACCGTCTCGTCGATCTCCTCGACGGCGGCGTCCACGCCGTGGCGGTCCACCCGCAGCGGCGTCTTGTCCACTTCCCGCAGCGACCGTTCGACCTCGCGTTCTACCTCGGCGACGCGCTCGTCGGACACGAGATCGGCCTTCGTGATGGCGACCATCGTCGGAAGCTCCGTCGCCAGCAGGATGCCGAGGTGCTCGCGCGTCGTCTGCGTGGGGCCGTCGTCGGCTGCGACGGTCAGCAGGCCGTAATCGAGCTTCTGGCCGACGAGTCCGCGGATCGTCGTCCGGAGCCACGGCTCGTGGCCGACGGTGTCGACGAAGGAGACCAGCCGATCGGCCTCCTCGACGACGCGCGCCCTGTCACCCTTGCGGTGGGGGTTGTCCATCCGGACGGGCCCGTCGGCATCGAAGCCGTAGACACCGTAGGAGAGGTCCGCCGACAGCCCTCGTTCGACCTCGTGTGGCTGGACGTCGAGGAAGCTCCGCGTGCCGCCTTCGCCGTCGTCGGCATCGCCGGTTACCAGCGAGCCCACCAACGTCGACTTGCCGTGGTCGACGTGGCCAGCCGTCCCGACGACGATGTGCTCATCGTCCTCGAGCACAGCGCCTTCGCGGATGTCGGCCACCCCCACGAGGCCGTCGCCGTCACCGACACCCCACGTCTGGACGTCCTGAATGTGGGCGCCAGCCTCGTCCGCCAACAGCGAGAGGACGTCCATCGATTCCGAGAACGCTCCGGGCTCGATGCCCGCGATGCCGCCGTCGTCAGTGACGCCCACGACGTAGGTCGCTTCCCCGTCACCAGAGAGCACGCGGTGACGGAGCTGGGCCGCGAGGCTCTCCAGTCGGCCGTCCGCAAGGTGTAGATCCTTCGTCAACCGCTCCTTGAACTCGACGCTGCCGCCCTCCCGTTCACCCTCGTCGATCGCCCGCCGGAGGACGGCCCGGTCCGGGCTCATGCGAGCCGGTTACGCGCCACTCACCAAAAGGCTTCCCTGGGTTCAGGCCCGCGGTCGGATCCGGAGTTCGATACCGTCGGGGTCGGCGACCGCGAACCCGGTCTCGCAGTCGGTCGGGGCGGTGTCCGCTGTCGACAGCCGTTCGCGCGCGGCGGCCGCTGACGCGTCGTCGGGGACGACCAGTTCGTACCAGTCGAGGCCGTGGCCGGTGCCAGGTTCGGTCCGGCCGTTCCAAATGTTGGCGCCGACGTGGTGGTGATACACGCCGGCCGCCAGGAAGACCGCCTGCTCGCCGTACGTCGTCTTCAGGCTAAGCCCGACATGGTGGTGGTAGAAGTCCCGGGCGGCAAGCGTATCCGAGACCTCGAGGTGCACATGGCCGACGGTGGTTCCCGGGTGCGCGCGGTCAGCGCCGTGGGCGGCTTCACGCAGCGGTTCTCGGTCGAGTGGGAGCGTGTCCATGTCGATCCGCCCGTCGTCGTGGATGGTCCACGCGGATTTCGGTCGGTCACGGTAGAGTTCCACGCCGTTGCCCTCGGGGTCGTCCAGGTACAGTGCCTCGCTGACGAGGTGATCGGAGGCGCCCGTCAGCCGCCAGTGTCCCTCGACGCGGTGGAGGGCATCACCCAGGGCGCCGCGGTCCGGAAACAGGAAGGCAGTGTGAAAGAGCCCGGTCTCCTCCGGCCCCCGCGGATCGAGGTCCGGCCGTTCCTCCAGCCGGAGCAGGGCTGTGCCGCCGGCGCCGAGGCTTGCGGAGTCGTCCGCCCGTTCGAGCGTTTCGAGCCCCACGACGTCCTCGTAAAAGTCGATCTGCCTGTCGAGATCAGCGACGCGCAATGCGACGCGGCCGACGGCCGTCTCCGACGGGAGCGACTCCTGCCCGGTCATGGATGGAATTGGGACGGATCCGGTATGCGCGTTTCGACCCCGTGGGCAGGGTCCACTGTCACGACGGCTCGAAACGGTAGGCGGGGTTCGGCCTCAGTGCCGCAACCTGGCCGCGATCTCCTCGGTGAGATCCTCGCGAAGTTCGTCAACGGCGACCTCCTCGAGGACGGGCACGAAGAAGCCCTCGACGAGCATGTTCGTGGCCTGCTGCTCGGGCACAGACCGCGAGGTCATGTAGAACAGGTCCTCGGCGTCGACCTGGCCGACTGTGGCCGAGTGGCTCGCCTCCGTGTCGTGGTTGTTGATGATCAACTTCGGACTCGCGTCGGCCTCACTCTCGTCGGAGAGCATCAGCGTGTTCTCGCGCTGGTAGGAGTTGGTGTCCCAGGCGCCGCGGCCGACGTCCTGGACACCCTCGTAGACCGACCGGGCCTGGTCGTCTAGGACGCCACGCGTGACGAGGTCCGCGGTCGTGTGTTCGGCCTCGTGCCAGACGCGCGACCCGAGGTCGAAGTGCTGGTCGTTGTGTCCGAAGAAGGCTCCGACGATCTTGGACTCTGAGCCGTCGCCGAGCAGGCGCGTCTCGACCGACGTCTTCGAGAGCCGCGATCCGAGGTTCCCCTCGATCCAGTTGACCGTGCCGTAGGTGTCGGCGTGGCCCCGTTTGACCTGGAAGTTGTACGTCTGCTCGGAGAGGTCCTGGAGCGCCCCGTACTGGACGTGCGAGTTCTCGCCGGCGGCTACCTCGACGACCCCGGAGTAGTACCGGTGACCCGACAGCGGGTCGCCGGTGGACTGTCGCTCGAGGATGGTCACGCTCGAGGACTCCTCGGCGACCACGAGCGTGTAGTTGAACAGCGACCGGGAGTTCATCCTGGTGCGGATCTTGACGTCCTCCGCGTCGACGCCCGATGGGACGTATACGACCGTCCCGGCTGAGAACAGCGCCGTCGACAGCGCCGTGAGATAGTTCCGCTGCGTGTCGACCACGCTACCGAAGTGCTCTTCGATCAGGTCGCCGTGGTCGTCGAGGGCGGTCGCCCAGTCGAGGACGTCCACGCCCTCGGCATCGACGCGGTCCTTCTCCTGGGCCCGGTCGAGCGGGTCGACCAGCTCCTCGTAGTCGAGTGCGTCGAGATTCGTCCAATCCCGGCCCGGCGTCCGGATGACGTCGGGCATGTCGAGGCCGTCGAGCGCCTCGAGCGCGTCGAGCCGCGTCTCGAGCAGCCACTCCGGCTCGCCCAGATCCGCGCTGATCTCTTCGACCTGTGCCGCCGTCAGCGTGCTGTGTACCTGCGTGCTCATGGGTTGGATTCGGATGCCCGGAGGGCTATCCGAGGCTTCCCTCCATCTCGAGTTCGATCAGGCGGTTCAGCTCGACGGCGTACTCGATTGGCAGTTCCTCCGTGATGGGCTCGATGAAGCCCGCGACGATCATCTGCTTGGCGTCGTCGTCGTCGAGCCCGCGGCTCTGGAGGTAGAAGACGTCCTCGTCGCCGATCTTGCCGACGGTGGCCTCGTGGGCCACGTCGACCGCGCTCTCCTGGATCTCCATGTACGGCATCGTGTCCGAGGTGGACTCGTTGTCGAACATCAGCGCGTCACACTCCACGTTCGTCTTCGAGTCGCTCGCGCCGTCGGAGATGTGGACGAGGCCGCGGTAGTTGGTGCGACCGCCGTCCTTGGAGATTGACTTGGACTCGATCGTGGACTTCGTGTCCGGGGCGTTGTGGTAGACCTTCGCCCCCGTGTCGATGTTCTGACCCTCGCCCGCGAAGGCGATGGTGATGTGGTTGTCCGTTGCCCCTGGGCCCTTGAGGATCGTGGCGGGGTACAGCATCGTGGCCTTCGAGCCCATCGAGCCCGAGACCCACTCCATCGTCCCGTCGGCCTCGACGATGGCGCGCTTCGTGTTGAGGTTGTACGTGTTCTTCGACCAGTTCTGCACCGTCGAGTACTGGACGTGGGCGTCCTCGCCGACGAAGACTTCGACGCCGCCCGAGTGAAGGTTGAACGCCGAGTATTTCGGCGCCGAGCAGCCCTCGATGTAGTGGAC
>CAYUFG010000162.1:0-4579 GCA_964443815.1 uncultured Halobacteriales archaeon | reverse complement strand
TAACGTGTATGCCTCACTGGGGAGTCAGCCAGGCCATCGAATCAAGGGGCTTCATGAAACGAACGGGCTTCCTCCCACGGCGCAAACCCGTGGCCTTCCGCCCTGTGCCGCTGTGATCCTACTGGCCGATGAGGTCGAGGAGATCCTCCTCGCCAACGACAAGGGTCTCATCGAGGTAGCGCGTAGCCATGGCGTCGAGTGCTGGTGGGTCACGACTCTCTTACTCAGCTGTACCAAAGCAGGCGATTTGCTGGTGGATGAATCGACCGACCTCTTGTATCACCTCGTCGACGAGGGGACGAATCTGCATCCGAAGGTCTACTCGACGGTGCAAAAGAGGCTCCGCGAATTCGAGGACTGACGTCCGCGCACGACTGGCGATGTGGTTCCATTCATCGAATCCATCCCAATCCGATAGCAACCATGCTTATCCGACAGCGAGGCGTCTTGCACGCAAACCAATGTCCTCTGCACCACACGGCAATCGTCCGGTCACGCCATTCATGACACCAACGCTGCGACTAGATTCCCAGGGATGAGCACCAACCACACACCGGCCGAGCTGATCGGCCAGTTCGTCGCCGACCTCTCGATAGACGACGTCCCCGACGATGGCGTCCGCACGGCAGAGCGGTGTTTCCTCGATACCGTCGGCGTGGCGATCGCCGGCTCACAGGCCGACGCGGGCTCGCTCGCCGCCGAGACGTTCATCGACCTCCAGGACACCGGCGGGCCGGCGACCCTCATCGGCCGGGGGACCGGCATGACCGTCCTCGACGCGGCCTTCGTCAACGCCACCGCGGGCCACAGCCTCGACTTCGACGACACCGTCTCGGAGATCCACGCACATCCGAGTGTCCCGCTCGTCTCGGCGATCCTCGCGGCCGGCCAGCAGGCCGACGCGACCGGCCGCGACGCGCTCGAGGCCTACGTCGCTGGGTTCGAGACCGACTACCAGATCGCCAAACCGTTCATCGAGGGGCACTACGAGCGCGGGTGGCACGCGACGTCGACGATCGGCGTCTTCGGCGCCGCGGCCGCGGCGGCATCGCTGTGGTCGCTCTCGGCCGCTGAGACGGCGACGGCGCTCGACATGGCCGCCTCGTTCGCCTCGGGCCTGAAGAAGAACTTCGGCTCGACCGCCAAGCCGGTCCACCCAGCCCACGCGGCCCGTAGCGGCCTGACCGCCGCCGCCCTCGCGAGAAACGGCGCGACGGCGACGGCGGCCGCACTGGGCGAGGACCGGGGCTTCTACGACCTGTACGGCGAGGGCGCACCCTACGAACCCGACGCCGTGGCTGCCCCCGGCGAGCGGTGGGCCATCGTCGAGACGGGTGTCGACGTCAAGAAGTATCCCTGCTGTCTGTTCACCCACGCTCCGATCGCCGCGACGGAGGCCCTCGCAGCCGAGCACGGCTTCGGGCCGGGCGACGTCGAGTCGATCGACGTGTCAGCTTCGAGCGTGGCCCGCGAAACCGTCGCGTACGACGAGCCCGAGTCGGGACTGCAGGGGAAGTTCTCCATGCAGTACACCGTCGCGAGCGCGCTAACTCGCGATCGGGTCGGCATCGACACCTTCGCCGACGACGCCGTCGGCCACGGGCCCACCCGGAAGCTCATGGATCGGATCACCTTCTCGGTCGACGAATCGGTCCGACCGGGGTGGCACGGCGCCACAGTCACCGTCACGCTCCGAAACGGCGAGACGCTGACGGCGACGCGTGACGAGCCACCGGGAACGCCGACCGAGCCACTGTCAGAAGCCGAGCTCCGCGAGAAGTTTCGGCACTGTGCGAGCCGCGTCTACGGCGACACCCGCGTCGAGACGCTCGCCGACCGGTTGCTCTCACTTCGCTCCCAGGCCGATCTCGAGGCCGTCATCCCGGACTGAGGCCCACGAAGATACCTTTAAGCCACCGGGCCGGCCCGGTTTAGCCAATTCATCGATGGGTTACCCACACGCTGTCCGCTACCCGGAACCGAGCCGATCCGACCGTGACAACCTCAGTCGATTCTGCCCTGTTGCAAACACATGAGCGGGGCCGACTTCGACCGGCTGTTCGAGCCCGACGCGATCGCGCTCGTCGGCGCCTCCGCCGACCCCAACAAGCTCTCTGGACGGCCATACCGCTACCTCAAGAAGTTCGGTTACGAGGGCGAAATCCACCTCGTCAACCCCGGCCGCGACGAGATCGACGGCCGGCCCTGTTTCGACAGCGTCACCGACATCCCCAGTCCGGTCGACGTGGCGCTGGTGCTCGTCCCGGCGCGCCTGACCGCCGACGTCGTCGCGGAGTGTGGCGAAGCGGACATCCCCTTCGCGTCGGTCATCGCGTCGGGTTTCCGGGAGGTCGGCGACGAGGGCGCCGAGATGGAGGCCGAGCTTCGTGACGCCGCAGAACGAGCGGGTGTCCGCCTGATCGGGCCCAACTCCGAGGGGTTCGTCACGCCGCCGGCGAACGTAGCGGCGACGTTCTCGTCGATCTGCAAGCGCGACGAGTTCCTCCCCGGCCCGGTGGGCTTCGTCAGCCAGAGCGGCGCCTTCGGCGGGGCCATCTTCCAGCTCGTCCAGAACGAGGGCGTCGGCGCCAGCAAGTGGATCACGACCGGCAACGAGGCCGACGTCGACACGCTCGAACTGGTCGACTACCTCGTCACCGACCCGAACACCGACGTGGTCGCCGCCTACGTCGAGTCGCTCGAGAGCGGCCGGCGACTGCTCGACATCGGCCAACGAGCGGCCGAGACCGACACGACGATCGTCGCGATCCGCGTCGGCGCCTCCGACCAGGGGCGGGAAGCGACCGAATCCCACACCGGAAGCGTCGCCTCGGACGACGCCATCTACAGCGCGGTGTTCGACGCGGCGGGCGTCGTCCGCGTCGAGACGGTCGACGGGTTCGTCGACTCGCTATCGGCGTTCGCCGCCATGGACGTCGGCCGATACGGCGAACGCGCCGGGGGCGTCGGGGTCGTGAGCATCTCCGGCGGCGCGGCCGCGCTCATCGCCGACACCTCTGCCCGGCTCGACCTGCCGATGGCCGACCTGACGCAAGACACCGAGGACGTCATCGCCGAGCGGATCCCCCCGTACGGCTCACCGACGAATCCCGTCGACGTGACGGCATCGGCGGTGGGACAGCCCGAACTGTTCGCCGAGTGCGTCGAGGCGGTCGGCCGTGACCCCGGCGTCGACTGCGTGCTCTTCCAGTTCGGCAACTCCGGGCGGGAGACCATCGAGGCCAGCGAGGAGGCCATCGCGGCACTCGCCGAGGACTACGACCTGCCCGTGGCCTGTGTCTTTACCGGCGCGGAGCCGGATCCGGAAACCGTCGACCGGCTCGCCGAACGGGGCGTGCTCAGCTTCACCGACCCGGCCCGCGCGCTCGCGGTGTTGAAACAGCTCCGCGACCGCGCCGCCTTCGGGCACCGCGTGCGAGACCAGCCCGCCGACCGGTACGCGCTGCCGGCGGAGCGTCGTGCGTTCGACCCCGAGAGTTGGACCGACGTCGCCACCCTGCTCGACGAGTTCGATATCCCCACGGCCGGATCGGCACTGGTCGACAGCGCCGACGAGGCGGTCGACCTGGCCGCGTCGTTCGACGGCCCGGCGGTGCTCAAACTCGACCCGGTCGCCGTCCCCCACAAGTCCGAGCTCGGGGGTGTGGCGACCGGCCTCGACAGCGAGGCCGAGATCCGTGCCGCGTACGAGCGGCTCGAAGCGATCGACGTCGACGCGGGGATCCTCTGTCAGGCGTCGGTCGACGGCGTCGAACTGATCGCCGGCGTCGTCGAGGACGACGACTTCGGGCCGGTGCTGATGTTCGGCCCCGGCGGCGTCTTCGTCGAGCTGTTCGACGACGCCTTCGCCTACCGCCCGCTGCCGGTGACCGAGGACGAGGCCCGCGAGCTGATCGGCGAGTCGGCCGCCTCTCGATTGCTCGACGGCTATCGCGACTACGCGACTGTGGACCGAGACTCGCTCGTCTCGATACTCGTGAACGTCTCGGAGCTCTACGCCGCCGTCGACGTGTCGGAACTCGAGTTCAACCCGATCATCGGGACGGCGGATGGCTGCGTCGCCGTCGACGCCCTGGTCGAGTAGGCGGGAACCGTCTTCGGGATGTTTAGCCAAAGTCCACGAGCCGTCGAGCTCTGTCCGAAGGTCGCACCCCCGTGCGCCCACCATTGATGGTGCGGGCAGTCGCGAGTCTCTCCACATGGGACTCGACACGACTCGGATCGATGCGGTGCTCGTCGACTCGTACTCGACGCTGGTCAGCGTCGAATCGACCCGCGAGGCGCTGGCGAAATACACCGACGACCCGCTGGCCGTCGCCCGAATCTGGCAGCTCCGCTCCAGGGAGTACGCCATCGTGGGAAACGCCGTCGGTGTGTATCGCCCCGCGACGGAACGCCACAGACGGGCCCTGAAATACGCACTCGATCTGTACGATATCGACCTCGGGGACGCTGAGATCGACGAGATCCTCGAGAGCTATCACGATCTCGACGTCTACGACGACGTCCGAAGTGGACTGTCGGCAATTCGGCAGACCGGTCGCGAGGTCTACATCCT
>CAYUFG010000161.1:0-4582 GCA_964443815.1 uncultured Halobacteriales archaeon | reverse complement strand
CGTTATAATCGAACGACAGGTTCGTCTAGCGGTCAGCACTGCGTCGGTGTCGCCGCGCCGCCCCGGTGGACCCCGACACCCGCTCGAACACCACGCACTGTACCGACCGACTACGGCAAGTACCGCACGCTGACGACGCCATCGTCGGCCCGTACCTCCACCCGATCCACTCCGAGCCGCGCCGCCCGGGCGACCGTCTCCTCGTCGGCGACCACGTCCGCGGCGGCCGAGTCGGTCTCCGCCGGGGGGACCGTCAGGATGTGCAGTTCCCCCTCGCCGGCGCGTTCGCGTGTCGTCACCTCGCCGACGGCCTGTTCGTTGGCGAGTTCCACGGCGTGGGCTGTCGGCGACTCGGGACTCCGCTCGACCGGGATCCGCCGGCGGGTGTCCAGCTCGACGATCGACCAGACGGCACCAATCGGCCGCACTGTGGCGATCGTCGCCGCCAGCACATCGCCAACCGCCAGGTCGCTGGCGTCGTCGAGGGTGTGGACTTCGGCGTCGTGGACGTCCCGGAGGACCGCGCTGCCCTCGTCGACGTGGGTCACGAGGAAGGTGCCGGTCTTCTCCCGGCCCGCCTCGCCGTCCTGGCTCATGGCCGACCTACATCCACCGCGAGCCTTCCGCGTTACGGCTCCGGCGCGGTCGCCCCCGCAGTCTCAGCCATCGACGTCCCGGTACAGGCGGTGGGCCAGGTAGGTGATCGCGGCCGCGGCCAGCGGCGGGACAACACCCGCGGCAGCGGGGAGCCCGTAGAGGAAGAAGACGACCGGCGCCAGCGCGCCCGAGGGCTGCTCCCGCAGCCCCGGCGGCGCGGTGACGACCAGGAGCAGGTACAGCGCGGGGATGAACAGGTAGCCGCTCGCGGCCACCGCGCGGTCGTACCGTCGCGTCGAGCCGCCGCGGCGGTGGCGGCGGGCGACGAGGAGGATCGGCGCCACGACCGGCACCACCACGAGAAAGCCGACGAAGAGGACGAACGACCGCGAGAACGTGAACGTGCCGCCGACGGCGCCGAGGGTGTCGGCGACGGCCACCGCGACGGCCGCGCCGAAGGCGACGACGAGCAGTGCCGCGAACAGCCCCCCGACGACGACGTAGCTGCGGAAGACTCGAGACTCACTCCGGCGGAACGCGTATGGGAAGGCACCGAACACGCCGCCGTAGGTGTCCTCGCCGGGCATGCGCCGCGGTTGGCCGCAGACGAGGTTAAACGGCCCGGTCGGGAGGCTTTTGGCCCGGCGCCGCGAGCGCCCGCCATGAAGGTCGACATCGGAAACGCCCTCGCGAGCGTCGCCGATCCCGGAATCGCCCGGGACGCGCTCTCGTCGCTGGACGACCGCGTCGGCGAGGCCCACGAGGAGATCACGCGCGGCATCGAGACCGATGCCTTCGGGTACGCGTCGCTCGGCCTCCCCGAGCGAGTCGACGCGGCCGACATCGAAGCCGCCGTCGAACCGGTCGCGGACGCCTCGGCCGTGCTCACCGTGGGCATCGGCGGCTCCGCACTCGGTGCCGCCACCGTCTCGAGGGCCCTCGGTCCGAGCGGGGTCACTCATCGCGTCCTCGACAACGTCGACCCCGAACACACAAGCGAGGTGCTCGAAACCCTCCCGCTCGACGACACCGCCATCCACGTCGTCTCCCGGTCGGGGACGACCGCCGAGACGCTCGCGACGTTCCTCGTGGTCAGGGACGCCATGACGGCCGCGGGTGTCGACTGGACCGACCGTACCGTCGTCACCACCGGCGACGAGGGTCCGCTTCGTGACCTCGCCGAGGCCCACGACCTCCCGTCGACGTCGGTCCCGGCCGGAGTCCCGGGGCGGTTCTCGGTGCTGTCGCCGGTCGGCCTCGTCCCGGCCGCGGTCGGGGGCCACGACGTCGCCGGGGTACTCGCCGGCGGCGCCGCCGGCCGCGACGCCCTCTCCGGCTCGCTGTTGGACTGCCCCGCCTACGCCTACGGGGCGGTGGCCGCCGCCCTGGACCGCCGCGGTGCGGGAATCAACGCCATGATGCCCTACGCCGAGCGACTCGAGCCCTTCGCCGAGTGGTTCGCCCAGCTGTGGGCCGAGAGCCTCGGCAAAGACGGCCGCGGCCAGACGCCCGTCCGCGCGCTCGGTGCGACCGATCAGCACTCCCAGCTACAGCTCTATCGCGCCGGCCCGCGGGACAAACTCGTCACGTTCGTACAGCCGCGAGACCGCGAGGACCGCCAGATACCCGGGACTGACGTCCCCGAGCTGTCGTACCTCGGCGGACACGGTCTCGGCGACGTGCTGGACGCCGAGTTCGCGGCGACCGAGGCAAGCCTTGCGGCCGCGGGCCGGCCGTCCGTCCGCATCGAGATCGACCGGTTGGATGCCCCCTCGGTCGGCCGACTGCTGTACGACATGGAGGCGGCGTGCATCCTCGCCGGCGAGCTGATGGGCGTCGAGACGTTCACCCAGCCGGCCGTCGAGTGGGGTAAGCGTGCGACCCGGGGCCTGCTGGGCGGCGGCGAGTTCGACGAGGCCGACGCCGTCGCGGACAAGACTCGACTCGTTGTCGAGTGACCGACTTCGCCAGAATCATACCCGGCGCGGGCTGAGTGCCGCCAATGCGAGCCGCAGTCAGGCGGCCGGACGCCGGGGGTGTCCTCAGGGCGGGGGGCCACGCGTTGGTTCTCGTTGTCGGGGCGTTTCTGACCGGCCTGCTGTTCGCCGGTGCCGCCGTGTCCGTCCTCGCGTCGATGGGCGTGGGGCGCGACACGGATATCGTCGCCTTGCTCGTGGTGTCGTCGATCGGCCAGTTCGTTGGCTTCTACGTCGCCGTCTGGTGGTACTTCCAGCGCATCGGCAGGTTCCGCGAACTCGTCTTCGCTCGGCTTCCATCGCTGCGGGACGCGGCGGTGGCGATCGGCGGCCTGGTCGCACTGTTCCTCACGAACGTCGTCCTCAGCGAGCTGCTCGTCCAGTTCGGCCTCGAGGGTGCACAGAACGCCGTCATCGAGCAGGGCCGGGCGAACCCCGAGCTGTTCCTGTACCTGATCCCCGTGACGATCCTGTTCGTCGCCCCGGCCGAGGAACTCCTGTTCCGCGGCGCCGTCCAGGGCCTGTTCGTCCGGGCAGCCGGCGTCGGGCCCGGCATCCTCGGGGCGAGCCTGCTGTTCGGCGTCGCCCACTACCTGGCTCTGGGCGGCTCCGGGAGTCGCGTCGCCACGATCGCCGTCATCGTGGTCCTCGGCCTGCTGCTCGGGCTCGTCTACGAACTCGCCGAGAACATCGCCGTCCCGATCGCCGTCCACGCGGGATGGAACGTCACGGTCTTCGCGTGGGAGTACGCCCTCGTGACGGGCGCCGTCTGACGGCGGTCTGACGGGTATTTATTGCAATAGCTGTTAGCCTTCCGTTAATGCCGACCCGGTACACCGTCGTCTGCGACGACCCCCTCGCCGACCGGGTGGCGGTCCTGGCTCGAGAGTACGACCTCACCGAGGAGGAGGTCATTCGACAACTGGTCGACATCGGTCTCGAGGAAGTCGGCGACCGACCGATGGCTTAGGCGGGGTTCTTCCGCGTGAGATCGGTCCCGCAGATCGGACAGCGGTCGTGGTGTTCGTCGAACTCACGGCCACACCCGGCACACTGGAACCGCCAGTCGCGCTGTTCGTCGATGCCGTCGCGGGCGATGACCTCGAGCGCGACGCCGAGCTTCTCGGCGACGTTCTGCATGGCGTAGTCGTCGGTGACGAGCGTCGCGTCGAGTTCGAACGCCGCGGACACCAGCCGGATGTCCGTCTCCGAGAGCTCGTCGTAGTCGCCGGTCTCCCGGGCGGCCCGCTCGATCCGGTCGACGGTCTCCTCCTCGGGGATGTGGAGGTGCATGCCCGAGCCCTCGAGTGCGTCGAACCGGTAGGCGTGCTCGTCCTCAAGTTCCTCGCGGACGAGCGGGATCGACGCGATCGACTCGTCGGTGTGGTACTCGTGGATGAAGGCCGAGGCGTCGAGGACGTACATCTACCGTTCGACGATCATGTGATCCTTCACGGCCTGCACGCGGCCGACTGGCACGCGGATCCGGCCGGCCTCGTCGAAATCGAAGCCGGTCTCGTCGCGCTCCTCGTTGGGTTCGATGAGGAGGTCACGCAGGCGACCCGTCTCGATGTCCATCGTGATGTTGTACAGCCCGCCGAGTTCCGCGCCGTCCGACCCCATGACGGCCTTCCCCGACAGGTTCTCCGCGAGTATCTCTGCCATACGTTGGCCACAGCCCCCGTGCATTAGTAAAGTTTCGGCTGCGTGCGACGGGTGTCGGACACCGGGGTGGGAGGGAATGGCCAGCCAGGCCGTCAGTCGACCATGCTGAGCGAGCGGCCGCGATACACACCCGGCCTGAAAGCCGGGAGTCTCTCGCTGAATTCGGATAGACGACGGAGAAGTCCCCTCCGGGCAACTCGACCGCCGCCTGGTGGGCGTCGGGTTCAGCTACCCGGTCGTGGAAGGTCATATTTGCGATTATGAGAACTGTGATGATAACATAGTGCTGTTGCCGCTTCCGCGCACAAATCGCTCCAGCCTACCCCTCGACGGCCTCCAACCGA
>CAYUFG010000160.1:0-4644 GCA_964443815.1 uncultured Halobacteriales archaeon | reverse complement strand
GTGTCGAACAGGTCCGACTCGAGATCGACGTGTTCGGAGAGCCCGACCGGGGTCACGTCCACCGGCCGGCGGTCGTCGGCAGTGTCGTAATACACGCGGGGGTCGAAGTCCGCCGCGTCGAGCGTCTCGATCAGGCGTTCGACCTGACGGTAGAGGGCATCGACCTGGTCGTCGGCGACCTCGTCGATATCGATCGTTTTGGGCACCTCGGCCCTGGTGCACAGCTCCTCGGCCCAGAGGCCGCCGAAGTTGAGGCGCGTCGCGAGCGTGCGGACGACGTCGGTGTCCGAGTCCCGGAGCCGAGCGGCGAAGCCGTCGCGGTCAACGGACAACGGGTTGAACCGCGCGTCGGGAAATTCGTACTGGGCGCCCGGAGCGACGGTGCGTGACTTCAGGCGGACCGTCTCGAGCGAGTCGACGACGGCGCCTGTCGCGTCGAGTACCGCGAGGTTACCGTCGCCGAATAGCTCCGCCACGACGGTCGTCGAGTCGGTGTCGCGCTCGAAGCGCAGCTCGACGATCCGGTCGAACTCGAACTGGGAGACGGCGGCGAGTTCGGCCCCTTCGAGTCGGTTGCGGAGCATCATGGCGAAGTCCGGCGGCCGCTCGGGGGCGTCGGGGACGTGCTCCGCCGGAGCCACCCGAAGGTGCTTCGGGTCTCGAACGTCGACCAGAAGTTCGACCCGACCGTGGTCGTAGTGGCGCAGCCGGAACCGGACCGTGTCGTCCGGATACAGGTACGCCTTCTCGAAGCCGGCGCCGACGTACGCCGAGAGCTCCCGCTCGAGAGCGGCGAGGTCGACGCTGGTCAACTCCCGCTTCGGATCCATGGATTGCTTTCCGCGAGCAGCCCTAAGGGCGTGTCGTTGCGGGTCGGCGCCAGTTTCTTGCGCTGTCGCCGGCTGGTTCATACATGAACGCCCGCGAGACTGTCGAGACCTACTACGAGGCGCTCCGGGCGGGCGAGCCGCTCGGGCCGTACTTCGGAGCGCCGGACGACGGTGCCGATCCCGTGAAGGTGGGCATCTCTGAGCGGCTCGTCGGCCTGAAAGCGATCAGAGCCGGCCTTCGCGATCAGACCAACACCACGACGGACTGGGCAGTCGAGAGCCGCGACCTCCGGGTGACCGAGCGGACGAGTATAGCCTGGTTCAGCGACGCCGTCTTCGTGGCCTGGACAGACACGGAGCGGGGGGACCGGCACGAGTTCGACACCCGGTGGAGCGGGACACTCGAGCGGGGAGATCGGTGGCGGTTCGTCGACATGCACGTGAGTGCGCCCAGGGAGTGGTAGACCGCCGGAACCGACACGTTCAATCGGCCCCCGCCAGAAAAGGTGGACTAGACCCGCATATGGAATTGCCAGATGATGTTATGGCGCTATACTCCGCGAAGTTGGAACGTGACGGGAGCCGCGCAGTGTTCTCCGTCCCCGAACACGAACTCGAGGTGGGCGACCTCGCGGTCGGCGATCGGTACCGGGTGGCGGTCATCCCCACGGACGGCCAGTCGACGACCAACCGCGAGCCGCCGAGATCCAGGTCGGGGGGCGAACCGCCCGTCGAAGAGGGCGAAACCCGCGAAGTGGAGATCGAGGACGTCGGCGATCAGGGCGACGGTATCGCGCGAATCGGGCCGGGCTACGTCGTGTTCGTCCCGGACACCGCGGTCGGTGACCGGGTGACCGTCGAGATCAACGAGGCTCGCGACAACTTCGCCTTCGGGGAGGTCGTAGAGGGCGAACCGCTCTCCTAAGCCATCCGGGCCAGCCAGGCGTCGGGGTCGTCCAGTTCCGCGTCGGTGGGAAGGGACTCGGGTCCGTCCCAGACGCGAGCAGCAAGGGCCATACCGCCCGATGCAGAGACGGTCTCGAAGAACGCCTTGCCCCGTTCGTACTGCCGGCGCTTGACACTCAGCCCGAGTGCCCGACGGATCAACCGCTCAACGGGGCCCCGCCCTTGCCGCCGCTGTTCGACCTTTCGGCGGAGGTCGGCGTACTCCTCGTCGAATGCCCGATCCATGAGCAGTTCGGCGTAGCCCTCGACGGCCGTCATCGTCGTGTCGAGTTCGCCAAGCGTCGTCCGGTCGATACTGCCCGCTGCGAGGTCGCCGAGGGCGTCCTCGAGGGCAGATTCAAGATGGCTCGAGAGCCAGGGCGCCGCCGCGAACTCCGCGGCGTGGGTGACTTCGTGGAACGCGATCCACCGCCGGAACCGCGGGACAGCAACGTCAAGCTGGTCGGCAACGCGGTGGATGTTCGGCCGGACGAAGTACAGCCCGTGATCGTCGGAGTCCGCGAGCAGCAGCGGATCGTACTGACCAAGGACATGGTTCGCCAGGAATCCGAGTGCGACCGCCATCGTTCCGCTGTTGACGACGCGCGCGAGACCGGGGGTTGACGACTGCCGGTCCTCGATCGGTGTCATGACGCGTTCGAATGTCCCCACGTTGGCGTCTATCCAGTGGTGGCGGTGCTGGACCTCGATCCGGTCGGGGAGCGCGAAGTCGATGGTCGCCGTCGTGGCCACTTGATCGCGGGCGTCGCCCACGTCCTCCGCGAACTTGCGTCGCTCGGCATCGGTTACCGTCAGGTCACCGGGAGCCACAGCGGCCTTGGCCGCCTCGGCTGCGGCCGTCCAGTCGACGTGACCGGTCCCTGACGCCCCAGAGACTGCCCTAGCGCTCCGATACAGACCCATGGGTGCTCTCGCCCCCGACACCGGATAGGTCTTCGGCTCAGGGAGTCGGGGCGTCGACGTCTGGCATCTCTGTGTCGACCTCGGTCTCGAGCGACCCGCCCGAGCGCCAACGACGCACGACGTACCCGAGGGCAGCGAGGGCGACAAGCCCAACGATGAAGGGCAACAGCCGTGTGCGAGCGTCCGAATCTTCGTCGATATCTGCGGCCGCCGGCGTCGTCCCGGACTCGCCCGAGAGCGGGGCGTTGGCGGTGAAGCAGGCGTCGTCGAGGTGGACTTCGAGCAGAGTTAGATCCATACCCACCATTAGAGACCGGCCGCCCTAACCCTTCCGACGTTGCCCGCTGGATTCACGTACCGGCCCGCACTGAAACCGGTATGGACGCCGACCGCCGGGAGTTCCTGCAGACACTGCTCGAGACCGCAACGCCATCCGGCTACGAGCGGGCCGGCCAACGCGTGTGGATCGACTACGTTTCGGCGTTTGCCGACGAAGTCCGGACCGACGCCTACGGCAACGCCGTCGCCGTGCTCGAGGGCGGCGACGAGAGTATCGCGCTGGCCGGCCACGGCGACGAGATTGGGTTCATCGTCCGCGACGTCGAGGACGACGGGTTCGTCAGGCTGGCGGCCATCGGGGGTGCCGACCGGACGGTCTCACAGGGCCAACACGTGACGATCCACGCCGACGACGGGCCCGTCCCGGGCGTCGTCGGCCAAACGGCGATCCACCTCCGCGACGCCGACGAGGAGTCGCTCCATGACGTCGGCGAGCAGTTCGTGGACGTCGGCGCGAGCGATGCCGACGAGGCCGAGTCGCTCGTCGAACGGGGCGACCCCGTCACCTTCGAACAGCGGATCAGCGAGCTGGCGAACGGCCGGCTCGCGGCCCGAGGGATGGACAACCGCATCGGGATCTGGACGGCGGCCGAGGCGCTGCGACGGGCCGCCGTGGCCGAGCCCGACGCGACCGTCTACGCCGTCAGCACCGTCCAAGAGGAGGTCGGCCTGCGGGGTGCGCAGATGGTTGGATTCGACCTCGAGCCAGACGCCGTCGTCGCGGTCGACGTCACCCACGCGACGGACTCGCCGGGAGTGCCGACCGACCGGAGCAGCGGCGTGGAACTCTCCGCAGGACCGACGATCAAGCGGGGGAGCAGCAACCATCCACGCTTGGTCGACGCTGCCCGAGCGGCGGCCGCCGACGAGGGTATCGATGTCCAGCTCGAGGCCTCGGGCAGCCGGACGGGAACAGATGCCGACGCCTTTTACACCGCCCGTGGGGGCATCCCCTCACTGTCAGTCGGGGTGCCAAACCGGTACATGCACACGCCGGTCGAGATCGTCGATCCGTCGGACCTCGAAGCCGCGGCGGACCTCCTCGGTGCGGTCGCGGGACGGGGCCACGAGTTCTCCTTCAGTCGCTGACGGTGCGTGCCAGCGTGGCCCGCGGCGGGGTCGGTCCGGTACGTTTATGCGGCCGCTGGCTCGGTCTCCCTGTATGAGCGACCGCGGGAACCGACCGCTCGACGTCCTCGAAGCCGCCGTCGGCGACGAGGTCCGGGTGGCCCTGAAGGACGGCGAGATCCACGAGGGTCGACTGGTCGGCTACGACCAACACATGAATCTCGTGGTCGAAGACCCCGACAACACAACGATTATACGCGGGGATAACGTCGTCTCGATAAGGCCATGACCGGCGCAGGTACCCCGAGTCAAGGGAAGAAGAACACCACGACGCACGTGAAGTGTCGTCGGTGCGGCGAGAAGTCATATCACTCGAAGAAGAAGGTCTGTTCGTCCTGTGGGTTCGGCACGTCTGCCAAGCGTCGCGACTACGCCTGGCAGTCCAAAGCCGGCGAATAATGCACGAGAAGTGCGGCGTGGTCGGCTGCTCCCTGGCCGACCGGGACGCCGCCCGACCCCTGTACTACTCGCTATACGC
>CAYUFG010000159.1:0-4650 GCA_964443815.1 uncultured Halobacteriales archaeon | reverse complement strand
CCGTCGTCACCGCGACCGACCTCGACGCACGGATGAACGACGTCGTGTACGTCGGTGAGGAAGGGCTGATGGGCGAAGTCATCGAGATCGAGGGCAACATCACGACCATCCAGGTATACGAGGAGACGTCGAACGTCTCCCCAGGCGAACCCGTCGAGTCGACGGGAGCGCCGCTGTCGGTCGACCTCGGTCCGGGCATGCTCGACGCCATCTACGACGGCGTCCAGCGACCGCTTGACGTCCTCGAGGCGAAGATGGGTTCGGCCTTCCTCGACCGTGGCGTCGACGCGCCGGGGATCGACCTGGAGAAAACCTGGGAGTTCGAACCCGAGGTTTCGGAGGGCGACACGGTCGAGGCCGGCGACATCGTTGGCACCGTCCCCGAGACGCCGAGCATCGATCACAAGGTGATGGTCCCGCCGGACTCCGAGGGCGGGGAGGTGGTCGCGATCGAGTCGGGCAACTTCACCGTCGAGGAGACGGTCGTCGAACTCGACACGGGCGAGGAGATCCGGATGCGCCAGGAGTGGCCGGTCCGCGAGGCCCGCCCCGCGGAGGAAAAACAGACGCCGACGACTCCGCTCGTCTCCGGCCAGCGGATCCTCGACGGCCTGTTCCCCATCGCAAAGGGTGGCACGGCCGCGATTCCGGGCCCCTTCGGCTCCGGCAAGACGGTGACCCAGCACCAGCTCGCCAAGTGGGCCGACGCCGATATTGTCGTCTACGTCGGCTGCGGCGAGCGGGGCAACGAGATGACGGAGGTCATCGAGGACTTCCCCGAGCTGGAGGACCCGACCACCGGCAACGCGCTGATGGACCGGACCTGCCTCATCGCGAACACCTCGAACATGCCCGTCGCGGCCCGCGAGTCCTGCGTCTACACCGGGATCACCATCGCGGAGTACTTCCGTGACATGGGCTACGACGTCGCGCTCATGGCCGACTCCACCTCGCGGTGGGCGGAGGCCATGCGCGAGATCTCCTCACGGCTCGAGGAGATGCCCGGCGAGGAGGGGTACCCCGCCTACCTCGCGGCGCGGCTCGCTCAGTTCTACGAGCGGTCGGGCTACTTCAAGAACATCAACGGCACCGAGGGCTCGGTGTCGGTCATCGGTGCGGTCTCCCCGCCGGGCGGCGACTTCTCCGAGCCGGTCACCCAGAACACCCTGCGCATCGTCAAGACGTTCTGGGCGCTCGACGCCGACCTCGCCGAACGGCGGCACTTCCCCGCCATCAACTGGGACGAGTCCTACTCGCTGTATCGGGACCAACTCGACCCGTGGTTCGAGGACAACGTCGCCGACGACTGGGCCGAGCAACGCCAGTGGGCCATCGACACGCTCGACGAGGAGGGGGAACTCCAGGAGATCGTCCAGCTCGTCGGTAAGGACGCCCTGCCGCCGGACCAGCAACTCACCCTCGAGGTGGCCCGGTACATCCGGGAGGGCTGGCTCCAGCAGAACGCGCTCCACGACGTCGACACATACTGCGAACCGCAGAAGACCTACCGGCTGCTGGGCGCTATCAAGACCTTCAACGACGAGGCCTTCGACGCGCTCGATGCAGGCGTCCCCGTCGAGGAGATCAGCGACGTCGACGCCGCCCCGCGCCTCAACCGGATCGGCGTCCAGGAGGACTACGACGAGTTCGTCGACGAACTCGAGGCCGACCTTGAGGAACAGATCGGAGGGCTCTACTGATGAAAGAGTACCAGACAATCACCGAGATCAGCGGACCGCTGGTCTTCGTCGAGACGGATGAACCGATCGGATACGACGAAATCGTCGAGATCGAGACCGGCGACGGGCGCACACGCCACGGCCAGGTACTCGAAAGCGCGAGTGACTTCGTCGCCATCCAGGTTTTCGAGGGGACCGAGGGCATCGACCGGGACTCCTCGGTGCGGTTCCTCGGCGAGACCATGAAGATGCCCGTGACCGAGGACCTCCTCGGTCGCGTGCTCGACGGTGCCGGTGACCCCATCGACGGCGGCCCCGATATCGTCCCGGACGAGCGCCGCGATATCGTCGGCGCTGCGATCAACCCCTACTCCCGGGAGTACCCCGAGGAGTTCATTCAGACGGGCGTCTCGGCCATCGACGGGATGAA
Source organism: uncultured Halobacteriales archaeon (assembly GCA_964443815.1). Classification (GTDB taxonomy): domain Archaea; phylum Halobacteriota; class Halobacteria; order Halobacteriales; family Haloarculaceae; genus CAYLJD01. Next base: position 2,541 of record CAYUFG010000159.1, on the reverse strand, counting down.
CACGCTCGTTCGCGGGCAGAAGCTGCCCATCTTCTCCGGATCGGGGCTACCCCACAACGAACTCGCGCTGCAGATCGCCCGCCAGGCTACCGTCCCGGAGGAGGACGAGGCCGGCGAGGGCAGCGAATTCGCCGTCATTTTCGGCGCCATGGGCATCACCCAGGAGGAGGCCAACGAATTCATGCAGGACTTCGAGCGTACCGGAGCCCTCGAGCGCTCGGTCGTCTTCATGAACCTGGCCGACGACCCCGCGGTCGAACGGACCATCACGCCGCGGCTCGTCCTCACGACTGCCGAATACCTCGCGTTCGACAAGGACTACCACGTGCTGGTGATCCTGACGGACATGACTAACTACTGCGAGGCGCTGCGGGAGATCGGCGCCGCGCGGGAGGAGGTTCCCGGCCGGCGTGGGTACCCGGGATACATGTATACCGATCTGGCGACGCTGTACGAGCGCGCCGGCCGGATCCAGGGCCGTGAAGGGTCGGTAACCCAGATCCCGATCCTGACGATGCCCGGCGACGACGACACCCACCCGATCCCGGACCTGACAGGCTATATTACCGAAGGGCAGATCTACGTCGACCGCGACCTCAACAGTCAGGGCATTCAGCCGCCTATCTACGTCCTCCCGAGCCTGTCCCGGCTCATGGACGACGGCATCGGCGAGGGCCTGACCAGGAAGGACCACGGCGACGTATCGGACCAGCTCTACGCCGCCTACGCCGAGGGGAACGACCTTCGCGACTTGGTCAATATCGTCGGTCGGGAGGCACTTTCCGAGCGGGACAACCGCTTCCTCGACTTCGCGGACCGGTTCGAACAGGAGTTCGTTCACCAGGGCTACAACACCAACCGTTCCATCGACGACACGCTCGATATCGGCTGGGACTTGCTGTCGATGCTGCCGCCGGAGGAACTCAACCGCGTCGACGAGGACTACATTGAGGAGTTCTACGTCGGCGAGGACGAGGAGACCGAGGAAGTCACGGCGGACTGAGTCTGCACCCCTTCTCTGTCTCCAGCCGAGGTAGGCCACCTGCTTTCCAGACTCCCGACTGAACGGTCTAAACGGGGTGCGTCAGGCTTAACTCACGTATGAGCCTGATACCGATATGATCCGCGTGACCTCGCCCGCTACCTTCCGTGACAACGCTGCAGCTCCGCACTGTGGCGCCGGACGACGATCGATCGAAATGGGGTCTGACTGACAATGGACTTCAGCCTCTCGGAGGAACAGCAACTCATCAAGCGAACGGCAGCGGAGGTGGCGGAGGAACACTTCGCCGAGGACGCGTTCACGTGGGATGGGGAGGTCCCATGGGCGAACGTGGAGACGCTGGCCGAGCAGGGGCTCCTCGGCATCTCACTCCCCGAGGAGTACGGCGGTGGCGGCTACGGGGTGTTCGAGGTTCTCCTCGCCACCGAAGCCGTCGGCCGGATCTGCCCGGACACGGCCCACGTGCTCTCGCGGTCCTCGATGGGCTCGCCGCGGGCGATCGCGAGTCTGGGCTCGGAGCGACTCAAGGAGAAGTACCTGCCGGACGTGACGGCGGGGAACAGCCTGATCACCGTCGCCATCTCGGAGTCGGAAGCCGGCTCGGATGCCGGCGCGATGGAGACGTCGGCCCGACGGGACGGCGACGAGATCGTCATCGATGGCGACAAGATGTGGGTGTCGAAGGGCCATGTCGCGGACGCTTTCCTGGTATACGCACGGTTCCCGGACGATGGCATCGGCGCTGTGATCGTCGACGCGGACGCACCCGGTCTCACGATCGAGAACGAGTACGTGAACATGGCGGACCATACGCAGAGCCTACTGCGGTTCGAGGACTGCCGGATCCCCACGGAGAACGAACTGGCGGTCGGTGAAGATGCCTTCAAGGACCTATTGAAGGAGTTCAACGTGGAGCGGTGTCACAACGCGATGATGTGCGTGACCTGCGGGTTGAATGCGTTCGACAAGGCGCTCACGTACGCCAAGGACCGGGAGCAGTTCGATCAGCCGATCGGCGACTTCCAGGCGATCGAACACAAGCTGGCGGACATGGCGATTCAGCTGGATGCGGCCCGGTTGCTGATCTACCGGACGGCCGAGAACGCCAGGGACGGCACCGCCTCGCGGATGGAATCCTCGATCGCGAAGGTGTTCGCGAACGAGGCGGGCCAGGAGGTGATCGACGAGGCCTTACAGATCCATGGCGCGAACGGCTATCAAAAGGGTCACCCCCTCGAGTACCTCTACCGGTGGGTGCGCGGCTGGCGGATCGCCGGCGGGACGGTCGAGATCCACCGGAACGGCATCGCGCGATTGCTCAAGAAGTACGGCTTCGAGTGAGCGCGGTCGGAACCGTCCGGAGGCCGACCTGAATCGGATCGCCGTGGTCGGGCGTGTCGACCCGTGGCTTCCCCGCCGATTCCGGTAGGCCTCTCAGCCGGGCTGGTCCACCGAGTCGACCCGGCTCACTCGGTGAGGTGACGCGCGATGATCTTCTTCTGGATCTCGGAGGTGCCCTCGTAGATGGTCGTGATCTT
>CAYUFG010000158.1:0-4774 GCA_964443815.1 uncultured Halobacteriales archaeon | reverse complement strand
GCCAGGAAGACGTGCCGCGGGCGGTCCGCGAGGGCGTCCCGGCCCCAGTCGACCGTCTCGCTGAAGGCGTCCGACCGGAAGAACTCCATCGCGTCCTCGCGGGCGTCCCACCGGCTGGCGATGAACATGTCGTTCGCGTCATCGACGTTCCGCAACAGCGTCGTCTCGCGGTGGCCGTCCATGTCCGCGAGCAAAGTTCCGACGTCGTCGAACGTCTCGACGAACGCCTCGCGGTACTCGGGTTTGACAGTGTAGAACATGCCCATCGTGCCGAAGCCGTCACCCTCGTCCGCCCAGCCGACGATGCCCGGCAAGTCCGCGAGGTAGCCGCTTGCGGTGTCCGCGGCCGACTCCGTCTCCCAGAGGCTCACCACCGCCGCGGCCTCGCCGTCGACGTCGACGTAGACGTCGGTGCCCTCGTGGGTGTCGTACCGGTCGAAGCCCTCGCCGAGGTCGGCGACCTCCGCCGTCAACTCGTCGACGGGGGCGTCCGAGTAGACCACCAGGGCATAGACGTCCTCCCCATGGGGCTGGCCGGCGTAAACGTCGAGCTCCGCGAGTTCCTCCCGGATCGACGCGGCCGCCGCCTCGCTGGCCTCGCCGCCCGCCGGCTCAGTCACGCCGTCCGCGCCCGGCATCGGCCCCGCAAGGGACTCCGTGACGTCCGGCAGGTCCGTCAGGAAGCCCGCGGCGATATCGGCGGCGGACTCGGTCGCCCAGACGCTGAGGACGGCGGTCCGGCCGCTCTCCGCGCGGACCTCGGTCCCGCGGTGGGTATCGTAGTGGTCGAACGACTCGCGGAGTTCGTCGACTGCCTCCGCCACCGCCTGGGCGTCAGCCGACGAGTAGCACACGACCGCGTGACCGCCGCCGGAGAAGTCCTCGGCGAGGCCGAGCGTCGCCAGCCGCTTCGATATCTCGTCGACGTCGACGGCCTCGACGTCCGCCTCCCCGGCGTCCATCGGCGGGCCGCCGGAGTCGGCCTCGCTCCCCGCCGCGCCGTCTCCGGGGTCCGCACTGTCGCCCGACGGCTGGCCACCGGCGTCCGCGTCGCCGATCGGCTCGCCCGCGAACAGGGCCGGGAGGTCGCCGGGCTGAATCCGCCGGCCGACATAGAAGGAGCCAAACTCCGCGAACTGCGACGTCGAGGGGTCGAACCGCATCTCGTAAAGCAGGTCCTTGACGTCGACGAGATCCTCGGCCCAGAGGGTGACGCCCCACTCCCAGTCGTCGAGGCCGATCGATCCGGTGATCATCTGCGTGACGCGGCCGCCGTAGTCCCGGCCGATGTCGCCGTGGGCGTCCATGTGCTCGGCCCGCTCGTCGAAGGGCAGGTCGTACCAGTTCTGCTCGGGATCGCGACGCTTGTCCATCGGGTAGAAACAGACGTGCTCCCAGTCGGGGATCTCGGGGTAGAGCCGCGAGCGGATGTACCGCGCCAGCCCGGAGGACTCGTCGAGGTCGCCCTCGAAGAACTCCCGGGCACGCTCGGAGTAGCCCGAGGCCTCGGTCACCGAGACGTACGACGTGACCCGGTCGGTAAACCGCGCTAGGTCCGACGTCTCCGTGCGGCGCTCGATGGCGTCCAGTTGGTGAGTCTCGGGGCGCAGGTGCACGACCATGAGATCGGCCTTGTGCCCGAGGATGGAGTAGCACGCCGTCTGCCCCTCGTCCACGGTGACGAGGTCCTCGAGGAGCCCCACCCCATCCTCCACTGCAGCCTCGCGGGCGCGTTCGGGGGCGTCCGTCCAGGCGTCCCAGTCGATCCGGCGGAAGTCGTGCAGGGCGTACCAGCCCTCCTCGGTCGGCGGCGGATCGCGGCGATCGGGCATGCGCGACGGTTGGGAGGGCGGCGTTAGGAGCCTTGCCATTCGCGCAAACCTGCCGCTCGCCCGTCACGGGGGCTTCCCGAGTGGAACGGCTCCGGATCAGTATCTCCGGTCGGTGACTCGGCACCGAGAACGTCGATCCGGCCACTGTTGTCGATGGAGTGGCCCGGACGAGCCGGCGAACCGTCCAAGGGACTTGGCTGTGCCTGTCGCCCCGCGCAACAGCGCGAGGGTTCTACTACCGGCCGTCCGTCCGGTGCCTGGCGTGCCACGTGGCGGGCGGGCGACGACACGCGCGTTCCCAGACAACGCATGTCCGACTCCGAACGATATCCGCCGTCACTCCCGCCGGGATGTTCCGCCTGCTGGAGCCGGCGGAAACTCGATCTCCAGGTGGGTGCCCTCCCGTTCGCTCCGCAGTTCGACCACCTCGCCGGTTCTGGTCACCACCCAGTCGACGAGCCACAGCGCGACACCATCACCGTGTTCGAGTGGGGACTCCTCGGCCCGGGACAGCGCGGTGATCGCCTCAGTCGAGATACATCGCTCTGTGGTCTCGACGCGGAGCGACACCGCATCCGACTCGCGGATTACGATAGTGAACCGGCAGTGTTCGGTATCGACCTTGTCGACAGCGTGGACGAGGAGCCGTTCGAGCGCCGTCGGCAAGCCCTCGGTCGCGCGGACGTGACACGTGTCGGGCATCTCAGTCACGATCGAGATCTCGGCGTGGCGCTCATGAATCGTGTCGAGCGTTTCCTCGACTACCGCCGGAAGGTCGTACGAGACGACCGGTGTCTCGCGATGAAGGAGCGTCCCGATACCCTGCGCGGTCTCACTGATGCGGAGAAGGTCGTTTGCCTGCTCGACGATGGCTCGGCCCATCGCAGCGTACTCCTCGTCATCCGCTGCTGCAATGCGGCTACCGTGGCCCAGAATGACGCTCAAACTGTTCCGGATATTGTGTCGGAGCACGCGAGTCAGGATTTCTCGGAGGTGGTTGAGTTTCCGCTCCCGCTCCCTGAGGTCGGAGATGTCCTGGATCGTTCCAAAGTGATACACGTCCTCGTGAATCTCTCGACACGTCGTGGTCACCGAGACCGGAATCGTCGTGTCGCCGAACTCGTGGCGGGTCTCCGCGACTCTCGTCTCACCGATGGTAAACGACTGCCAATAGTCATCGAACCGGTCGCGCTCGAACTCGGGATTGACCTCCCAAATTCCCACCCCTTCCAGCGCTGACCGGTCGGTTTCGAAGAGGTCTGCGTACGACTGATTGACGTAGTCGAAGGTTCCGTTGTCTGTATAGACTGCGATACCGACACCCATCGTCTCGACGACTTCCTGGAAAAAGCTACCAGGATCGTCACAACTCATGTGAGCGTCTGACATTCCACGTGCAAATTTGTTTTGGTATGTAGTTGGTAATCAAGGCTCACGTAGCTCCTCCCCGTATCGACGATGTTTCCAGGAATGGTCCGCGATTGGGAGGACGTCTCGTTCGTCGTGAACTCGCAGTACCGTCTCGATACGGTCATACAGTTAGGTCGGGACGGACCGGCAACCCCGACGGAGATCGCCGATGCACACGAGCACTCCCAACCACACATCTCGCGATGCCTCTCAGAGCTGCAAGCCAACGATCTCGTCGAGTTGTTGGTCGACGAGGACCAGCGACGAGGCCGGTTTTACGGGCTCACAGCCCAAGGTGAGGCGGTCTGGCAGATGATCCAAGACCGCCTCGATACACCGGTGTGGGAGTTCGCCGATCCAGCGGGAACACCCTACGAGGACATCGTCTCGTTCCTACACCGGAAGCTCGGTGACGCCTTCCGCGTTGGCGGCACGATCGACCAGCAGGACGTAAAGATATACCACATCCGTGACGAGGTTCGGAACGAGCTTACCGATGGCCAAATCGACCAGCTATTGGGCGACCTTCTCGTCGAGAACTTTCGCATCCAGTATCCGCGTATCGAAGAGTTGGTCGGCACGTTAGAGTACGAACTCAAGGCCTTCGAGGAGGTGCACACGTTGCTGGTGGTCGTCCCAGATGCCGAATCCAACCTCTTTCTCTCCTACGATCCGAGCGAAGCGGTGAACCCCACAGCAATCGCCCGCGGATGCACTGAGCGCGTCGCTGATTCGGGTGGTGGTGCGTAAGGGCACGGGCCATCGAGCACACCGACCCGAGACGTTTGCCTTCCCCCACTATACGGAGCATGCGACGGGCCGTCGAGCCGCCGGCTCGGTTACGAATGCCTGTCTATGAGCGCAGTATGGTGCCACCGCTCCATGGCACGCGACCACCGTCTGTCATTCGGACGACGGTTACGAGGTGTGCTGGCGTGCGAGATGGTCGGCTCGAGATGGCGGCCCGCCGCCATCCGGTACGGAGACCAACGGTTCCGTGAGCTCCAATGACCCTCCCGGCGGCCACCGCTGAGCCAAGCTCGGCCGCCTGCAGGGGGTCACGGCGAGGCACGCGCCGATTCCAACCAGCCTATTTCACGCTGGCGCGGCAACCGCGGCCCATGTCACTGACCGTGGACCACGCACTGTTCGCCTGGCCTGACCACGACGAGATCGTCTCGGCCGGCGAGGCTGTCGGCCTCGAGACCGTCTTCGGCGGCGAACACGACGGCGGCGAGACCCAGAACGCCCTCGTTGCGTTCCCCGACGGGTCCTACCTCGAGTTCATGACGCCCACGGAGCCCGGCACCGAGCCGGACCGGTGGGCGGGGCTGGTCGATCACTGGCGCGGCCCCCAGCACTGGTGTGTTCGCGCGGACGTCCGCGACCTCCTCACTCGAGCGATCGCCGCGGGGACGCCCGTCCGGGGGCCGACGCCGGGCCGCCGTCACACGCCGGACGGCACCCGCGTCGAGTGGGTGTCCGGGCGCTACGGCCCGCCGGCCCTCCGCGGCGTCCTCCCCTTCGCCATC
>CAYUFG010000157.1:0-4816 GCA_964443815.1 uncultured Halobacteriales archaeon | reverse complement strand
ACCGTACATCGCCACAGAGAGGGCTTACTGCGGGAGATTCCGGGTATGTACGTGCTTTTCGAGGGACGGATCTGCCGAAATTGGCCGTATGAGGTCCGCGCTGACTCGAGAACGGGTCTGAAGAGGGATGACAAGCAGCAATCCCACGAAAGGGGGGCCGTTTCGCGGTGTTCACCCGCTTCCAGCGTCCGTCGCGGGCCGGTAAGCAGACCCGAAGCACCCCCCTTTCGGGTGGAGTACGATTCCCATCGCCCTCGGCGTAGATCCAGTGTCAGACAGCGGACTCTCGATCGGTCGCGGCAGCGTGAGCGCGAGCGGCCAAGGCGCGCACATTACGGAACTCGTCGAGCAAGTAGGTCTCATCGCCCCAGCGGGCGTCCATGGCGAGGTCGTTGAGAGACGCCTGCGTGAGCCGCTCCAGTATCGCCTTGCAGTACTCGTAGAGCCGCTTGACGTCCCAGTACTCCGGGGACGTCATCTGACTCATGTGGAGTACCAGCGGATGGATCGGAAGGAGGAAGTCGGCCAGCGGGAGGTCGTCGTGGACGTGGTGGACGATCCAGTCCGGTCCGGTCTCTGCATAGACATCGCCGGTGAGGATCGCCCCGAGCGTCACGTCGAGGAGTACCGGCGCCGTGATCGAGTGGGTCGCCAGGGCCTCGTCGAGAGAACCGACCTCGCTGAGTTCCGACTCGGTGACGGTGCCGAGCTCGTCACACTCGAACGCGAGGACGATGACTTCGTTTCCGAGCGGAATATCGTGACGGCGACAGGCATCGAACGCGTCGATGACTGGAGTGAACACCCCGTGTTTGCGCGTCTCGCTCATCGACTCGAAGTCCATGGCGAGGCGTGGCGCAATCGTTCGGGATGGGTCGATAAGTGCACTGTACACCTCGTCGTCGAACTCATCGGCCGGTCGGTTGCGCAGCTCGATCCCCCCGTTCCGTGGTGTCCACGAGGACGACATCTGTACCTTCGCCCGTAACCTGCTTGCCCTGTTGATTAAGCGTGCGGACGCTATCGTGAATTACTCTCTTCATCAGGAGGGACGTGTCGGCGTTCTCGAGTGCCTCCTGTACCCACCTGCAGATCTGCGTCGATAACTGCGATTCAGCCCGTCGTAGACAGCGTACCTGCCGACCACGGTCCAGCACCGATCGATAGCGACGGTGTCTCGTCGCCGTGGGCTGACGACCCTGCCCACGGGACTGTACGGTCATCCACGGAGGCTCACTCCTCGAGGAACCGGTTGCGGAACGCCCCGATCGGGTAGATGTCGGTGAACCCCGGCTCGTCGATGGCGACCCGCGAGAGCGCCGAGGACTCGCTGTAGGTCTTCTCGACGCGTGGCTCGCCGTCGCCGGGGCTGTGGAGCGCCCGGATCACCTCGTGGCCCTCGGTCCGCCCCTTCACCACCCAGATCGCCCGGTCGGGATCACACGCGGCCATCTTGTCGAAATCCGCCGGGACGGCCCGGAGCGTGTCGTTGTTCGAGCGCTCGGCCTCGGCGGCGACCACCACTTCGCCATCGGCATCGAGCACCGCGACGTCCAGCCGGCCCTCCTCGACCGGGTGATAGGTCTCGACTGCCGTGCCGGGATGGTCGGCGTCCGCGACGAACCGCGACTGGAACCCGCGACGGAGCGTCTCGACCATCATCCGGTGGAAGCTGGACTCGCTGACGTCACCGACGCCGTCGCCGTGGGCCCGCCCCTCGCGGTGGGCGGCCCCGATAAGATCCCGGCCCTCGGACGTGACCGTGTACAGCGTGTGAGGATGGTGGGTGTCGATCGACAGCAGGCCGTCCGTGATCAGTTCCTCGAACGCCTCGTCCGCGAGGCCGGTGTACGCACGCAACTGCTCCATGCCGTCGTGGACGATGTCGTACTCCCACTCGGGATCGTAGCGCCCCTGGTGAGCGTTGTAGACGACCTGCAGGAAGGCGAGCTGGGTGTCCGAGTAGTCGATCGCGGCCCGATCGCCCGGCGAGAGCGTCAGGCCGACGTACACGGTGGGGACGGCCGCCCGGTCGACGGCCTCGCGGTCGCCGTGACACTCGATGGCCGCCAGGAGGTCGGTCAGGCGACGTCCGTGACAGGTGCCGCAGGTCTCACAGGCCACCGAATCGGACGGCGAGTGGTAGTAGACGCCCTCGGGAAGCCGCTGCGTGACCGGGAGCGTCGTGTCGATGGGCGTCTCGCCCGTCGGCTCGACCGCGGGCTCAGCATCGACGGCCGTCTCGTCGAATCCGTCGGAGCCGCCGTCCTCGCCGGCCGCTCCAGCGTCGCCGATGACGGGGGTTCGCGTCACGTCGATCCCGTGTCGACGTGAGCGCGCCCGGACCGCCTCCCGGGCGGCCTCGATGGTCGACCGCTGTGCCTCGGTGAGCGGCTGCGGGCCGTCCGGATGGCCCGGCGGAAGCGGCAGGGACGTGACCTGGAAGGGCCGTGGTGGGTCGACGCCGTACTCGGCGGGGAGCGAGACGAGCCACTCGCCGGGGGCGAGCCCTCGGAGTCGGTTGGCGACAGCCTCCGGCGGCATGTCGTCCGTGGCGAGGCGGTCGGCGAGCGCGTCGTCGGATTCGACCCGGCCGGTGACGACCGTCCCGACGTTGTTGAGCGCGTTCTCGTAGACGGCGCGGTTGGCCGCCCGGAGCTGCCCGGGGTACTGCATCGAGAGCGTGAGCGCGACGCCGAAGCTCCGGCCCTGCTTCAGCAGCTCCGCGAAGAGGTCCGCGGTCGCGATCTCCGCGGCCTCCTCGATGTGGACGTTGACCAGCGGCGGCTCACCGTCGGCACCGCGCCGTCTGCGCTCGTGGTCGCGACGCTCCAGCGCCGACCACAGGTGCGAGAGCACGACCAGCGTGACGACGCGCTGGGGCTCCGTTCGGAGCGCGCTCGTGTCGAGGATGATCACGCAGTCCTCGTCGAGTCTGGCTCGCCAGTCGAACGGCTCGGCGTTCCCTGGCCCGTCCTCGCCGGGGACGTAGTCGAACAGCGGGGCGACGCGGCTGTCGAGAGCGACCTCCTCGATGCGTCGTGTCGCGGCCTTCATCATCTCGGTGAACGTGTCCTCGGAGTTGCCGGCGATGTCACGGAGGGTACGAGCGAGCCGCTCGTTGACGACCGGCGGCTCGAAGCCGGTCTCGTGGAACCGGTTCGTCCGCCGCTGGAGGTCCGCGAGCGAGAACTGGTCGGCGCCGTGGACCGGGTCGAACAGCGCCTTGGTCACCGCCTCGATGATCCGCGGGGAGGTCGTGGCCGTATCGAACTGCTCGGCACCCATGACCGTCCGGAGCAGTTCCTCGAGGTGGTCGGCGACGTCCTCGACGGCCTGTGACCGGGCGAATCCCGACTCCTGGTGGCGCGTGACGTCGAAGAACGGTTCGGCCGGCGCCAGCTTCGACGCGTCGAACCGGTAGACGTCCTCGAGCGAGCCGTACGCGGCGTAGTGGGCGCGCTCGTAGTCGTCGGCCATCCGGCCGTCCTTCGACTCGATGATCACCGTCGCACCATCGGTCGCGGCGTGATTCGACAGCAGGCCGTTGACCCCCCAGATACTCTTGCCCGACCCCGTCTGGCCGACGACGAGCATGTGGCGGCGCTGGAGCGCCGGCGGGAGCGCGATCGGATCCGACTCGCGACTCCGGTCGCCGGTCTGCGGGACGCCGAGGGCGTACCCCGGCTCGCGGTAGCGGTCGAGGACCGACTCGGGCGGGAGCGGCTGGCCGGTCCGCTCGCCCGGTCGCGTGCCGATGGCGCGCCGGGCGGCCTCGGGGAGGTCCGCGCCGCCGAGGAGACAGAAGTTCCCGGCCGTGGTGGGGTCGGCGACGATCCGCGGCTGGACCGTCGACGTGAACGGCAGGCCGATACCGAACGACCGCTCCAGGCGGCGCCCGCGGGTGAACTCCCGGACCGTGCGGGTCGCGAGGGCCTCCAGCAGATCGGTCGCGCCGTCGGTATCCGCCGCATAGGTGGTCGTCGTCAGCTGGTAGGTCGTCCGGCCGACCTCCGAGAACACTCCCGAGAGGTCCTCGAGGACGCCCCCGGGACGCCTCTGTTCGTCACCGAACGCGACCGCCCGGGCGTTGACGTCGAAGGACTGCCGCGCGTTGACGGCCTCGATCTCCTCGATCCGCTGGCGGTACTCGCGGGGGACGTCCTCGCGATCCCGACGCCCGTACTCGAGTTCGGCACCGAACAGTGCGAGGAGGAATTCGCCGACGATCGAGCGCTGCGGGTAGTGGTACTCCTCGATCGTCGCGTCGGCCTCCCAGGTCCAGTCCGGTCTGGGCTCGAGGAGCGTCTGGAAGACGACCGGGACGTCGCTGTCCGCGAGCGCGGCGATGGCGTCCGCGAGCGGCCAGTCGGCACGACCGTCCTCGCCGAAGCGGTCGAAGGGCTGCAGACGGGTCTGCCAGTCGCCCGCCCGGTCCTCCCGAGCGCGGACCTCCAGCCCGCCGACCGGGCGGTCGGCGAGCGGCGTCGCGTCCTCGGGGACGAGCTGGGGCGTGAGTTGTGCGGCGAGCGACGTCGTCTCCCGAGTGAGTTCGTACTCGGTCGGGAAACAGCGCCTGAGTGCCCGTTCGAGCGTGTCCGTGTCGATGTCACCGCCGAACAGGTACGTGACGCCGTCCTCGTCCCCGGCGGTGACGAGGAGCATCTCGACGGTCGGCGGCTCATCGATTTCCCCCACTCGTCCGTGCAGCGAACGGAGCCCGTCGACGGCCCGTCCGGGCACGAGACGGTCGGTCGTCGGTCGAACGGCGACGTACTCCCTCTCGGTCGTGAGCGACAACTCGTCTGCGTCCATC
>CAYUFG010000156.1:0-4930 GCA_964443815.1 uncultured Halobacteriales archaeon | reverse complement strand
CGCCGGCGATCCGTTCGGCGGCGACTTCGCCCTCGCGGAAGGCGGCGTGGGCGAGCATCGGCTCGCCGGTGACGTCACCGACCGCGTAGATGGTCTCGACGTTCGTTCGCGCGGTCTCGTCGGTCGGGATGGCGCCGTTCTCGTCGAGCTCGATACCCGCAGCGTCGGGGTTCAGGGTGTCCGTGACCGGCGCTCGGCCGACCGCCACCAGACACCGGTCCGCAGCCAGCGAAACCTCACCGTCCGGCCCGGACGCCCGCACCTCGACGCCGTCGGCCGTCTCCGTCCAGCTCTCGGCCCCGTGGTCGAAGAAGAAGTCGACGCCGAGGCCTTCGGCCCGTTCGCGGACGACCGAAGTCACGTCGTCTTCGTACCCCGGCAGCGCGTCGGCGAGTTGCTCGATCACCGTCACATCGCTGCCAAGCTTCGCGAATAGCGTCGCGAGTTCCATCCCGATGTAGCCGGCGCCGACGACGACCAGCGCGTCGGGGACGGCATCGAGCGCGAGGGCGTCCCGGGAGGAGAGCACGTTCTCGCCGTCGTAGCCAAAGTTGGGGAGCTCGACGGGCCGGCTGCCCGTCGCCACGATCGCGTGTTCGAAGGAGACCGACTCGCTGCCCTGGCCCTCGCCGCCGTGCACGACGCGCACGGAGTCTTGCCCGGCGAACTCCGCACGGCCCTCGAGGAGTTCGACGCCGGCGTTCTCGAGCAGCGATTCGACGCCGCGCGTGAGTCGCCGAACGAGCCGGTCCTTCCAGCCGACCATCGCCGCGAGGTCCGTCGCGGGGTCAGCGTGAATCCCCAGCCGTTCGGCGTCGCCGGCCCGGTGGGCGAGATCCGCCGCGGAGATGAGTGCCTTCGAGGGAATACAGCCGTGGTTCAGGCAGGCCCCGCCGTATGCCTCCATCTCCACGAGCGTGACGTCGAGGTCGAGCTGGCCGGCCCGAATGGCCGCGACGTAGCCCCCTGGCCCACCCCCGATCACGAGCACGTTCGTCCCGGTGGTGACGTCTCCGACGACCATGCCCCACGGTGGGGGCCCGGTGACTTGAGTCCCCGGGAGACCGGCCTACTCGCCGAGTAGCGAGAGGCCGGGGTGTTCGAGGTGGTCGATCACGGTGTTGACGAAGTGTGCCGCCTCTGCGCCGTCGATCACCCGGTGGTCGATCGACAGCGACAGCGGCAGCGTGAACTCGGCGACGACCTCGCCGTCCACGACGGTCGGGCGCCGCTCGATCGCACCCAACCCGAGGATGGCCGTCTCGGGGTGGTTGATCAGCGGCGTGGCGTACTCGCCACCGATGGCGCCGAAGTTCGTGATCGTGAATGTCCCGCCCTGCATCTCCTCGCGGTCGATCGACCGGTCGCGAGCTTTCGCCGTCAGCTCCCTGACCTCCTCGGCGAGTTCGACGAGGCCTTTCTCGTCGACGGCCCTGACTACCGGAACCATGAGTCCGGCGTCCGTCGCCGTGGCAACGCCGATATCGTAGTAGTGCTTATAAACCAGTTCGCCTGCGTCCTCGTCGAGACTCGAGTTCAGGACGGGATACTCGCGGAGTCCGGCGACGACCGCCGTGAGGACGAACGGCATGTAGGTCAGTTTTAGGTCACTGTCGGCCAGCCGCTCGTTCATCGCCGCTCGCGTCGCCACTAGTTCCGGCACGACCGCCACGTCGTGGTGGGTGACGTGGGGGACGGTAAACGCCGATTCCGCCATCTGCTCGCCGATCGTCCGACGGACGCCCCGATATGGCTCGCGCGTCTCCCGCTCGCCGGCGACAGCCTCGCCACGCCGGCTCGCCTCGCCCGCAACATCGGTGTCGCTGAGCTCCGCGGTATCGGCGGCCTGGGCGTCCGCCTGGGCCTCGGCGTAGGCCCGCAGGTCACTCTCGCCGACGTACGCCTCACCGTCTCGGGTCTCGTCCGTCGGGACGGCGTCAAGGTCAACGCCGAGGTCGTCGGCCAGCCGGCGCGTCGCCGGCGTCGCGAGTGTCCGCTCGCGCGGTGCGTCCAGTGACTCCGTATCGATCGACTCGCTCTCGTCGACGCGGCGTATCGCCGATTTGGGCGCCGCCGAGTCGTCCCTGTCCTCGTCAGTTGCGCCCACGTCCGCATCGGGCGCGACCTCGGGGATGGCGTCCGCGACGTCATCGTCGCGGGCACCGCTGGTCGCGGCCGCCTCGACGTCCGCCTCCGTGACGCGGCCGCCCGGACCCGACCCCTCGACTGCACCGATGTCCACGCCGCGTTCGCGCGCCAGCCGGCGGACGCTCGGCGGCGCGAAGACTCTGCCGGTACCGGTCGATCCGTCGCGGTTCGTGTCCTCCTGGCCGTCGACCGCCTTGACCGCGACCTCCCCCTCGTCGACGTTAGACTCACCGGGGTCAGCCGGGTCGATGGTGATGATGACCTCGCCGACGGGGACCACCTCGCCCTCCTCGACGTGCAGCGATTCGACCGTTCCCGCGACCGGCGTCGGCAGGTCGACCACTGCCTTGTCCGTCTCCACCTCCGCCACCACCTGGTCCTCCGCGATCTCGTCGCCGGGCGCGACGTGCCAGGTGAGCAGCTCGCCCTCACTGACGCCCTCGCCCACGTCGGGCAGTCGAAACTCGAACATCAGAACTCGACGGTCTCCCGGATGCCGTCGGCGATGCGGGCCGCTTCGGGCAGGTAGTAGTCCTCGAGCGCGTACAGCGGGAACGGCACGTCAAACCCCGTCACGCGGCCGATCGGTGCCTCCTGGTACAGCAGTGCCTCTTCTTGGAGCGTGGCGATCAACTCGCCCGCCAGTCCGCCGGTTTTGGGCGCCTCGTGGACGACCACGGCCCGCCCGGTCTTCTCGAAGGACGACACGAGCGTCTCCTCGTCGAGGGGCGATAGCGTCCGCAGGTCGACCACCTCGCAGTCGATGCCCTCGTCCGCGAGGGTTTCGGCGGCCTCGAGCGTGGGTCGCGTCATCGCCCCCCAGGTGAAGACACTGACGTCAGCGCCCTTGCGCCGCACGCTCGCCTCCCCGAGCGGGACGGTGTAGGGCTCGTCCGGCACGTGCTCGCGGAAGGCCCGGTAGATGAGTTTGGGTTCGAGGAAGATGACCGGATCCGGATCTCGGATCGCGCTCGCCAGTAGGCCCTTGGTGTCGTAGGGCGTCGACGGGATCACGACCTTGAGACCCGGCTGGTGGACGAAGAACGCCTCCGTCGACTCGGAGTGGTGTTCGGGTGCCCGGATGCCGCCGCCGTACGGCGCTCGCACGACCATCGGCACGGAGAATCTGCCCCGGGATCGGGTTCGGAGTCGGGCGGCGTGGGAGACGATCTGGTCGAACGCCGGGTAGATGAAGCCCATGAACTGGATCTCCGCGACGGGCCGCAGACCGTACGCCGCCATGCCGATGGCGGTGCCGACGATGCCTGACTCAGCCAGCGGCGTGTCGATGACGCGATCCCCGCCGAACTCCTCGTACAGCCCTTCCGTCGCGCGGAACACGCCGCCGTTCTCTCCGACATCCTCGCCCATGACCAGGACGTCCTCGTCGCGCTCGAGTTCGTCATGGAGGCTGTCCCGGACTGCCTCGACGAGGGTGCGATCCGTCTCGCTCACGATTCGAGCACCTCCCCGTCGCCGTGGCGGCCACGCACCCTCTCGAGGTACTCGAGCTGGCGCTCCAGCCGCCTTGGCATGTCGGCATAGACGTTCTCGAACATGGCCTGTGGCTCGGGTCGTGGGTGGGACTCGGCCGCATCGACGGCGTCGTCGACAGTCGCCGCCACCTCCGCCTCGATGGCTGCGACCCGCTCGTCGTCGAGCAGTCCCCGCTCGCGGAGGAACGCCTCCATTCGCGGGATGGGATCTTTCTCCCGCCAGCGGGCGACCTCCTCGTCGCTCCGGTAGATGGTGGGGTCGTCGGCCGTCGTGTGCGCGCCGAACCGGTACTGGACGGCCTCGATCATCGTCGGTTTGCCGGGTCCTGGCCCCTTGGCCGACTCGACGGCCGTCTTCGTGACCGCGTAGACCGCCAGCGGATCCATGCCGTCGACCTGGACGCCCTCGATGCCGTAGGCCTGTGCCTTCCCGGCGAGCGTCTCGCTTCGAGTCTGGCGCTCCCGGGGGACGGAGATGGCCCACTGGTTATTATTACAGAAGAACACCGCGGGGACGTCGAATACGCCCGCGAAGTTCAGCCCCTCGTGGAAATCGCCTTCGGATGTGGCCCCGTCGCCGAAGTAACACAGAAAGGCGCGGTCCTCGTCTTTGAGCGAGGACGCCCACGCGGCGCCGGTGGCGTGGGGAATCTGCGTCGCGATCGGGACGGCGACGGTGAACGCGTTGACCTCCGCGGGGGCGACGTTGCCCTTTTCGGAACCCATCCAGAACAGCAAGATGTCCCGGAGCGGCCAGCCGTGAATGTACGCGCTGACGTGTTCGCGGTAGCTGGGAAACAGCCAGTCCTCGTCGTCGAGCGCGCGGGCGCTGCCCACCTGAGCGCCTTCCTGGCCCGACAGCGGCGGATACGTGCCCATGCGTCCCTGGCGCTGGAGGCTGACACACCGTTGGTCGAACTGGCGGCCGAGCTTCAGTTCCCGGTACATCCCCACCAGTTCGTCGTCCGCGAGGTCCGGCACGGTCGCACCCTCGCGTACTCGTCCCTGCTCGTCCAGGATTTGAACCCGATCCGAGGGGTCGCGCTGACGAAGGCTCACGGGGACCTCCTGCTCGCTGCCGACATATCACACATCTTGCGTCGCGGCCGGCTTAGGGTTTTCCCGGCAGTCTCCCTCGATCTTCGCCGCTGGATGCCATTATCGACAGTGGCGCTCGAACAGGATGGGGCCCCTGCCCGCCCGATTGGCGGTCACCGACCGCCTCCATCGGAGTACCGAGCCCCGCTCCCAGTCACTTGATTTTGCGATATTGTTTATTTAAATAA
>CAYUFG010000155.1:0-5047 GCA_964443815.1 uncultured Halobacteriales archaeon | reverse complement strand
TTGAGGACCTCTTGGAGGACCCGGTCATCCAGAAGTACCTCCACGAACTCGTGGGGCCGACCGGGATGCCCGTCGCGGCCGCACCGCCGGACGGCGAAGTGACTGACGAGGAACTCGCGGAGGAGCTCGGTCTCGAGCTCAACGACGTCAGACGGGCCCTGTTCATCCTCTACGAGAACGACCTGGCGAGTTACCGCCGGCTGCGGGACGAGGATTCGGGCTGGCTCACCTACCTGTGGACGTTCGAGTACGAGAAGATCCCCGAGCAGCTCGAGTCCGAGATGTACCGGCTGCTCGAGGCACTCGAGGAACGTCGGGAGTACGAACGGTCGAACGAATTCTACCTGTGTGAACACTGTGGCATCCGCTTCGAATTCGGCGAGGCGATGGAAGTTGGCTTCGAGTGCCCGGAGTGTGGCAACCAGGTCGAAGCGATGGAGAACACCCACCTCCTCGAGGCGATGGAGACACGGCTCGAGACGCTGCGTGACGAGTTGAACGCCGAGCCCGAGCCAGCCGAGGCCTGATGGTCGTCCTCGCCACGAAGGTCTACGTGAAGGGCGACGCCCGGGACCGCGCTCTCGACTCGCTCCGATCCCAAGTCCACAACGACGTCGGCGAGCTCGAGGTCGAAGTGTCGCTTGGCCTGCGAGACGATGACTTTCCCAGCGTAACCCTGGACGGCCCCGACGCCCCCGCCGCCCGGAACCTGCTCCGTGAGACCTGGGGCGAAATCACGCCCCACTTCGAGGCCGGCGACGACTACGTGGGTACGCTCGACGCCTGGGACGAGGACGGCTTCGTGCTCGACGCCGGCGAACGGATCCGTGTCCCCGTCGAGGGACTCGGGCTCGGACAGGGCGACGCGGCACAGATCCGGACACGCTTTGGCCTCGTTCAGCACCTGCCGATGCGCGTTTCGTACGGAGACTCAGTCGAGCTGACCGACGCCGAGCGGGACCGCCTCTTCGAGTGGACACGTGGGACAGGGCGGGTCAACGTCAACAGCGCAACGCGGTCGGAGGTGCGGGCAACCGTCAACCGTGCCGGCCACGCTGAGGACATCGTGACGGTCGAGCGACTCGGACTGCTCGAACAGAGCATTGTCTGTCGCGAGGGGACGGACCCGCCGGGGTTACTCGCCAGCATCGGCGAGTATCTCCCCGCCGAGCTGCTCTGTGTCGTCCCATGAGGCGGCGGGCCCTGGCGCTCCTGTCCGTCCTCGCCCTCGCACTGCTCGCGGGGTGTCTCGGACCGACCGAGATCCCGGACGACCAGCTCGCCGATAACGCCACGTACGACTGGGACCAGGACGCCGACGCGTCCTACACTCTCTCACGGTCGTCCTACACCGCGGTGTTCAACGCCTCGAACCGTTCGACACTGTCCGTCTTCGACCGCGACGCACTTGGCGTCGAGGCGCCGGTCGACCTCTCTGCCCTGCGGTACCGTTTCGCCAACGGAACCGTCACCGCGCCGAACGGCACGGCAAACCTATCCGCGACCCTCCAACAGCGTCGGACGGTAATCACCCTGCCGGCGACCGACGGCCAGGTGGCCTACACGGCGAGCCGGAGCGGGAAGCAGTTCACCACCCCAGTCGTCGTGCCGGGGACCCAAACGGTGACGTTACCACCCGGTGCGCGTGTCGGGGTACCGCTGCTCTCACAGGTGAGCCCCGGGGACCACACGACCGCGGTCCTTGATAACCGAATGACCGTCACCTGGAGCGGCGTCGAGGATGGTGCGCTCACCGTCCACTACTACCTCCAGCGCGACCTCCTGCTGTTCACTGCACTCGTCCTGGTCGTCTCGATCGTCGGCGTGGGCGGCTTGATCTATTACTTCCGTCAACTCAGGCAACTCGAGTCCGCCCGAGAGGAGATCGGCCTCGACGTGGAGACGGAGGATGACGACGTCGGCGACGACGGCCCGCCGCCCGGCATGCGGTAGGCGTCGCTGGGTTGATGGTCGGCCGTCGCCAAACGGGAGTCGATGGACGTTGCGTTGATTACCGTGGGAGACGAGATTCTCGCGGGCGACACGGTCAACACCAACGCGGCTTGGCTGGGCGAACGTCTCGCCGAACGCGGAGTCGACCTCGAGCGCATTACGGTGGTGCCCGATCGGGTTGGCGATATCGCTCGCGTCGTCAACGAGTACCGCGCCGAGTACGACGCCGTGATCGTGACCGGCGGCCTCGGGCCGACCCACGATGACGTGACCATGGAGGGGGTCGCGGCGGCGTTCGGAACTGCACTCGTCGACCACGCGGGCGCCCGGGAGTGGCTCGCCGGCGACGGCTACGCCGCCCACGACCTGGCTGACGGGACCACCCACCTTCCCCGCGGTGCCGACCTCCTCCCCAATCCCGAGGGGGTCGCCCCGGGCTGTGTAATCGGATCGGTCTACGTCCTGCCCGGCGTGCCCGCGGAGATGAAGGCGATGTGGCCACACCTCGCCGAGGCATTCACCGGCGAGGCCCGCGAGCGGGCTGACGTCGAGGCAGACGAGCCGGAGAGTGCGCTGATCGACCGCCTTCTCGAGGTTCAAGAACGGTTCGACGTCAGTGTCGGCAGTTACCCGAACGACACCGTCCGCATCAAGCTCCAGGGCGAGGCTGACGAGGTCGACGCGGCGGCAGCTTGGCTCCGAGATCGTGTGGAGGCGCCGGACTAGCTGTAGAGGTACCGCACCCAGAGCGCCGTAAGGACGATGCCGCCGAGGCCGATTACCAGTCCCGCAAGGTTGATGAGGCCGCTCTGGACACCGCCTGTCGCGAGAGCCGTCATGGGCGGCGATACCGCCGGGCGGGTCTTAAACCGGTTGCTTTTGCGCCCAAGCACCCTACGGTCGGTCGATGAAACGCGTCGGCGTCGTCGTCAACCCGATCGCGGGCATGGGGGGCCGGATCGGGCTGAAAGGAACCGATGGCAAGGTCGAAGAGGCCAGAAGTCGGGGGGCTGAGCCGCGAGCGCCGGGCCGCGCCCGCGACGCGCTCGAAGCGCTGTACGACGTCGCGCCCGAGACGAAGGTAATCGCCGCTGGCGGACAGATGGGCGCGGAAATCGCCCGTGAGGCGGGGTTCGAGCCACGGGTCGTTTCGGATCCACCATCAGGGATCGGCGAGACGAGCGGGATGGATACACGGGAAGCGGTGCTGGCCTTTCTCGAACGCGACGCCGACCTGGTCCTGTTCGTCGGCGGCGACGGGACGGCGGTTGACGTCGCCGAGGTGGTCCAGGCCGAGGCGCCCGAAACACCGCTCCTCGGCGTGCCGGCGGGCGTGAAAATTTACTCGGGGGTCTTCGGTGTCACGCCGCGGGCTGCGGGCGAAATCGCGGGGTCCTTCGAGCGAACCGAGAAAGCGGAGGTGAACGATGTCGACGAGGCGGCATATCGCGAGGGTGAGGTCAACACCGAGCTGCGGGCCGTTGTGAGCGTCCCGGTCGCCGAGCAGCGCCAATCGAGCAAACAACTGGGCGGGGGCAGCGTGGCCGGCCTGGCAGAGGGTGTCGCCGATGAGCTCCGGCCCGGCGTAACCTACTGCTTCGGGCCGGGAAGTACCGTCGGCGCCATCGCCGAGGCCGCGGGATTCGATGCCTCGCCACTCGGGGTCGACGCCTGGCGCGACGGCGAGATCGTCGTTCGGGACGGCGGGGCGGACGACCTCCGTGCGGCCTTGGGCGACGAGAACGTCATCATGGTCTCGCCGATCGGCGGACAAGGCTTCGTCTTCGGACGGGGAAACCAACAGTTCGCCCCGGATATCATCCGCGAATCGGACGTCGAAATCGTCGCCTCGCGGCGAAAACTAGACGCGGTCGGCGTGCTCCGTGTTGACACCGGCGACGAGGAGGTCGACGAGTCGCTCCGTGGGTGGGCAAAGGTTCGCGTGGGTCGGGTCGAACGACGCCTCGTCGAAGTTGTATAATGAGACGGGTGGTTTCGGCTGATTCATTAAGGACATACAGTCAAGGTTAAGGTAATACGGCGTACATGAGCGGCCATGAAGACGCGCAAGGTGCAGCGGCTGGGGCCATCGACACTCGCGATGACACTGCCGGCGGAGTGGGCGGGCGAACACGACGTCGAGAAGGGAGATGAAGTGTCACTCCGGGTCGGTGGCAAGGGAACGCTGACCGTCATGCCCGAGTCGGTACAAACGGAGGAATCCGAGGCGATCATCCAGGCAGCGGGTCTCGACGCCGACGCCGTCGAGCGTGCCATCGTCGCGCAGTACGTCCTCGGCCGGCGTGTCATTCACGTCGAGGTCGAGGAGGGCCAGACGCTCGAGAGCACCCACATCAACGCGGTCTACAACGCCGAGACACAGCTCATGGGCCTGGGCGTCGTCGAAGAGACGCCCGAGAGCATCGCCATCCGGTGTTCGGTCGACCCCGAGGATTTTACGCTGGACAACCTCCTGGAGCGACTCGAGTCCACGGGCTCGACGATGCGAAACGAGGCAGTCAAAGCGCTGGCCCACGGCAACCCGGACCTCGCCCAGCGTGCCCTCAACCGCGAGCGACAGGCCAACAAGATCTTCGTGCTCCTCCTCCGGCTGATCTTCACCGCCTACCAGAACCCGAACCTCGCCAGGGCCGTCGGGCTCCGCGATGGCTTCCCCCTGATCGGCTACCGGTCGATCGCGAAGAACCTCGAACTGACCGCGGACAACGCGGAGGATATCGCCGAAATCGCCCTCGCGGCCGAGAACAACCGGCTCGACATCGACGAGAGCGAACTCCGCCGGATACGGGAGTTCACCGACGAGGTGAACGACCTCACGGAGCTGGCGGTCACCGCCGCGGTCGACCGCGATTACGGCACCGCCATCGAGGTCCGCCAGCGGTTCGCCGCCATCGGCGACCGCGAGCGGGAGATCCTCGACGACCTGCCCGAAATGGACAACGAGGAGTTGCTACGAGTTCGTGAGGTCCTCGTCAGCCTCGCTCAGACCGCCCAGTACGCCGTCCGCAACGCCGAGATCGCGACGAACCTCGCCCACAACGAGGAGTCCGAGCACATCTCGATCAGCTAGAAA
>CAYUFG010000154.1:0-5204 GCA_964443815.1 uncultured Halobacteriales archaeon | reverse complement strand
ACGAGATGGTGGAGTACTTCGCCCACCGCATCGACGGCTACGAGTTCAACGGCCCCGTCAAGGTGTGGGGTCATAACTACTTCGACAAGCCAAGCGTCGTCGACGAGGTCGAATACGGCGAGGAGTGGCTCGTCTCCGAGTACGAGTTCACGAGCGGCGTCGCCGATCGGCCGGTCAAGGTCCCGATCACCGGTCCCTACACGCTCGCAAACTGGTCGTTCAACGAGATCTACGAGTCCCAGGAAGCGCTGGCGTACGACCTCGCGGACCTCGTCAACGAGGAGATCACCGCACTCGTGGACGCGGGCGCCCGCTACATCCAAATCGACGAGCCGGCGCTCGCGACCACACCGGACGACCACTCAATCGTCGGCGAGTGTCTCCAGCGGATCGTCACCGATGTCCCGGACGAGGTCCGCCTCGGCCTGCACGTCTGTTACGGGGACTATTCGCGGATCTACCCGGAGATCCTCGATTATCCGGTCGAGGAGTTCGACGTCGAACTCTGCAACGGCGGATACGAGCAATTGGACGTTTTCAAAGATCCACCCTTCACGAAGGACCTCGCGATGGGTGTCGTCGACGCACACGTCGGCGAGGTCGAGTCCGTCGCGGAGATCAAGGATAACATCCGCAAGGCCCTCGAAGTCGTCCCGCCAGAGCGGCTCACCGTCAGCCCTGACTGTGGCTTGAAACTGCTCCCGCGAGAGGTCGCATTCGGAAAGTACGCGAACATGGTCGAGGCCGCCCGCGAGATAGAGGCCGAACTCGACGCGGGCGAACTCGAGGTCGAGGCCGCCGCGACGGGCGACTGATACTGCCCGATCGGCAGCCGCATTGTGATCATTCGTCAAACTACGGTACGAACGAGCGACCCCCAAAAGGCCGCGAGTAGCGCCCCCAGAACAGCCCGCCGAGTCGGCTTGGCCATAGCTGCCCGTTCTGCGGTCGGGGAAAAAGGATTGCGGGGCTACTCGTACAGCCAGTTCGCGTCGGCCCGCTCCCAGTCGACGAGTTCGTCCTCGTCGAAGAAGAGGTCGATCTCGCGTTCGTTCGCGCCTTCGTCCTCGTGATCGGAGCCGTGGATGACGTTCCGGCCGAGGTCCAGACCCAGGTCGCCGCGGATCGTGCCCGGGGCGGACTCGGCGGGATCGGTCTCCCCCATCATCCGGCGAACCTGGCGGACGGCGTCGTCGCCCTCCCAGACCATGGCCATCACCGGGCCTGCCGTGATGAAGTCGACGAGGCCGTCGAAAAACGGTTTGTCGGCGTGCTCCCCGTAATGGTCCTCGGCGAGGTCGCGGTCGATCTGCATGAACTTCGCGCCAACGAGTGTCAGGCCGCGGTCCTCGAGCCTGGAGACGATCTCGCCGATCAGCCCGCGCTTGACGCCATCGGGCTTGACCATCACGAAGGTGCGTTCGGTCACGCCTGGGCCTCCTCGGTCTCCTCGTCCGCATCCTCCTCGGACTCCTCAGCCGCGGAATCCTCGGTGGAGTCGTTGGTGTCCTCGGTCTCGTCCGGTTGAACGTCCTCGTCGTCGTCCACCGGTTCGAGATCGGCGTCTACATCGTCGACAGCATCGACGTCCTGTCCCTGGTCCTCGAGGTCAGTGTCCCGCTCCTCGTCGACCGTGGCCGATTCGTCCGTCTCGGCGGCCTGGCCTCGGGTTCCGCGACCCGCCTCGGTCCACTCCAGGTCGCGTGCTTCGCGGCCGAGATCAGCGTTCTTCTCGCACTTCGACGAGCAGAAGTGGACCGTCTGCCCGTTGCGGCGGACGAACATCGTCCCGGTGCCTGGCTCGATGTCGTCGCCGCAGTAGTCGCAGTCGATCGATCGCGGCATTATTGGCCCCCGATCGTGTCCGCCTCGCGGGCCGTCTCCCGGAGCTGGAGGATGTCACCCTCGCGGACCGGCCCGAGGACGTTCCGGGTGATGATGCGGCCCTTGTTCTCGCCCTCCCGGATGCGGCACTTCACCTGCATGGCTTCCCCGTGCATGCCGGTCCGGCCGACGAGTTCGATTACCTCCGCTGGCGTCGAGCCGCCTTCGGCCTCTTCGGATTCCTCTGCGCTCATCCTTGATCCCTCAGCGGAGTTCCTCGAGCTTGTCGGCGACGTCCGCGACGTCGTCCTCGGCCTCGCCGGCGTCGACGATCGCCGCGGCCGCGCTGCCGACCTGGAGGCCCGCCGCGTGGCCGATGTCGTCCTGAGTTGCCACGAACACGAAGGGAACGCCCTTCTCGTCTGCGAGCTCGGGGAGGTGCATGACGATCTCCTCCGGCTGGACGTCCTCCGCGATGTAGACGAGTTCGGCGTTGCCTCGCTCGACGGCTTTTGTCGTCTCGTTTGTGCCTTTCTTCACTGTTCCCGTGTCCCGCGCGATCTCGAGCGCCTCGAGGGCGTCCTCCTCGAGATCCGCGGGGACGTCGAAGTCAACGTATACTGGCATGGGTGGATCACCTCCCACGCGTCGGCTCGCACTCCCCCGCCGGGCGGATCAACCGCCCGCCGTCCCGTCGACGGCCTGGGTATCCTGTGTGGGCTGGGAGCGTCATCAACCGCGCGCGGGCTGTGGGGAAACGTGGTCGAGCGCTCCCTAAAGCGCTTTCGAAGCCACGAGGGCGTGCGAGAGCGGATCATGGGCGACCACAGCGCCCATACCGGACCGCCGCCTTCGTCGACCATGCACCTGGCGTCGGCGCTTCGAGAGGAGGCCAAGCGCGCCAACGAACGGCGCCTGGTGGTCCTCAGCGGCCCCGCCCCGGCCACCCGTGCGCAGGTCGATCGATTTCTCACGGCGGCCGACCTCGAGCCGACGGAAGCCGTCTCCGTCGGCTCGAGCGAGCGGCTGCCGGGCCGTCTCCTCGGAGTCGCACGCTCCGGGGAGCTCCTCGGGACGACCGCGCCGGCAGTAGTCGTCGACTGTTACGAGGCCTGCCGGCCGAACGCTCTAGGACGGGCGGCCGGCGCCGTGGATGGCGGCGGCATCCTCGTGTTACTGACGCCCCCGCTCGACGAGTGGCCGGACCGCCGGGACGCCTTCGACGAGACACTTGCCGTCCCACCGTTCACCGTCGACGACGTGGCCGGGAATTTCCGGACCCGGCTCGTCCAAACGCTTCGCCAACATGCCGGCGTTGCCATCCTGAGCGTGACCGAACGGGACACCGAGGTGGTTCGGGGCGGGCTGACCCACCCGGCACCGAGGTCCCGACCGACCACGCCCACTATCCCGGACGAGTTGGGTTTCCCGGCGGCCACGTATCAGGCCTGCCTCACCGACGACCAGGCCCGGGCAGTCCACGCGTTTGACGGCCTCGTCGCGGCCGGCGGTGCCTGTGTCCTCGAGTCTGATCGCGGCCGGGGCAAGTCGAGTGCAGCCGGACTCGCAGCCGCGGCCCACGCCATGGACGGTCGTGACGTGCTCGTGACGGCACGCACGCTGACGAACGCCGCTGAGTGCTTCGAACGGGCCCACGAGTTGCTGGTGGAACTCGGTGAACTCGCCGAACGGGATCGTCGAGAAAATCCACGATTCCTCTCGACCGAAACGGGACGTATCCGGTACGAACGGCCCGATGAAGCGGCAAACTTACCCGGCGATCCGGACCTGGTGATCGTCGACGAGGCTGCGGCGCTCCCGGTCTCCCGCTTGACCGCCTTTCTGGCCGCCCCGGCAGTCGCGTATGCGACGACGATTCACGGCTACGAGGGGGCTGGTCGTGGCTTCTCCGTTCGGTTCCGTGATCGACTGTCGACGGCGGACCGGCCGGTAGAGACCGTCCGTCTGGAGACCCCGATCCGGTACGCCGCGGGAGACCCCGTGGAGATATGGTCGTTCCGCGCGCTCGCACTCGATGCAGCCCCCGCACCTGACGAGGCGGTGACCGACGTTTCGCCGGCCGACGCGAGCTACGATCGGCTCGAGCCTGCCGACCTACTGGCCGACGAGGCGCTCTTGCGGGAGACCTTCGGACTGTTGGTGCTCGCCCACTACCGGACGGAACCTGCCGACCTGGCACGCGTACTCGACGCCCCGAACGTCTCCCTTCGAGTGCTTCGAGCCGGCAGCCGCGTCGTCGCCGTTGCGTTACTGGCTCGCGAGGGGGGACTCGATGCGGATACCCGGGCGTCGATGTACGAGGGTGAACGCGTGCGTGGCAACATGCTCCCCGACGTGCTGACGAGCCAGTTGCGCGACGAAGGCGCGGGTAGTCCGGTCGGCGAGCGGGTGTTGCGGATCGCGACCCATCCAGCGCTCCGTCGTCAGGGTTTCGGAACGATGCTGCTCGAGAAGATCAAAGATGAAGTCGCCGTCTCGGTCGATTGGCTCGGCGTGGGCTACGGCGCGACGCCGAGCCTGCTCGACTTTTGGCGGTCGAACGGATTTCGCACCGTCCACTTCTCGACGACGCGCAACGAAACGAGTGGCGAGCACTCCGCGATCATGCTCAACCCGTGCTCCGAGGCAGGCGAGGACCTCCTCGCCAAGCACACCGACTGGTTCCTGAAGCGGCTTCCCGGCATGCTCGCCGACTCGCTCTCGAACCTGGACCCCGACATCGTCCGGGCGGGGCTTCGGACGGTCGCCGGCCAGCCCGTACTCGACCTCTCCGAGATGGAGTGGCGCGTGGCCGCCGGGATGGCCAACGGTGCGGCCGTGTTCGATACCGCACCCCGGGCGACCCGTCGGTTAGCACTCCGGCACCTCGTCGACCCCGATCTTGACCCCCTATCGGCTCGCGAGGAGCGGCTCCTCGTTTCGAAAGCGCTGCAGACCCGGCCGTGGTCGGCCGTCGTCGACGCGCTCGACTACCACTCCCACGCCACGTGCATGCGAGCACTCGGGGCTGCCGTCGGCACCCTCGTAGACGCTTACGGCACTGACGAAGCCCGGGCGGAATTGGAGCGGTTCGAATGACGGCCGTCGGCGGCGTCGACGTCGCCGTGCTCGGAGCGTTTAGCCTCCTCGTTATCGGGGTGGTCGGCAGCCTCGTCCCTGGACTGCCGGCGGCGGTACTCTCACTTGTCGGTATCTACGCCTACTGGTGGCACTCGGGCTATGTGGATCCAGGGCCGATCGTTCTCGCCGTGTTGACGCTCGCGGCCCTCGCCGCCGTCGTGGTCGACTTGGTCGGTGGCGCGGTCGCAACGCGAGCCGGTGGCGGTTCGTCGCAGACGACGGGCGCCGCCGGCGTCGTC
>CAYUFG010000153.1:0-5227 GCA_964443815.1 uncultured Halobacteriales archaeon | reverse complement strand
ACGTCATCGCGATGTCGGAAGCGTCGTCCAACCTGGCACGGTTCGACGGCGTCCGTTTCGGCATCTCTGGCGGTTTCGAGGGGAACTGGAACGACGCCTTCGCCCGGTCGCGGGAGGCGGGCTTCGGCGACGAAGTCAAGCGCCGCATCCTCCTCGGGACCTACGCCCTCTCGGCCGGGTACCAGGAGAAGTACTACGCGAAGGCCCAGGACGCCCGGACATGGATCCGTCGGGACTTCGAGAACGCCTTCGAGTCCGTCGACGTGCTCGCCTCGCCGACGATGCCCGTCGCACCCCCCGAACTCGGAGAGAGCCTCGACGATCCGTTGACGATGTACCTCGTCGACGCGAACACGGTGCCAGTCAACCTCGCGAACCTCCCGGCCATCTCAGTCCCCATGGGCGACGTCGACGGGCTCCCGGTCGGCATGCAGTTCGTCGGGCCGGCCTTCGGCGAGGAGGTCATCGTGCGGACTGCCAGTGCGGTCGAAGAGCTGTAGCCATGGCTGACGGATCTGTTGTGGGTGGTGTGTCGACGGATCGGAAGCTCTGATGCGGGCCGATCAGTCTCTTCCTGATAGTGGGTTCACAAGGGATCGGCTGGCGATGACCTGCGAACCCATGGGCAGTCGCTTCAGCCCGAAACGAGGACATCGCCGCGTACATGACAGACCCGGACAACCGGCAGTCCGATGATCTTCAGCCCTGCCGGCGTCTTCTGGCTCCGCTTGAAGCGGGTCTCCCACGACCGGCTATCTCTTCAACATATCGCGTAGTATACCTGTAGCGTCCCGTCCGCGGTAACCTCCGCGTGGGCGTCCCCATAACAGTCGTTCGTCACAATAGTGACCTGCTCGGTCGTGTTTCGGACCGTTACGACAACGGTAAACGACTCGATCCCCTCAGGCTCGGCCTCGGATATGTGGTAGGCAATGCGTTCCTCGCTGGGGGCAACCTCGTGGGAATTGTGGTGTACCGTCTCCTTCGTCGAGTCACGGTGGACCCTGACGGTCATCGTGACGCTTTGATTCCATCGATTTGTCAGTTGGACCGCCTTGTCGTCGTCTGGTCCTTCGGCTGCCTCTACTGGTTCGGTCGGCGTTGGTGTCGGAGTCTTCGTCGTCGGCCCCCCTGGCTCGGGGGTCGATGAGGACGGAGAATCGCTAGAGCCTACGGAGAGGCATCCAGTAGTGAGGCAGAGGAACGCGATGCAGACCGAAAATACGCGGTTCATTGTCGCGTCAAGTGATCGTACAACGGGGGAGGACGAATTCGTTGTGGTACTCTACGACGCACGTGGATCCGCATCCGATTAGGGTAGTAGATATTTGGTGGCAGGGGATGAAGCCACGCGCTAATCCTCCAGCGTAATGGGCCAACCGTCGGCGAACACTCCGTAGCCGAGTGCGGTGAGCGGTTCGCCTGGGTCGATCGGATTGGCTGCGTTCGTATTCGAACCCTTCATCGAGGCCTGACTATCGGTACGCCCTTCTCACCGCGATCGTCACCATCCTGAAGAGCGACCGTCTCACGCTGGTCTTCCTCGGATTCTGTGTACTCGTCGTTATGCGGGTTGCCTCCACAGACCGGATCTTCTCCCAGAACCGTCGAGTCAACGTCTACACCGACGGCGGATTCTCCATCGTGGAACACGTCGGTCGAGGAAGTACCGCAAATGGGGTCATTCGGATTCCCTCGGCATGCTCGACGTCCTCTGATGCGGTTCCCCTCGTGTACGTGGTTGGTACCGCCCGAACGGCGAGACGCCGCCATTACCAGAATAGCACCACCACGCTCGGGTCGTGTCCCCTGATTTGACCGTTTCGGACCACAGTCAAAACACATGGATCGCCGGGTCTCGCGGCTCACGTGGGGGCGTACTGGCAAAGACGCCATCACGGATGCGGTCAGAGAAATCGACATACGTATGCGGAGCAGAGGGCGCGGGTGGGGTGGACTGATCGAGGAACGCGTGGAGTACGCTTTTGGTACGAGCGGCGATACCGGTAATGTATGATACGGCCCGAGTCGCGCGACCGCATCGTCCTGTTGGCGATCGCACTTCTCGTACTACTGGGGCCCGTCTTGATCCTCGTCCTCACGCTCGGGGCGCTCGTGTATTTCGGTGATCTCGTACTCGGTCGGGTAACTCTGGTTGAGTTCCTCGAACTGTACATCATCGAATTACTCCTATTCACGGGTTTCGCGTACGTCATCTACCGACTGACCCTGTGGCTGGTGGTCCACCAGACTCCTGTACGATCGGACGTCACGGAATTTCGTGACGATGTGGGCTCACCGCCCGACGAATCCGAAACGACCGAAGACCGATAATACCCTGGGCGGACGGGATCCCGCCACCCAATATCGAGCCGTCCCGAACCGAACGAAATTAGGGCTGGAGAGACGACACCGGGGACCATGGTCGAGTCCGTTGGAATCGACATCGTCACCCTTCTATTGATTCTCGCGTTGGCATGGACGTTCGGCCTGGCCGCGCAGCGATTTGGATACCCCGCGTTGATGGGTGAGCTTCTCGCCGGCATCGTCTTTGGCCCCGCAATTCTCGGTCTCTTGCAGCCTGCAGCGGAACTTGATATCCTCGCGGAACTCGGGGTCTTCCTGTTGATGGTGTATGTCGGGCTCGAAGTCGACGTCCACGACCTCTTCGAGATGGGACCGGCCGCGCTCATCATCTCGGTTGGCGCGTTCTTTGTCCCGTTTGGACTGGGATACGGTGTGGGTGTCTATGTCGGGCTCTCGGCCGCAGCGTCGCTATTCATCGGGATGGCCATGGCTGCCACCTCCTTGGCGACGAAGTCGCGTATCCTCATCGATCTGGATTTACTAGACACGCGAATTGCGAGCGTGTTGCTCGGTGGAGCACTG
Organism: uncultured Halobacteriales archaeon; assembly: GCA_964443815.1. Lineage (GTDB taxonomy): Archaea > Halobacteriota > Halobacteria > Halobacteriales > Haloarculaceae > CAYLJD01. The sequence continues at coordinate 2,338 of CAYUFG010000153.1, read as the reverse complement.
GTCGCGGACGTCGGTGTGCTGGTCGCGTTCGCGGCCATCTTGAGTTTCGTCGAACTCGGTACCGTCGACATCCCAGGGATGGCACTCATCGTCGGCAAGACGCTCGGATTCTTCGCTGTAGCAATTCTCATCGGGGACCGCATCCTTCCAACGGCGTGGGACCGGCTTGAGACGCAAATGGAACGGTACGAGTTCGTCGATACGACGGCAGCATTCACTGTCGCCCTGATAGTAGCCCTCGCGTTTGCAGTACTGGCGATGATCGTTGACCTCCACATGATCATTGGTGGATTCGTCGCCGGATTGTTCCTTCGACAGGCCGAGATTCACCAAGACCTCTTCGACCACATCTACAACGTGACATACGATATGGCGATAGGCGTGTTTGCCCCGATATTCTTCGTGACGGTCGGGTTTGACCTCACGCTCGCGGTGTTCAGGGAAGATCTCTTGTTACTGATTGTGCTCGTCGCGGTGGCATTTGTCAGTAAGATCGCTGGGTCCTGGCTGTTTGCATTGCCAACCGAACTGACGTCGAGAGAAGGGTTTGTTGTGGGGCTCGGGATGAACGGGCGTGGAGCTGTCGAGATTGTCATCGCATCGATCGGCCTGTCTGCAGGCGTGATTGATCGGGGGGTGTTCTCAATTCTAGTGTTCATCGCGGTATTCACGACGGCACTTGTTCCACCGACGATGAAATGGGGCGTAGAGTGGTTAGACAAGGTAGGAGAGCTCGTTCGACTTGACCAGCCGTCTGATCTCCCAGACGGACATTGATGCCCCGTCCCCGCTGATACCTGGGAGATCGGGGGTACAAGCAGGCCAGATGTTCTTTTCTAGTTTCCCAACCCAGTTCACGTGGCGTCGCTTCCAGATCACCGTGCCCGACTGACCGTCATAATCGATGCAGTCGAACGATTTCCAGGGCGTAGGTCTACCCCCTCCCCCAAAACCGTCCGCCATCAGGTTCCTCACTCCTCGTACGCCAGGTTCATGATCCACTGCGAGAAGGCGTCCGATCGATAGTCGACGTCTTCCTCGCCGACGAACGGCGAGAGCATGTCCCCCGCCATGAGCAACGAGAAATCGAGGTCGCGGGCCGCCGGCGAAATATGGTAGGTTCGGTGGCCGTCGTACACCGCTTCCTCCCGGGCGACGAGGTCCTTCTCCAGGAGCGACTCGATGATCCGACTGCCCTTCCGGGACGAGACGTCCAGGCGTTTCCAGAACTCGCTCTGGTAGATTCCGCCGGACTCCCGGACGAGCTCAAGCCCGGCACGCTCGTCCTCGGAGAGCTCGGCCTCGTCGGCGGCACTCATGGGAGACACCACCCTTGCCGGCCGTTTAACTCTGTCCTTCGATGTCCTGCACAGGGACTCGTTCGAACGGCGTCTCACAGGGTGGCCCGTCGGCGTAGCGGTACTCAGCCGACCCGTCTGTCCCGATGCGGATCAACGAGGACGATCGCGTCCCGAAGCCATCGCCGTGCACGCAGACGCCGAAGTCGTGGTCGCCGAGTACGGCACCGGCCCGGTCGAGCCAGCCCGTCGCATCCTCACCCGACCGGGGCTGGAGGGCATCTCGCACGCGCCTAGCATTCTCGGCCTGCGATGCCGCCGCCTCGGGCCGGCCACTCCCGCCAGGGAAGTGGTCGTCATAGCCCGCGTTCATCACGACGTGGACACCCGGCTGGAGGTCGGTCTCGTGAAGCTGGCCGTCCCACTCGAAGAGGACTGCAGAGTCGGCATCGGCGACGACGAGGTTGAACGCGTCGTAGCCGTCCTCGGCGACGGCGGCTTCGACCGCGCGGGCGGCTGCATTGGTATTTCGCTGTTCGAGCACGTCCCGTACCAACAGCCCACGGGACCGGTCGCCAGGAGGGGTAGTGTTGTCCCAACGATTGCTCACCCCGGCGAAGACGCCCGCGTCGTTGAACCCGATCCAGGTGCCTCCAGCCCGATCGTCCCGTGGGGCGACGATCGTCGGCGACCCCTCCCATCGGCTCGGTCGGCTCGACGGTCGGTCCAGGGTTTCGTCACGGTTGGCGGCCACGACCACCGGCACGCCTTCGAAGATTCGCCAGGCGACCACGAGCGTGCACACGGTGGTTCGTTGGTCCCGCCGTGGTTTAAACAACCCACTCCCGCGGTGACCATGGCGAGGGGGTACGCTCCCGGTCGACGGGAGGGGCTGGCCGTTAGCCCACCGTGGCTATCCGAGAATCGTGTTGGTCCGGCCTGTCAGGCCGATCCATGCCGCGGAAACGACTGGTTCTGGTGGATTCCGTCGCAGTCACCGAGTTACCTACCCGCCAAGCTTAAGAACCCCCTCCTCGAAC
>CAYUFG010000152.1:0-5247 GCA_964443815.1 uncultured Halobacteriales archaeon | reverse complement strand
TCGCGGGCGAGCGCCTGCGCCAGTTCGGAGACGGACTCGAACTCGCCGTGTTCGCCGAGCGTGAACAGGATCACCTCCTCGAAGGGTTTGACGTTCGAGAAGGAGGCCACCGGTAGTTCCACCACGTGACTGCCGTCGATCTCTTTGGCACCGATGGTCGTCCCGCGCTCGTCGAACTCCGCGAGTAGCGCCCTCGCGCTCTCGAGCCGCTCTGGGATACGGTCGGCCTGCTCGGCTTCTCCCCCCTCGTGAAGGTCCTCGAGCAGGTCGATCTGGGCGCGGAGTTCCTCGGCCAGTTCAGTCTCGAGGTACTTCTCCGGGACGGTGTAGTAGGTGTGGATGCGGTCCCGGTCGGACTCGCGTTCGACCATAATGGAGTGGGCCGCCGTGGCGAACGCAAAGGAGACCGTCCGTGGCATCGCGGAGATGTTCACCCAGACGTCACCCCGGGCGGTTCGCTCCCCGTCGACCGTGCCTGTCTCCTCGACCGCTGGCCGGTCCAGCTCGGCGTTGATCAGCTCGAACGCCTGCTCGAACGCGGCATCGTAGTCGTAGACGTCCGCGACGACGAACCGCTCGGTCTCGGCGCCGAGCAGGTTGGTATAGTCCTGTTCGAGCTTCTCGGCCAGCCGCCGGGAATACTCCACGTTCGCTTGACTGCCCACCGCCCCCTCGAGCAGGACGACCCGGTCGACGTCCATCTTTTCGCGCACTAGCGGCGCGATCAGCCGGTCGTAGTCGAAGCCGACCGGGACGATGTGGGTCTGCATACACCTCGATCCGACGGGCCGACTAATAATCCCCTCGTGGCGGCGCCGACTCGGGAGTGTGACCGTGGCCACGCTCGCCAGCCGTCCACAGCAAACCGCTCCGGGGCCGATACGCCGCTGCCGGCGTGGCCGCCCGATCCGCTGGTCCGAGACGGGTTACTTTTACCAGCTGGCCGCCCTCGTCCCGTCAAATGGACACTGACCGGCTCAAAGCGGTCGCCCCGCACTACGCCGCGATGGTGCTTCTTTCCATCGTCGCGCTGACCGCCGCCCGCCTCGCCGTCGGCGAACTGGGATTCTGGATCGAACTGGTCATCGTCTTCGTCGTGGTCTTCGCGTATCGACCCGCCGTAGCGCTGCTCGGCCTCGAGCCAGCCGTCTGGTCACGAGACTGATGGTGGTTTCCGACGGTTGTCCCGGCTCGCCGCGACCGCGCCGGTCGTCGCCAGCGCCCGACGGCAGCAGTTTCGTATCGGTCCTCGCTACGATCCGTCGGTGCTGAACAGACTGGTCGGCCGGCCCCTGTGGGTTGGCGTGGTCTCGCTTCTCGTCGGCCTCCCGACGTACCTGTTGAGCGTCCAGGCCATCAGGCGGGGCTGGCGGCCGGACCAGCGCTGGCTCGACCCGGTCCCGGTGGTCAACCCGTCGAAGGCGAGTCTCTGGGACTTCGGAGCGGATTCAGCGGCGCTCGACCTCACCGACCAGCTCGCCTACAGCGGATTCGCCATTGCAGCGAACGTCGGCCTCGCGACAACCGTCCTCGGCGTCGGGATGCTGTTTGTTGTCGCCATCTACCTCAACCGCCTCACCATCAGGGGCGCGATTCGCGCCACGTGGACGGTGCTTGCGGTCGCGGCGGTCGGGGTGCTCTTGCTGATCAACGAGCCGATACGGGTGTTCGTCTTCGAAGGGCTGACATTCGTCGTCGTCGCCGGCACCATCGCCGGCCTCTCCGCGGCGGCACTGCTCCTCCTCCAGGAACGGACGGGACCGCTGCTCGACGTGCTCGTTCTCGGTCCGCTGGCGGTGGCCGGGGTGTTCCTCTCGGTCGTCTTGGGTGGCCTCGCGACGCCGACGCTCGGTCGGCCGATCGCCGCCGTTACGGTCGCCGTCGTCCGGTTTCTCCTGCTCGAGGTGCTCTCGGTCGGCGGCTTCAACCGCATCCTCGAGGACGTGTTCGAACTCGACGCGGTCGGGACCGTCGTGTTCTGGATCGCCGTCACCGTCGTCCTCGGGTGGGGGCTCGCGCTCGTCGTCCGTTACTTCGAGCGACGGCCGTGATGAACCCCATACGGCTACTGAGTGCCAGCATGGCAGTCACCGGGGCCGGTTTGGAGCTTCCACTCGAAGACGACGCCGTCGCCGGACGCAAACTGGTCCGTCACCCGGTCGACGGCCTCGAAGTCGAGGGATTCGTAGAACGAGCACGCCCGATGGTCATCTGCCCGTGCCGTCAGCCTGACCCGTTCGATACCGTCCGCCGTGAGCTCCTCCAACAGCGAATCGACCAGGTGCGAACCCAGGCCCTGGCCCTGCGCCGCCGGATCGACGGCCAATTCAGGGACGTAGGCGAGGTCGTCGGCCACCAGTGCGACCGCGTAGCCGACCGGCCGGTCAGTCTCGACGACGCGAAGTCTCGGACCGTGGCCGGTGGCCGCCTCGAGTAGACCCGTCCACGGCTCGGCGATGGCCACGGCCTGAATCCGTCTGAGTGCGGCCAGATCCTCGGGTTCGCCAGCTCTGACGGTTGGCATCTCAGAGCGCAACGAGTCCTGTCGCGACCGCCAGGACGGCACCGGTCACACCCGCCGTCGCGGTCGCGAAGAAGTTCACGCCCTGGTTGCCGACGAGCCGTCCCTCCAGCGTAGCTCCAAGGATGCTGTCCGCGATCATGCCCACCACGCCGGCCGCGGCGACGACTACGGCGCCGACGGGGCCGATCGTCGGGAGCAACGCCGCGCCGATGATGGCGATAATCCCGGCGCCGACGACGCCCGCGGTGGTTCCCTGCCACGTGACGGCACCGTCCTGGCCGGGCTCGACGACGTCGAGGTTCGTGATCAACCGGGGCGAATCGTAGAGCCCGCCGATCTCGCTCGAGAGCGTGTCCGAGAGCGCGGCCGCCACGGAGCCGGCGAAGGCAAAGAGGAACAGCGCCATCGGTAGGCCGAGGTTCGGGCTCGCCGCGCCCAACAGGACTGCGACCAATGCGGCGACGGAGTTGGCGAGTACGTTTCCGGTCCCGCGGGCCCCCTCGTTCTCCTGGGCGATGCCGCGTGCGACCTTCTCGTCGTACCGGAACTTCGATGAAAGTCCACCGACGCCGTAGAAGGCCACGAGCATGGCGAACCACCCGTAGTCGCCGAGGACGATCGTCAGCAAACCGAGGAGGATCCCGGTCAGCATCCCAGGCAGCGACGCCGTCTCGAGGGCGTAGGAGAGGTAGCCGAGGACGACGGTCACGCCGAGCGCCACCGCGATGCGGGTCGATGAGGCCTCTCCGGGGAGACTGACCAGCAGCCACAGCATCAACGCCGCCGCGACGAGGACGAGCGGGTCATCCTGCTGGAAGAGTACTTCCCGGAGGAGCGCAGCAAGCAGGCTGCCGGCGGCGGCAAGAAAGGCGTAGGTCGGGACAGTGGCGGGCAGGCCCAGGATGGTTGCGGCGAACGTGCCCCCGAGGGTTCCGGCGGCGAACCCGCATCCGACGAAGCCCGCCGCGGCGAACGCTGGCTCGCTCCGGATTGTGGCGACCAGCTGGCTCCCCAGGTTTCCGGCCACGAGCAACAGTACCGTCGAGACGTAGACGGCGGGCGGGAGGCCGAACGCTACTGACATGATCGCGAGGCCGGCCGCGGCGAGCGCGAACCCCGCCAGACCGTACAGGGAGCCGTGGCGGCGGTCACCCGGCCTGGCGAACAGTTCGAAGATGGGCCCCTCCGAGACCAGGGTGAGTGCGGCGATCGCGACCAGCAAAAACGGACCGGCGGCGACTACCGTCTCCAGGGCGGGATCCGACAGGCGGCCGGCCACCGGCACGGCGAAGGCTAGCAGCCCCACGAGGGCGAACGCGGCGGCACGCCTGACGGTCGTCGTCACTATCCCGCGGTATTCCCGTTCTCCACTTACGTGTTCCCATTACTCAGAATGCCCGTACGGGACCGAGAGCGCCTGAGATTGCGCCCATGTCGACTCGGTACGTGTCCCAAGTACCGTTCGACTTCGGGTGTTGGGATGCCGGGTTGTTCGGCCGACCCGAACGACCCCCATAGGCTTAACAGACCCCGCGGCGAGCGGGTGCCATGGACGGGCAATCGAGTCACGTCTCCACGATGGAGCTCTACGGTAGCGCGATCGCCCTCGTTTCGGGTGGGTATTCGCTGTACCTGGCCACGGCGGGCCCCGAAATGACGGGGAGTGCGTGGCTAATGCTCGTGCTAGGACTCGTGGTGATCGTCCACGGGATCGTCATCGTCACGCCGTACGCGGCCGCCATCGCAGATCTAAGCGGCCTGCTCATGCTTGCCTACGCCGGAGTCATGCTGCTCAATCAGGCGTGGATGACCACTATGACTGGGACCGGCATGGGCGGCATGAACCCGATGGCCGAGGGCATGGGACCGGACGCTGGCATGGTCGCGATCGCCCTGCTGATGCTTGCCAGCGGCGTCATCATGCACACCAGACGGGACGCAATGTAGACCGGCCCCACTCGCGAGTCGTCTCGTGACCGTTATTGGGGTGCATGGCGATTGACTCGCCGTGGGCCTGTACGACGCCTACCTGGCGGCGCGGATTCGCCTCAGCGACGCCTCTCTACCCGGGACGGTCGCGCTCGTCGTCACCGAGACCGACCTCCTCCAGCCCGGCGCGTATGACACCCTCGAGGACTGCTTCGGATGGGCGCTCGACTACGGAGCCGAGCGCATTCTCGTCTACGTGAGCGTCCTCGACGAGGCGGCTGTACCCACGCTCCGGGAACGACTCGAGGACGTCGGTGCTCCCCGGGAAATCGCTGTCCGCGATCCGGATGCGGCCGATTCGGCTGGGGCACCCATCCAGATCAGCATCGGTCTCGGCGGCAAGGCCGAGTTCGCCGGCGCTGTCCGCGGGATCGCGGAGGCCGTCGACGCCGGCGACCTCGACCCGGCTGACGTCACGGCCGAGCGGGTCGAGGATCAGCTCGTGTTCCCGACCGATCCGGACCTGCTCATCAAGACAGGCGCCGAACGACTGTCCGACTTCATGATCTGGCAGTCGGCCTACGCCGAACTCTACTTCACCGACGTGAACTGGGAGCACTTCCGGAAGCGCGACTACCTGCGAGCGCTTCGGGACTACCAGGACCGACAGCGGCGGTTTGGCCGTTGAAGTCCTCTCCCACGACGGCAGTTGATGCGACCCCTCCAGTGGTCGCCCGGCGGAGCGTGGTGGTTCACTCAGTCGTTGTTGGTCGATCGATCCGTGTGTTCCCGGC
>CAYUFG010000151.1:0-5248 GCA_964443815.1 uncultured Halobacteriales archaeon | reverse complement strand
CCGACGAGGAGATACTCGTGACGGCGGGCGCGAGCGAGGGTATCGACCTGGCGCTACGGGCCCTCGTGAACCCGGGCGACACGGTCGCGGTGGCCCAGCCAAGTTACGTTTCCTACGTGCCCGGGGTGATCTTCGCGGAGGGTGAACCGCTTCCCGTGGCGACCCGCCGCGAGGACGAGTTCAAGTTGACCCGGGGCGTCCTCGAGGCGGCCGGTGCGGATCGCGCCGACTTGCTAGTTATGAACTATCCCAACAATCCGACAGGGGCGACGATGACCGAGTCGGATCTACGAGAGGTAGCGGATTTCGCGTGCGAGCACGACCTCGGTGTGGTGACTGATGAGATCTACTCCGAACTCACGTACGAACACGAGCACACCTCGATCGCGACCCTCCCGGGCATGCGCGAACGGACGGTCGTCTTCAACGGGTTCTCGAAAGCCTACGCGATGACCGGCCTCCGGCTGGGGTACGCCCTCGGTCCCCCGGAAATCGTCGGTGCCATGAACCGCATCCACCAGTACACCATGCTCTCGGCGCCGACCACGGCACAGTACGCCGCGATCGAAGCGCTCGACAGCTGTGCCGATGCGGTCGACGACATGGTCGCACAATACGACCGACGTCGACAGCTCGTCCTCTCGCGGTTCGACCGGATGGGCCTTGATTGCTTCCCCGCAAGTGGTGCCTTCTACGCGTTCCCCGAAGCACCCTGGGACGACGCCGAGGCCTTCGCCGAGGCACTCCTCGAGGAGGAACGGGTTGCTGTCGTCCCCGGCGGCGCGTTCGGTGCCGGCGGGGAGGGCCACCTTCGGGTGTCCTACGCCACGGGCACGGACGACCTCAAGGAGGCGATGGCGCGAATCGAGCGGTTCGTCAGCTGAGTCAGAGTTCCGTGGCGTCCGCCACGTCGAACAGGGTGACGTCCGCGTCCCCCTCGAGCAACTCGTCCCGGCGACCATCGAACGCTTGGTAGTGATCGGTCTCCTGATGGGCGGCGAGCGCGTCGCGGTCTTCGTACCGCTCGACGAACCGCAAGGTCCCACGCGACTCGATGTCTTCGGCGATATTGTAGTCGATGATGCCGGGCTCCTTACGTGAGGCTGCGGCCAGGTCGGCGATGACGTCGAGTGCCTCGTCTCGCCGGTCCGAATCAAGTTGCATCGTCGCGTGAATGATGAGCATCGCGAGCCCACAGACACGGGCAGGCCCCGAAAAACCCTGGTGTGGGGGTAGTTTCAAGCTGGTTAAATCCGGTGTCGGGTTTAAGTCCAGGAACCGGTCTCGGTCTTCGGTATGAGCACACAGGACCGATTCCGGTACGCCGACTCGGTGGAGGGGGTCGACATCGAAAAGCGGTATGACGAGACTGAGTTCCCGTTCCCCTCGGTGGTCTACGACTTCGTGTCGAATCGCGACGAAACGGTCACACTTTCCGTCGAAGACGTCCTTACGGAGGCCGTCGACGCCGAAAACGTTGGATTCCACGCGGACTACAACGGTGACGACTGGGCGGTTGACGGGAACCGACTGCGCTTCGAGCGGGAGCTCCCGCCCGACGCCGAGTGCCGGACCATCTACGCGGTGAGCGCGACGGAGACCGAGGATCCCAGCGACATCTTCGTGGAGCCGTCGAGCATCGACGTGTCGCCGACTACGTCCGACGGTGGCCCCTCGATCGACGAGGCGGTCCATCGGTCCGAGCCGGCGCAAACGGTTTCGATTCCCGATGGTCGCGGCGGCGATCCCCACACCGAGGGGTCGGCTGCGCCCTCGACCGACGGTGATGGCGACCTGTTCGAGGCGCTAGCCTCGGAGGTGGATTCCAATCGGGTCGATCCGAACGACCTCGACGTCCTGGCGTCGGCGGTCGCCGACGCGATGGGTGACGCCGCCGGCAGCGTCGACGCACGGCTCTCGCGGATCGAGTCCGACGTCGCGGAACTGCGAGCCTACAGCGACGCGTTGGCCGACTTCCTCGACGAAAACGGTGGGGCTCAGGCGATGCTCGAGAAGTTCGAGCAGCGGATTTCGACGCTCGAGTCCGACCTCGATGCCCTCCGATCCCAAACCGAAGACATCGAGGGAGGGATGGCCTCGCTCCGAAGCGAAACCGAAACTCTCGAGGGCGATCTCGAGACGCTTTCGGACTCCCACGACGACCTGTGGGCCGAGATCGACGAGCTGCAATCAACCCTCGGTCACACAGCCGACGGCGCGTCGGTAACCGACCGCCTCGGCTCGCTGGAGGACCGTATGACGGAGTTCGAGGAATTCGTCGGCAGCGTCCGCGCCGCGTTCGAGTGAGTTAGGGCCAGCCCTCGTGGATCGTCGCCTGCTGGTTAGGATCGTGGCCGAAGATAACCGTCGCGTCCCGCCGGCGCTCGATGTCTTGCAATGTCGCCATGCTCGCGTCCCACTCGTCGCGATTCCGGCAGATGCCGGGCCCGGCAGGGATACCCCGTTCGTAGTTGGGAGCGACTTCCACATTGTCACTAGTGAACAGGATGGTGCCGTGGTCGTCCACGTCGACGGTCATCGCGAGCACACCGGGTGTGTGTCCCCGGAGTCGGACGAACTCGATGCCCTCGAAGTGCTGTTCGCGCTCGCCGTGGACCACCCGCCAGTTGAGGTCGTGGTCGAAGTCGGCCTTGACGTAGCCGGCGCTGCCGGCGGAGGTCGTCGCGCTGAGGTACGCGAACTCGAGTTCGTCCCGGTGGACGTAGATCGGGACGTCCGTGTCCGCGAAGTTGTGGAGGCCGCCGGCATGGTCCATGTGCAGGTGTGTCTGGACCACGTAGTCGATGTCGTCGATCCCGAATCCGGCCGCCTCGAGGTCGGATTCCAGGGTGTGATCGGGCGCGTCGACGGCCTCGAAGGCATTGTAGAGCCCCGCTGGCCAGTGGCCGTCGCCCGCCTCGGGATGAACCCCGGAATCCCAGAGGATGGTACCGGCGGGATGCTCGATGACGAGGTTGTAGACCGGCGTCTCGGTTCGCTCTAACGTCGGATTCGGGTCCGCTGCGGTGGCCGTGGTCCCCGCCTCGAGGTCGTAGTTTTCGTCGCTCAGGAGCACGCCCCTGTCGAGGCCGTGGATCGTCAGCTCGACCATGGTCGGAACAGCCCCGGCGCCCCGATAAGTCTTCAGCCGTTCGTTCGATCGGGTCTCGGGCGACGATTGGTCCGGCTACATGGTGTGGACCACCCCCGGGGCCGTGCGTCCGGTGGACAACCATTAAGCGCTCGCCCTCGACTGGACTCGCATGAAGTTCGGCGTTCTCACGATCCCGCGGGACAGCGAGACGTTCCTCGACGAGGTGATCGCCGCGGAGGCACATGGCTTCGACCTCGTCGGCGTCGCCGACTCCCAGTGTCTGATGCAGGAACTCCACACGAGCATGGGCGCTGCTGCCCACCACACGAGTGAGATCGAACTCGCTTCTTCGGTGACGAACCCGGTCACTCGGCACCCCGCCGTCACGGCGAGTGCACTGTGCACGCTGGACGAGCATTCAGACGGCCGAGCGGTGCTGGGGGTATCGAGCGGCGACAGCGCGGTTTACACACTCGGGAAATCTGCCGCCTCGCTCCGGGAACTCTACGAGTTCTGTACGGCGTTCAACCGCCTCTGTGCGGCCGAGTCCGTCGACTTCGACGACTACGAGGTCGATCTGACCTGGCTTCGTATGAAGGAGGCCACCCGTGACGTTCCGCTCTTCCTCGCCGCGGAGGGGCCACAGACACTCAAGATGGCGGGGGAGGTCGCTGATCGCGTACTGATCGGCGGTGGGACCACGAAACCGGTCGTTGAGGAGGCTATCCGTCGAATCGATGCAGGTGCCGAGGAGGCCGGACGCGACCCGGACGATGTCGAGAAGTGGGTCTTCGGCCGGGGCGCGGTCGTCGACGATTTGTCTGCTGTTGGCGAGACCCTGAAGTCGACGGTCGCGGGCGCCGGACACCACACGCTACAGTTTACCCTCGAGGGCAAGCAAGTCCCCGAGGAGTACGTCGAGGCCGTCCAGGAACTCGTCCGGGAGTACGATTCCGAGCAACATCTGGGATTGGGCGACGATCCGGCGAACCGCCGGCTGATCGACGATCTCGGGCTGACCGAGTACCTGATTGAACGGTTCGCCATCGTCGGATCCGCCGACGAGGTGATCGACCAGTTGGAGACTCTCGCGGCCATCGACGGCGTCGACGGCGTCCACTTCAACCCCGTCCACGACGACCCCACTGATTTCATGACGCGTCTGGAGGCGGACGTGATGCCGGCGTTCTAACTAGTCTTTCACCGTTCGCATCGCCTCGATGTGACTGCGGGCCGAATCGTCGACCTCGTCGGCCCACTCGATGAGCTGGATCTGGAGTCCGAACCAGGACTTCGGGTGGAGCGTCTTCTCTTTCCGGACGCCTTCGATATGGTCTTCCATGATTACCTCGCCACCCATCGCCTTCATCGAGGCGACTGCCGCGTCGAGATTGTCGACGTTGACGCCGATGTGGTGAAAGCCCGGCCCGCGCCGCTCGATGTAATCGTGCATGAAACTCTCCTCCGAGAGCGGCGAGATCAACGTAAACATGTCCTCGCCGGCGAGCATGTAGGCGGTCCGGTAGTGCCACTCGTCGCTGTCGAGCGTCAGGACGTGTTCCGCGTCGGTGGCCTCGACGAAGGCCTCAACGGCATTGTCGGCGTCTTCGACGGCGGCCGCCACGTGGTCGATCTCGAACATACCGGCCGAAGGTCGCCTGCCTGCATATACCTACGGCTGATCAGCCGTGGGATGGACCATCGGAGAACGACGTTTTGCCAGAAATGGCCGGACGGGGTTCGAGCCGGGCCCCTTCATCGAAGCGGAAAGGGTCTCGCCCGCTTCTGCACCCGGGAGACCTGAGCAACTTCGGTGACCGGACTGAGTGAGTGGGCTTGGGGACCGCCGATCTCCGCCCTGTTGCGAGCCAGTGGCATAGCTATCACCTTCGGCTTGCTTCGGTGAAGGGCCCCGCGCAATTGTTCGGACCTGCTTAGACCGTCTGCAGCGGTGATATCCATCGGGATGGATCCAGACCGGGATGTGAATAACCAGTCGGGTTGGTGGGTTCCGTCCTTGCCGTGGAGGAACCCCAGGGTCCGACTGCCCGAAGCCGATCGGCAATCGATCAGCGATGGTGCAGTTTGATCCCGAGGGTCGACTGTTCGACGCGCCAGCCGGCCTGGCAGGGAAACCGAGGGGATGGCGTGGAG
>CAYUFG010000150.1:0-5257 GCA_964443815.1 uncultured Halobacteriales archaeon | reverse complement strand
CGGTTCGACCGCCTGATCGAGGTTCCGTTACCGGACTGGGACGCCCGCAAGCGCATCCTCGAGCTCCACACCGCGGACATGTCGCTCGCTGACGACGTCGACATGGCGAAGTTGGCGAGCGAGACGGAGGGCTTCTCGGGAGCGGAACTGGCGAGTCTCGCGACGGAGGCAGGCATCTTCGCCATCCGAGACGAGCGCACTGAAGTCCTGACGGCGGACTTCGAGGAGGCCCTGGAGAAGGTCACCGACGAGGAAGCCGCCGCGGGTGTCCCGGTCGCGTTTGCCTGACAGTGATCGTGTGGAGGGCAGAACCGAGCGACACGATTGAGAGCCGTCTTGCATTGTCGGTTCCCCGCTCGCCACTGGCGCCGAAGACACCCCACAGCTAAGGGGAACCCGAGGCGTCCCTGACCATGAACAGAGGTCGTCGCTCGTGACCGACTGGGCCGACCGACCGCGGATCGCCGACGGACTACCGGAACGGTCGGCCGAGCAGGCCGCCCGGCAGGTTTCGGACGACGCTGTCGTCGCCGTCAGCGGCTTCGGCAGCGTCGGCTACCCGAAAGCCGTGCCGTTGGCACTTGCTGATAGCGACCGAGAACTCGAATTGACGCTCATCAGCGGCGGGAGCGTCGGCGACGAGATCGATACTGCCATGGTCGAAGCCGGCGCGATCGCGCGGCGGTTTCCCTATCAGGCGCGGCAGGCCGCGCGGGATGGCGCGAACTCCGGCCGGATCGCGATGGCCGACCGGCACGTTGCCGGCGTCGGCGACGATGTCCTGACGGGCCGCCTCCCGTCGCCCGATGTCGCCGTCATCGAGGCCGTTGCGGTGGGAGCTGACTGGCTCGTCCCATCGACGTCCGTGGGCCAGACCCCTTCCTTCGTCGAAGCTGCCGACGAACTGGTGGTCGAGGTGAACGAAAGCCAGCCGCGCGAACTCGGTGCCGTCCACGACATCTACCTGCCGGACTTACCGCCGAACCGGGAGGCCATCCCGGTGCGCGAGCCCGGCGACGAGATCGGCTCTCCGACAGTCGCGTTCGATGCCGGGAAACTCGGTGCCGTCGTCCGTACCGAGACACGCGACTCGCCCTACGAGTTTCGGACGCCCACGGAGGCCGACCGCGCTATCGCCGCCAATCTCGGGGACTTCCTCCGTCGGCAGCTCGAAACCAACCCGGTGTTCGAGGAGACCGTCAGGCTCCAATTCGGCGTGGGCAGCCTCGGTAACGCCCTCATGGGCGAGTTCGGCGATGTCGACTTTGGGGACCGGTCTGTCGCCTACTTCGGGGAAGTCATCCAGGACGGCCTCCTCGACCTGCTCGACGATGGGACCCTCGAGGTTGCGAGCGCGACTTCGCTGGCGCTCTCCGCGGCGGGGCAGGATCGACTCTTCGCGGACATCGCCGGGTACGCAGAGGACATCGTCCTGCGGCCCGCCAACGTCTCGAATGCGGCCGAACTCGTCGAGCGGTTGGGTGTCTTCGGCGTCAACAGCGCCCTCGAGGTCGACATCTACGGGCACGTCAACTCAACGCACGTCAACGGCACCTCGATCATCAACGGCATCGGCGGCAGTAACGACTTCAACAGGCATTCGGCCGTCTCCGTGGTCGCGCTGCCGTCCACAGCCGCGGGCGGCGACATATCCAGGGTTGTTCCCATGGTTCCCCACGTCGACCACACCGAACACGACGTCGACGCATTCGTCACGGAACACGGCGTCGCCGATCTCAGCGGAACTTCGCCGCGAGAACGTGCTGTGGAAGTCATCGAGAACTGTGCGGACCCGGCCTTCCGTGACGATCTGCGGCGGTATTACGAGACCGCGCTCGATCACGGCGGTCACCAGCCCCACGATCTCGAGGGCGCCGTCAGCTGGCGCGGCGGCTGACTAGTCCTCGGTCGTCGTCTTCTCGACGTCGAGTTCGTCGAAGTAAATGTCGGCGCCGTCCTGGGCAACTTTCTCCGCGAGGACGGCACATTTGACCCGCATCGGCGAGATGTCCACACCGAGCATGTCGGTCATGTCGTCGCGGTCGAGATCGTGTAGTTCGTCGACGGTCATCCCGACGAGTTTCTCGGTGAGCATCGACGCCGCGGCCTGTGAGATCGCACACCCGTCCCCCCGGAAGGCCACCGCCTCGATGGTCTCCTCGGCATCGTCGAGGACCACGTCGATCTCGATGGTGTCGCCACACATCGGGTTCTCGCCGACGTGCGTATAGGTCGGCTCCTCGATCTCGCCGTAGTTTCGTGGCGACTTGTAGTGGTCGAGGATCTGCTGTCGGTACATGTCCGAGCCGCCGATGCCCATTGTGACTCCGGATTGGCCGCAAGCGCGGAAAAGGGTTCCGAGCCGGGCCGAATCGATGCCTCCGAATCTTACCGCGACGTGACTGTCCGGGGTAATCACCGCCGACGCCGGCCAAGGAGGCCGGCGGCGACGAGAATCGCCACGATGGCGACGATCGCTCCGAACCCGGGGCCGGAGGATCCCGCGCCGACGTCCGAGAGGAAGTCCCTCGCGCGCTCCACGTCCATCGAGGGGAAGTCGCGGTCCCACTCACCGGGCATGTGAATGGTCGTGTCATCGGACACGCCGGTCAACTCGCGGACGCTCGCCTCTGTCGGTTGCTCCGAGACGGCGCCCGGAACGCGCACGATCGATTCCCCGCCGGTCTCGTTCGCCCGGCCGGCGACCTCGCTGAACCGTGGAACCTCGGTTTCCTCCGCGATCGCATCTCGAAGCTGCGCCAGGTCACCGAACTCGGCGCCGGCCTCGAACCGGAGGCCATCACTGTCGTACGAACCGGTCACTTTCGCCTTCTCGGGGTTCGAGTCGCGGAGCGCCTCGAAGATCGCGGCGGTTTCGCTGGGCACGTCTTCGCCGGTCGGGAATCCCTGGGTGAGCAGATCGAACAGCTCCTCACCCGTCATCGACGCCGATCCGTCGAACGCCAGCCGCCCGTCACTGAGGTCGCCGGTAAGCTCGAACTCCTGTGAGATGAACGGGACGTCTCGTTCCTGGAGTTCGTCTACGTACTCGCCCCAGTTCGTCGCACGTGACCGGGCTTCGAGTTGGCCCCGGACGACTCCACTCTCCGGATGGGAGAGGTTGCCGACCCAGTGAAAGCGTTGCTCGAGGTCGGCCGCCTGCTGGGCCTCGAACTGTGACCGCGCTCGATCGAGCACGTCGCCGACGTTCCCCGCCCCGACCGCCTGTGCGATCTCGAAGTACGCCAGCGCCAGTTGGTCGTACCCCCTGACGTCGAGGTTCACCTCGCCGGTGAGGTCGCGGGCGTCGAGGGTATAGTTGATACTGAGATCCCGCAGATCGACGGCGGCGATACCGCTCGCGAGCCGGTCGACCTGCTCGTCCGAGAACTCGGGATTCTCGGCCAGGGCCGTCCGTACCATCGATTCGAGGCCCGAATCGATACCGGAAAGCTGGACAGTGTACACTTGTTCGAGGCGGTAGCCGGCGTCCTCCTGGGTGACGGAAATACTCCCGATTTCAACACTGGCCGATCCGCCGAGGCTTTCGGCGATAGCCTGGTACTGCGTCCGGAGCAATCGCTCCGCATTGTCGGAATTGCGCCACTGCTCGGCCTGTCGTTGCGGGACGAGCCGGGACCAGTCGACCGCCAGTTCGTAGCCGCCGTCGTCCGCAGCGATGCTGGCCTGAAGCGACTCGCGCTCACCGAGCGGCACGTTCGTCCTGACGTCGAGACCGGCGGTCGCGGTCAACTGATCGGCGGCCATCGTCACCTCGCCGCTCGTATTCACCGAATTCACGAATCCCGAGAGTCCGGATTCGTCCGTGATCGTGGTGTCCAGCGAGACGTCGCTCTCGGACGTCTGTTCGGTCGTCGCCGAACTCACCTCGAGCGCGAACGCTTGGAGGGCGTCCGGGCTTGGGACGGAGAGCCCACCCTCGGCCGTGAGCTCCGTCGGGGTCGCGCCGGCGGAGAACTGCCCACGGACGTCCGGCGTTCCCTCGACGGAGTCCGTGACGAGCCCATAGACGAGGTTTTCGGCCACGTTGACGCCGAACTCCGCACTTTCGGGTGAGTCCTCGCCGGGCTCGCTCTCGTAGACGAATACCGCGTCGCCGTTGTCGCTCACGTACACGTCGTCGGCCGGTTCGGCGGCCGTTTGCGCTGTGACACCGACGGCGGCGGCCTGCAATACCAGCGCCGCGACGATGACGGCGACGGCTACCTGTCGGAGCTCACTCACCGGTGCCCACCCCCGTCGAGTGACGCCTCGAGCTGTCCGTTTCGGGCTGCAAGATGGTGGAGGGCGGGATCATATCCGGTCGATTGACGCGCCTGGACCATCAATGAAACGGTCGCATCGTTTCCACGTTCACGCGAAGAGGTCGCGCGCATCGTCGAGAGCGGCGACGAGGCGATCGACCTCCGATTCGGTGTTGTAGATGTAGAAACTGGCTCGCGTCGTCGCGGCCACGCCGAGGAGTTCGTGAAGCGGCTGAGTGCAGTGGTGGCCGGCCCGAACGGCGACGGCGTGGTCGTTCAGAATCTCGGAGAGGTCGTGTGGATGGACCCCGTCGAGGTGGAAGGCGACCAGCCCGCCCCGTTCCTCGCCGGCCGGCGGGCCGAACGTCCGGATGTCGTCGAACTCGTTCAGGCGGTCCATGGCGTACTGGGCGAGTTCGTTCTCGTGACGGCGGATCCGGTCCATGCCGATGTCTTCGAGGTAGTCCGCGGCCGCCGCGAGCGCCACGCCCTGGGCGATGGGCGGCGTACCCGCCTCGTACTTCCAGGGTAGGTCGTTCCAGGTTGTCTCCTCGAACCCCACCTTCCGGATCATCTCGCCGCCGTAGAGGAACGGTTCCATCCTTTCGAGCAGGTGACGCTTGCCGTACAGCCCGCCGATGCCGGTGGGCCCGACCATCTTGTGGCCCGAAAAGGCGTAGAAATCGGCGTCGATGGCCTCGACGTCCACCGGCATCGTCGGCACGGCCTGGGCGCCGTCGACGAAGATCAGGGCGTCGTGGTCGTGGGCGAGGGCCGCGAGCTCCGCGACAGGATTGATCGTACCGAGCGTGTTCGAGACGTGGACCACGCTCACCATCGCGGTCGAATCGTCGATCAGCTCCCGGGCGTGCTCCATGTCGAGCCGACCCTCGTCGGTCACCCTCACGTACTCGACATCCGCACCGGTCCGTTTGCCGATCTGCTGCCAGGTGACGAGCGAGGAGTGGTGTTCCATCTGCGTCGTCACGACG
>CAYUFG010000149.1:0-5323 GCA_964443815.1 uncultured Halobacteriales archaeon | reverse complement strand
GCTCCCATCGTCTCGACCTACGAGCGGTCCCCCTAACTCCTTGCGGTGGCCGTCCGCATGACCTTGACATCCTCCCACGACTGAAGTCGTGGGCTTCCGCTTTGTACGTGTCAGCTACCCACCGTTGACACGGGTGGGCTTCTC
This sequence comes from uncultured Halobacteriales archaeon, assembly GCA_964443815.1. GTDB lineage: Archaea > Halobacteriota > Halobacteria > Halobacteriales > Haloarculaceae > CAYLJD01. Next base: position 5,179 of record CAYUFG010000149.1, on the reverse strand, counting down.
AGCGGACTCCCGATCTGTCGACACCGGCCTGTCGGACGCCACCGACGGGCGTTCACGACCATCGGCCCTGACCATAGGGCGTGCTGACGGAACGACCCTCCAGCAATGGACGTCTGCCCCTGCTGGATCGAACCGTGGAGGTCCGTTTCCACGACGCAGTCTCCTGGAATGGAGGCGGTGGGCTCGATACCGGGCCAGACCACGCCACGGACGGTCGAATCCGCGGCGTTCTCAGGACGGACACCGGCGAGTGTCCCTCCCAACACGACAGTGTGGGAGCACTCACGACCGCGATATCGCTCCACCCATGTGTGGATGTCGACGCTGCAGCACCCGACTCCGATAGGGATGGGCTGGCGCGCAGACGTGCCGCTCCGTGGTGCGGCGAAGCGAATTCGGATGCGGCGGCTGCAATTCCAGACTATCCACGACACGCTGGCCTCGGATTCCCACGTAAAGTGTAGGCCTCGTTGGGGATCCAGTGAGGCCATCGGCCCGAGGGGCTTCAGGAAGCGAACGCGCTTCCGCCCACGGCGCAAAGCCGTGGCCTTCCGCGCTGTTCCTCGGTGACCGGGAATCTTGATTTGCCGCTCAGGCCTAGACAGGGTATGCCGACCATCGAGGCCAACGGTATCGAGACCTACTACGAGCGGCGGGGATCCGGGCCGCCGATCGTCTTCGCTCACGCGCTGTTCATGAACACGACTCAGTGGGACGAGCAGGTCGAACAGTTGCGTACCGCGTTCACGACCCTCACCTACGACGCTCGTGGCCACGGACAGACCGGGGGCTCTCGACGGCCTCGGTACGACGTCGACTTGTTCGCCCGTGACCTCGACGCGCTTCTCGAGGCACTCGACGTCGAGCAGCCGATCATCTGTGGGCTCTCAATCGGCGGGTGCATTGCCCAGGCGTACGCGGCGAGACACCCCGACCGTGTCCGCGGCTTGATCCTCGCGGACACGTTCGCATCCGCACCGGTTCCACTCGGTGCACGCGTGCTCTTCGCCAACCTCCGCACCTTCGCCCTCTTGGACCGGTTCGTGCGGTACCCAGCACTGAACAGGCTACAACTCCGGATCGGCAACCGGCTCTCGCCGGGCGTGGGCGGCGACCCCGAACGGATTCAATCGGTGATGGAGGCGGGCCCGACCATCTCCCACGCCGAGTTCGCCAAGATTGCCCGGGGCATGGCGCGGTTTCCCGACACCGAGATCGACCTCTCCCGAGTGACGGCCCCGACGCTGCTCCTCTACGGCGACCACCTGCCTCGAGTGATGCGGGACATGCACCCCCGGATCGCCGCGCGTCTCACGAGTGCCGACGTCACCGTCCGAGCGGTCCCGGATGCGGGTCACGCCTCGAACCTCGACAACCCCCAGTTCTTCACGGACGCCGTCCGGGCGTTTGCGACCGAGGTCACGGCGGGCGAGGCGGGGTAGTGGCGAACCGCCGCGAAGGCAACCGTTACGTGACTCGGCCCCGAAGCGCGCCTATGAGCGACGAAACGAACCTGGAGGACCTCCAGCGCGGGACAGAACTCGTCAAACGGGGGTTCGCCAAGATGCAGAAGGGCGGCGTCATCATGGACGTCGTCGACCCCGACCAGGCGCGGATCGCGGAGGAAGCCGGCGCGGTCGCGGTGATGGCCCTCGAAGCGGTTCCGGCAGACATACGCAAACGCGGTGGCGTCGCCCGGATGGCCGACCCCGCGGACGTCGCCGAGATCATCGACGCCGTCTCGATCCCGGTGATGGGCAAGGCACGGATCGGCCACACGAAGGAAGCTCAGATCCTCGAGGCCATCGGCGTCGACATGGTCGACGAGAGCGAGGTACTAACCCCCGCGGACGACGCCTACCACATCGACAAGCGGGACTTCACCACGCCCTTCGTTTGTGGCGCCCGCGACCTCGGCGAGGCGCTCCGGCGCATCGACGAGGGCGCGGCGATGATCCGCACGAAGGGCGAGGCTGGCACCGGCGACGTCAACCAGGCCGTCCACCACCAGCGCACCATCAAGGGCGCCATCCGCACCCTCGAGGGCATGACCCACGAGGAGCGCGAAGCCTGGGCACGCGAGAACGACGCGCCAGCCTCGCTCGTCCACGAGACCGCCGAGATGGGCCGCCTACCGGTCGTCAACTTCGCGGCCGGTGGCATCGCCACGCCCGCTGACGCAGCCCTGATGATGCACCACGAGTGTGACGGCATCTTCGTCGGCTCTGGTATCTTCGGTGCGGAGGATCCAGAGGCGATGGGTCGGGCCATCGTCGACGCAGTCAACAACTGGGACGACCCCGAACAACTCGCCGAGATTGCCTCGAACATCGGAGCGGGTATGAAGGGCGACGCGAACGTCGACCTCCCGGACGAGGAGAAGCTCCAGGGTCGCGGCGTCTGAGGATGGCGAGCGACTCGGCCGGCGAGGGCGACGATGGAATCGACGAGCGCACCCCGGCCGAGATCGTCGACTCACTCGACCACCCGGTACTGTTGTTCGACGGCGTCTGCAACCTCTGTAACGGCCTCGTCCGGTTCGTCGTGAAGTTCGACGCCGAGGGGCGGTACCGGTTCGCCCCGCTCCAATCCGACGTCGGCCAGCTCCTCCAAGAGCGGTTCGACCTCGATCCCAAAGAGGTCGACACCGTCGTCCTCGTCGAGGGGGATCAGCACTACCTGAAATCCGAGGCGATCCTCCGGGTCATGCGCCACCTCGACGGGCCTTGGCCGCTACTCTCGCCCTTGCGATACCTGCCCAGATCGCTGCGTGACTTCGGCTACGACGTCGTCGCCAGGTACCGCTACCGCGTCTTCGGCAGGAAGGACGCTTGCCCGGTGCCGGACCCGGAGATCCGCGATCGATTCGCGAACCGGACCTTCGACTGAATCGGCCTTCGGAGCTCGCCCTGCCGGCGTAGGTTTTTCAGTGACTCCGCCGACCAGGTGCGCATGGCACGAATCGGCTTCATCGGTGTCGGCGACATGGGTGGCCCGATGGTGGAGCACCTCGTCGACGCCGACCACGACGTCACTGCCTTCGACGTCGACGACGCTGCCCTCGACACGGCAGTCGAGAACGGCGCCACCCGCGGGGAGTCCACACGCGCCGTTGCGGGCGACGTTGATATCGTAATTCTATCACTTCCCGGGCCGGCGGACGTGAGAAATGTCGTCGACGATATCGAGCCTGCACTCGAAGAGGGGACCGTTCTGGTCGACACGACGACGTCGCGGCCGGCGCTGACCAACGCCGTCGCCGACCGGCTCGCTGACGGCGGCGTCGACGTATTGGGGGCGCCGGTGAGCGGGGGCCCCCACGGTGCGCAGGCCGGGACGCTCTCGATCATGCTCGGCGGTGATCCCGCGGTGGCGGACGCCTGCGATCCGATCCTCGCATCGTTCTCGACGGAGCGGTTCCACGTCGGGAACTCTCCTGGCGACGGCCACGCGACGAAACTGCTGAACAATTACCTCTCGTACACGGCCCTCGTCGCCACGTCGGAGGCGGTTATCCTCGGCGCGTCGGCCGGGCTCGACCCGGAACAACTCGTCTCGGTCTTCTCTGCGTCGACGGGGCGTAACAGCGCGACCGAGCACAAGTTCCCCAACCTGATCCTCGCCAGCGAGGACCACGGCTTCCCCCTCTCACTCTCCGAGAAGGACACAAAACTCTTCACAGAATTCGCCCGCGACCAGGACGTCCCTGTGATGCTCGGGCACGTCACTCACCACTTAATCGCCTACGCCAGGCGGGCCGAGGGCGACGAGGCGGATCTCATGCGGATCTACGACTTCCTCGAGTCGGTGATGACGCGCTGAAGGGCCGCTAGAACAGGGTATACTGCACAGCGGTATCGAATTGGCTCGTCTCGTACCGAAAGTCTCGCAAGAAATATGTCACCGCATTGGGAAGGTGGTGGCATGCAGGATCCGGTCATCGTCGACGCCGTCCGGACACCCTTCGGCGACAAGGACGGGAAGTTCAGGGATACCCACCCGCAGGACCTCGCAGCGGCGCCGCTGCCCGCGCTGCGCGAGCGCACCGGGTTCGAGCCCGACGACATCGAGGACGTCATCTACGGCTGCGTGACGCCGATCGACGAGCAGGGGCTGAACATCGGCCGACTGGCACCGATGGTCGCCGGCTGGGGTGACGTCGTGCCGGGCGTCCAGCTCAACCGGATGTGTGGCTCCGGCCAGCAGGCCGTGAACTTTGCGGCCACGACCGTTGAAGCCGGCGAGCACGACATCCTGATCGCGGGCGGGACGGAGCACATGACCCGCGTCCCAATCGGGTCGGATGGCGACGGCGTCACCGACACTTACTTCGAGCACTTCCCGGAACTCACGACGCAGGGCGAGGGCGCCGAGCGAATCGCGGAAGAGAACGACTTCTCGCGGACGGAACTCGACGAAATCGCCGTCGACTCACACCGCCGATGGGCATCGGCCTGGGAGTCCGGCCACTACGACGACCAGCTCGTGCCCGTCGAGACGACGCTCGATGAGGATGCCATCACGGTTCGCAAGGACGGTCACCCCCGGCCGGGAACCGACCTCGACGCGCTCTCGGGACTGCCGCTTGCCTTCCGCGAACCTGGCAACGGCGTCCTGCATGCGGGCAACTCCTCGGGCATCGTCGACGGCTCGTCGGCGCTGCTGGTGGCGAGCGAGGAGGAGGCGGCCGACCGAGGCTGGGATCCCATGGGACGGATCGTCGCGTCTGAAGTCGTCGGCGTCGACCCAGTGACGATGCTGAAGGGGCCGGTGCCAGCGACGGAGGGCGTCCTGGAGAAGGCAGGTATGGACGTCGGCGAGATCGACATTTTCGAGGTGAACGAGGCGTTCGCATCCGTGGTCGCGTACTGGCTCCAGGAGATCGGTGCCTCATGGGAGGACGTCAACCCGCTCGGAGGCGCCATCGCCCACGGCCATCCGCTGGGTGCCACGGGCGCGGCACTCCTGACGAAGCTCGCTCACGAACTCGAGCGGACGGGACAGGAGTACGGGCTCACAGCGATGTGCATCGGCTTCGGACAGGGCATCGCCACGATCGTCGAGCGGATTTAACTTCTACAGGCTAAGTCCCCGTCCTCAGGGAGCGACCGAAGGGAGCGAGTGGGGCGGGGATACAGCCGTGCGCTCCGTGCCCCTCCGAACGTTTAAATGACAAACT
>CAYUFG010000148.1:0-5370 GCA_964443815.1 uncultured Halobacteriales archaeon | reverse complement strand
GGGACGGGGAGGAGCGGATCGTTCCCGAGGGATGACCTGGACCGAACTCACCCAACCGGCGGACCGGGAACCACCCATATCCTAATCTGATTGACAGGGTTGCCGGGTGCCGTCGCGGTCTGCCCGGGTCGGCGGCGTGCTGGGTCGTGACGTGATCCTCGTGCCGCACTCCGGGCAGCTGGAGACGCGGTGTGCACCGGCGCCATGGCACAATAGGTCCTCGGGGATTCGTCCGATGTGCTCACAGACCGGGCAGAAGAACCTCGCCTTGGGCGGGGGCGAGACCGGGTGAATTTGTCCGTTTTGTGGCATACTACCCACTCGCCAGTCCGGCCGGTTACCCGTGTCGGCCCCGCCAGTGGCGGGTGACTCGTTCACGCGGGTGAAACGCGTCGAGACAGCATCGCTTTCGGTGTGACAGCAGTGCCGGCGCACGCCCCTGACGTGCGTCGACAGCCCGCGTGGTTACGCGGACGGTCGGGTCCGGTGCCAGCCGGGGTCGTCGCCTGTCCGCCCGATCAACTCGGACCGGCAGGCCGGGCAGTAGTCCGGGACCGTCCCCTCGCCCCGGGGGACGTACACGCCGCCGCCACACACAACGCACGCGTCCGATTCGACGGTCGTACAGTCCGTACAGAGGTTGAAGTCGTCGGCCGTCAGCTCCCGCAGCGGTTCGAGGTGTTTGTCCAAGAGGTACTCGTCGATGACCGCCTGACAGCTGTGGCACGGTTGCATGACGATCCACTTCGGGAGTCGGTCCCACGGCGTAAAGGCCTGTCTCCCATCCACCGGACCGGCGGCCCCGTGGATCGGCTCGGTCAGAGTTTACGGCGTCGTGATAGGTCGACCCACGGAAGGGTTATCCCCGCGGCGGGTCTATGTTCATTCGTAATGGCAAACGGTAAGGTTGATTTCTTCAACAACACAGGCGGTTACGGTTTCATTTCGACTGACGACGACGGCGTCGACGACGACGAGGACGTGTTCTTCCACATGGAGGACGTCGGCGGCCCCGACTTGGAGGAGGGCCAGGAAGTCGAGTTCGACATCGAATCATCCCCAAAGGGACCCCGCGCGACGAACCTCGTCCGCAAGTAATCGGGCCGCCGCGGCACGGCTACTTCTTCGAAACGCATCGTCCGTAGTGGCGAGTCGGCGGCGTCGGCGTCGTTTTGACAGTTCGACAGTTCCGGGTAGACAATACGTGGGTTTACGTGTCCGAACGTGATATGGGTCCACATGAGTCGGCACCGTCGGCAGCGAGAGCGCACTGACACAGAGTCGCCGGCGGAAACGGAACGGGACGAGGCGGAGGAGGTCAAAGGCTGTCCGGAGTGCGAGGCCGACACACTGGTCACGAGCGACGATGGCGGCGAGATCGTCTGCGAAGACTGCGGACTGGTCATGGAGGAGACCAACATCGACCGTGGACCGGAGTGGCGGGCGTTCAACCACAGCGAGCGCCAGAGCAAGTCCCGCGTGGGCGCGCCCACGACGGAGACGATGCACGACAAGGGGCTGACGACCCAGATCGACTGGAAGAACAAGGACGCCTACGGTCGGACGCTCTCATCGGAGAAGCGCAAGCAGATGAGCCGGCTGCGGCGCTGGCAGGAGCGCATTCGCACGAAAGACGCCGGCGAGCGCAACCTCCAGTTCGCCCTCTCGGAGGCCGACCGGATGGCCTCCGCGCTCGGGGTCCCGCGATCGGTCCGCGAGGTGTCGGCGGTCATTTATCGGCGGGCCCTCGACGAGGACCTCATCCGCGGTCGATCCATCGAGGGCGTCGCCACTGCCTGTCTGTACGCCGCCTGCCGGCAGGAAGGGCTGCCACGCAGTCTCGAGGAGGTCGCCGACGTCTCCCGCGTCGAGCGCAAGGAGATCGGCCGGACCTACCGGTACATCTCGAAGGAACTCGGCCTCGAGATGGAGCCGGTCGACCCCAAAGAGTACGTCCCGCGGTTCATCTCGGAACTCGGCCAGAGCGAGGAAGTCAAGGCCAAGGCCGACGAGATCATCGACGTCACCGCCGAGCAGGGCCTGCTCTCGGGCAAGTCACCGACGGGCTACGCCGCCGCGGCCATCTACGCTGCCTCGCTGCTCTGCAACGAGAAGAAGACCCAGCGCGAGGTCGCCGACGTCGCCCAGGTCACCGAGGTCACCATCCGGAATCGGTACCAGGAGCAGATCGACGCGATGGGAATTCACTGAGCCGACCGACGATGGCTCCCCGTCGACCGAGACGTCGCGACGCTGGATACGCCGACGCTCCGTTCGACACCGTCGAGGGATGAGCGGTCGGGTCCGTCGAACGGTAGTCGGGGCGATTACGTGCGCCGGCGCAACTCTGGGTTTCCTCCAGACCTATCTGCTCCCGTTCGCGTGGAACGTCGGCCCGGGCGGGCGGTTCTGGGAAGGGCTTCGGCGGGTCGCCTCCCGGGTGCTCGGCCGGGTGTTCGACGAGCGGACCGGCCCCCGGCCGGTCTCGGCCGGCGAGTACGCGGGGCAGGTCGACGCGTCCCTCGACGAACTGGAGGCGGGGCTCTGGGACGCGGGGTTCGTCCGCAACCCGTTCGCGCGGCTCAAGGTTCGCGACGGACAGGCCGAGGCGGGGTCGTGGGTCTACCGGGAGTCCCCGTTGGCCCGCCGGCAACTCCACCTCATGTGCTTCCGCCGGGACGACGGTGGCGTTGACGTCTACGCTCACGAGGAGGTCTCGAACGTCCATCCGTTACTCGGCTGGGCCCACTTCGACGCGGACAAACAGGACGTCGCCGCGGGCGTCGACCGGGCCCGAGCGGCTCTCCCGCTCGACGCTAGCCACGCACCCGTCGAACCGGTCGCCGGGCCATGGACCGCCCAGCCCGACGTCGACCCGTCGTAGGGCCGCCGCACGGTTCCGGCGACAGGCCCTTGGCCGACCGGCCCAACCGGCGATCATGCAGATCAGTATCCTCGGGACCGGCGATGTCGGGACGGCCCTCGCGACCGGATTTGCGGCGGCGGGCCACGACATCGTGTTGGGCTCGCGGGACCCCGACCGGACCGGCGGCGATCACCCCGTTAGGTCACAGCGCGCAGCCGCCGAGCACGGAGCGGTGGTGATCCTCGCGGTCCCCGCGGCTGCCGCGGTCGACCTGGCGGCGGATCTCGCCGATACGCTTTCCGGCACGACCGTCGTCGACGCGGCCAACGAATACCCGACCGCCACGAGCCACGACCCGCTGGCGGTCCGGATCGCCGAGGCCGCCCCGGACGCGCGCGTCGTGAAGGCCTTCAACACCATCGGCGCGAACCGGATGACCGACCCCGTCTTCGGCGGCGACCCGGCGACGATGTTCCTCGCCGGCGGCGACGAGGCCGCCCTCGAGACGGTCCGCGACCTGGCGGCGGATCTGGGGTTCGAGCCTGTCGTCGCCGGCAACCTCGCGGCCGCGGGCCACCTCGAGTCGCTGGCGCGGTTCTGGATCGCCCTGAGTCGCGACCACGGCCGGGACATCGGCTTCCGGCTGTTGGGAACGGACTGACGCGGACGGTCCCGCTGGTCGACGCGGCGGCCCCGTCCGAGACCGCGTCCGTCAGTCGTGGCCGGCGACCGCCACCGGCCCGTAGGGCGCCTCGAGGTACTCGAGATCGCTCTCCGAGAGGTCGATGTCGAGCGCCTCGACGGCGTCTTCGAGGTGCTCGACGCTGGTCGTTCCGACGATCGGCGCGTCGACTGTCTCCTGGTGGAGCACCCACGCGAGCGCGATCTGGGCCATCGTCACGCCGCGGTCCTCGGCGAGTTCCGCGACGCGGGTGTTGATCTCGGGGCCGCCGTTGCTCTTATAGGCGTTGACCCGGTCGGCGAACTGGTCCGCCATCCCCTCGCCGCGGACCGTGTCCATGAAGGCGTCGTGGGGCCGCGTCAAATAGCCCCGCGCGAGCGGGCTCCAGGGGATGACGCCGATGCCCTCGCGTTCGCATAGTTTGAGCATCTCGCGTTCCTCCTCGCGGTAGGCGAGGTTGTAGTGGTTTTGCATGGTCGCGAACCGGTCCAGGCCGAGGCGATCGCTGGTGTGCAGCGCGTCGGCGAACTGGTAGGCCCACATCGAACTCGCTCCGAGATGACGTACCTGTCCGCGACGGACGGCGTCGTCGAGCGCCCGGAGGGTACCCTCGATTGGCGTGTCGTAATCCCACCGGTGGATCTGGTAGAGGTCGACCGTGTCCATGTCCAGGCGGTCGAGGCTGTGGTCGAGTTCCTGCTCGATCGCCTTCCGCGAGAGGCCCTGCGCGTTGGGATTGTCTTCCGCCATGGAGCCGAACACTTTCGTCGCGACGACCTGTGCGTCGCGATCGTAGTCGGCGAGGACGTCACCGAGGACGCGCTCTGACTCCCCACGAGCGTAGACGTTCGCGGTGTCGAAGAAGTTGATCCCGAGGTCGATCGCCCGCTCGATGATCTCCCGACTCGCGGGCGGGTCAAGCACCCAGTCGCGCCACTCGCTCGTCCCGAAGCTCATGCAGCCCAGACAGATCCGGCTGACCGTGGTTCCCGTCTCGCCGAGCGTGGTGTACTCCATGCCAGTGGTTGCGCGATCCGGCGGTTAAGGGTTCTCACTGGAGCCGTCGAACAGGCCGTCGACGTCGGTCTCCCGGCTTCTTCGGCGCTCGACATGGTCGGCAAGCCGCTCGAAGATGATGGCCCGCCGGGCCGGTTCGCGGACGAAGTCGAACAGCAGCGAAACGACCGGGGAGCTGGCGACGGCCTCGGCCACGTCCTCGCGTGCGTACCGAGCCGCGTGCTCGATGACTACCTCGTCGTACCCGTCGGCCTCGGCGAGGACCGCCGCGGCATGGCACGAGGCCTCGAGGTCGAGATCTGCCGGCTCGAGGGCAACCCCGTCGATCCCGAGCTTCGGCGGGGACCGCCGCTCGATCAGCTCCGGATCGGCGCCGAATCCCCCGAGCCACGCCCTGACCGTCGCGAGGTTCACACCGCGATAGTCCGGCGGCAAGCCATCGAGGTAGTCGCCGCCGCTGTCGGCCAGCCCAGTCGCTCCCGACCAGTTTGCATTCCGAGCATGGTGGACTGCCGCGGTGAACTGTATCAAGCCGTGAAGGAATCGTTCGTCGTCGGTCCCGGATTCGAGGCCGAGCCAGTGGTCCTCCCAGGCGTCGTGGGCGGCGTGGTACCGGCCCGCGTTGAAGATGGCGACGCCGGCGGCGAGGGCGGCCTCCATGCCTGGGCCGAGCAACCGGAAGGGAAAAAGCGGAGCGGTCACTCACACTGAAGAGATTTTTTATTCAATTCCGCCTGATGTTGGTCTATCACGTAACATTTATGGCCTTTGTATACAGAGACAGTCCCAATACCCATGACAGCCG
>CAYUFG010000147.1:0-5375 GCA_964443815.1 uncultured Halobacteriales archaeon | reverse complement strand
GTCCCCGGGGGGATGGAGATGGTCGTCATCCTGCTGATCGCCGTGTTGCTGTTCGGCGCGAACAAAATCCCAAAACTGGCTCGGTCGACGGGGCAGGCTATGGGCGAGTTTCAGCGGGGCCGCGAGGAGGTCGAGCAGGAACTCGAGGAGATCAAGGAGGGCACCCCGATGGACGACGACGAGGACAGCACTCTCGAGAGCTCCACCACCGACGACACCCAGTCCGGTTCGAGTAACAACTGAGATTTCAGTCGATCTGTATCGCGGGCTTCCCTGGCTCGGCCGCCTCCGCGAGCTCGCTGCCCGCCTCCGCGACAGTTACAGTCACTGCCGCGTCGAACTCGTCCTCGAGGAGCCACGACCCTGCGGCGAGCAGGTCCCGCTCGTCAGTCTGTGAGAGCGTCGGTCTGAGTTCCTTCCGTCGCCGGTCGAGCGCCTCCGCGTACTCCCTGATGTCCGCGGCCGGCCCGTCGACCGCGTCGAGAATCGGCCCCACAATCGCGTCGCCGGGGTCAGCTTCTCGGGCGATTTCATGTGCCTGATACCGCCACGCCGGTGCGATCGCGACCGTGATGTTCTGCGGATCCTCCAGCCCAGCCACGTCCACGATCTCCCGGACGTCGTCCCTAAGCGTCCCGACGAGGCGTCGTTCGACGTCGTAGGCGGAGACGTCCCTCTCCGGCACGGGCCAGTCCGCGCCGACGACGAGACCGTCACCGCGGAGGTGGTTCCAGCACTCCTCGCCGAGGTACGGTGCGAGCGGCGCGATCAACCGCGCGAGCACTCGGAGGCCGCGCCGGTAGACGGCCGTCTGGGGTCGGCCGTAGTCGCGGTACCGCCGCAATAGTTGCGCCAGCGAACGGACCTCGGTCACAGCCTGGTGGAAACGAAACCGCTCGAAGTCCTCCGTCGCGGCGGCCACCGTGCGGTCGATCTCGCCCGCGACGTAGTCGTCGCGGGGCTCGCGGTCATCCCGTCTCTCGACGTCTGGGTGACCCGTGACGAGTGTGTACAGCGTCTGCTGAAGGTCGTACGCACTTGAAACGTCCTTGGCGGTCCACTCGAAGTCCTGCTCCGGGTGGGCCGCGCTCAGCACGAACAACCGAGTCGTCTCCGCGCCGTATTCGTGGGGGGTGACGACGTTGTCCTTGGTCTTCGACATCTTCTCGCCGCTGTGGAGGACGGTCCCCTGGTTGACCAGCCGGCGGACGGGTTCCCGGTGGTCGAGTAGGCCGATGTCCGCGAGCGCCCGGGCGAAGAAACGAATGTACAGCAGGTGCAAGATGGCGTGCTCTTCGCCCCCGACGTAGGCGTCGACCGGCAGCCAGTCCGCGGCTCTCTCCGTATCGAAGGGGGCGGAGTCGAGGTCGGGCGAGAGGTACCGGAGGTAGTACCAGGAGGAATCCACGAACGTGTCCATGGTATCGGTTTCCCGCTCGGCCGAGCCGCCACACTCCGGGCACGTCGTGTCGACGAAGCTGTCGATCTCGGCGAGGGGGTTACCGGTCGTCTGGACGAACTCCGGCAGTTCGATCGGGAGGTCCGCCTCGGGGACGAGTACCGGCCCGCAGTCCGGACAGTGGACGATGGGAATGGGAGTCCCCCAGTAGCGCTGGCGGGAGATCAGCCAGTCCCGCAGCCGGTAGGTGGTGTGTTGTTCAGCTCCGTCGACGTCGGCGAGCAGTCGCTCCCTCGCGGTCTCGCTGTCGAGGCCCGAGTACTCGCCGCTCTCGACGAGTACGCCTTCGCCGGTATCCGGCGCAGCAGGCAGTTCGTGGGCGTCGTCAGCGGGCTCGACCACGCGCTCGATCGGCAAATCCTGGTCCATCGCAAACGTGTGGTCGTGTTCGTTGTGGGCGGGAACGCCCATCACCGCACCCGTCCCAACGTCTTCGAGGACATACGACGCGACGTATACCGGCAGTTCCTCGCCGGTCAGGGGGTGGATCGCGGTCGCATCGGTCTCGACACCGGACGTCGCGCCGCCACGGTCGCCGTCCGCCTCGTCGAGGTAGTCGGCGACAGCGGGGTCCTCGTTCGCGAGTGTAGCCGCCAGGTCGTGACCCGGCGAGAGAGCGAGGAACGTCGCACCGTAGACCGTATCGAGCCGCGTGGTGAAGGCGGAAACGGTCCTGTACCCCTCGACTTCGAAGTCGACGGTGGCGCCCTCGCGACGGCCGATCCAGTTGCGCTGAATCTCGCGAACGCTCTCCGGCCAGCCGTCCAAGTCGTCCAGCCCGTCGAGAAGTTCGTCCGCGTAGTCGGTGATGGTAAAGAACCACTGTTCCAGATCCCGCCGGCCAACGGGGGTCTCGCAGCGCCAGCAGACGTCCTGCCCCTCGTGGTCGACGACTTGGGCGTCGGCAAGCGCCGTCTCGCAGGAGGAACACCAGTTGACAGCCGCCTCGCGGTAGTCGACCAGGCCCGCCTCGTAGAATTGCCGGAAGAAGTACTGGTTCCAGCGGTAGTAGCCCGTATTCGAGGTGTTGATCTCACGGGACCAGTCGTAGCCAAAGCCGAGCGTCTCCATCTCCTCACGCATCTGCGTGATGCAGGCGTCCGTCCACGACTTCGGGTCAGTGTACCGCTCGTACGCGGCGTTCTCCGCGGGCAGGCCGAACGCATCCCACCCCATTGGGTGGAGCACGTCGTCGCCACGCATTCGACGGTACCGGGCATAGGCGTCGGTGATGGCGTAGTTGCGGACGTGGCCCATGTGGAGCGTGCCGGAGGTATACGGGAACATCCCGAGAACGTACGTCGGGTCGGTGGCGTCCTCCGAAAGTGTGTAAGCGTCCTCGCGCTCCCAGACGTGTTTCCAGTATTCCTGCACCCGGGCGTGGTTGTAGCTCCCCTGGGACATCCTGACTGGCGGACATCCGACGCGGGACCTTAAGATACTTCGGCCCGCGGCGGGCCAAACGGCTAATTCCCTGGGCGTGCCATGGGCGACCATGCGACTGACGTTCCTCGGAACCGGCAGCGCGATGCCGACGGGTCGGCGCGTCCAAACCGGCCTGCTTCTCCAGGCCGACGGCCGGAATCTCATGGTCGACTGCGGCAGCGGTGCTATTCACTCTCTCGCGCGCACGTCGGTCGGATACGAAGGTGTCGAGACCGTCCTCCTGACGCACCACCACCTCGACCACGTTTCAGACCTCATGCCACTCCTCAAGGCACGCTGGCTCGCCGGCGAGACAGATCTCACCGTGGTCGGCCCGCCCGGGACGAGCGAGCTCGTCAGCGAACTCCTGGCCGTCCACGAGTACATGCAGGACCGTCTCGGCCTGACGCTCAGGGATATCGACGCGGATGCAGCGCCGGTCGACTTGGCTGGACTGTCCGTCGGCGCGATGCAGACGCGACACTCGATGCCGTGTCACGCCTACCGGTTCAGCGACCCCGACGGCGAGGGTCCGACCATCGTCTTCAGCGGAGACTCTGAGGCTTTTTCCGGCCTCGTCGACTTCGCCGACGGAGCAGCAGTTCTGATCCACGACTGTTCGTTCCCCGACGACGTCGACGTCTCGAACCACCCCACGCCCACGACGCTGGGTCGGGCACTCTCCGAGAGCGACGCCGACCTCGGTCGGGTCTACCTGACTCACTTCTACCCCCACGCAGAGGGGCGACACGAGGAAATGCTCGAGTCGATCGGCGAGCACTACGAGGGCGACGTCCGCATCGCCGAGGACGGCCTGACGCTCGACTTCGAGTGACTACTCGAGCCGGTAGCGCAACAAGGCCGCGATACCCCCGAGATTGGATAGCTGTCTACCGGGGTCGAACTCGCCTGAGAAGACCGTCACTTCGCCGCCCTGCTGTTCGACCGACTCGATGATGTCGTCGACGTCGGCGGCCCAGTCGCCCTCGCCACGGCGCTCGGCACGCAGCCGCGAGTCGAGGACGAGCAGGTGTTCGACCGCGCCATACTCCGCCGCTTCGGCAACCGATTCAGGTCCGTACGCGACCTTGGCCCCATCGGCGATGCGCTCGGTGAGGTCGTCGATGAGTGTCGACTCCGCAGCGATCCGCGTCCGCTGCTGGACGTCCTCGACGGCGCCACGCTTGAGCACCTCGTGGACGCCGCGGTCGCCGACGCTACTCGTGTCGACCATCGTGATAGCGTCGGCGACGTCGGGAGCCTCGTCGCGGATGTACTCGAGGGCGTCCTGCTTGGTGAATCCGGGCCCAGCGAGGATGATCGCATCGACGTCGAGCCGACGGAGGACGTCCGTCACCTCCGCAAACAGCTCCTCGCGTGGACGGGCGTACTCCCCCTTCCCGGTCGGAGCCGTGATCGAGGCGCGCTCCTCCGTGCCGAATTGGGCGACGGTGTGGACGTGGGCCTCGCCCTCCTCGACCGTCGCGACGGCGACATCGGGGTTCTCGGTCGCCTCGACGGCCTCCTCGACGCGGTCGCGCTGGTCCGCCTTCCAGACCTTCTCGATCTCGAGTTCGTCGTGTGCCTCGACGTTGAGCGTGTGGTGGTGGCCGAGTTGGTCCTCCCGAGAGCACTCGGCTATCTCGCCTCCGACGCGGAGCCGGTTCGCGAACTTCGCGAACTCGACGTCATCGACGTCGATCTCGACCCAGAGGTGTTCTCGCTCGCCGCCGGTGTCGCGCATCTGGTCGTCCGCGCGCTGGATACGTCGCGTGGTGTCACCGGCCACTCGGTCGCCTGGCTCGACGACATGTGAGAGGTGCCAGAGATCGTCGAGGTGCTCGGGCACGAGCGTCCAACGCTCGCGGCCGCCCTCGACCGGCCGGCGGTCGGCGACACGCATACGTCCGCTCCGGGCGGGCCGCCCATGTGCGCTCCGGTTCTCGGCAGGGTCGATATCCGCTATTGGCGGTCAATGCGTGTAACTGACCGTATGTAGTGTGACTGGAGTGGCCTCTTCCTCCCCGGAGGCTACAAGGCTTCCCACGGTCCCGCACCGCTGGAGTGGGATGATTACTGTTGACGACCTGTCGGGAGGGCGGGGCCACACCGCCGTTACTCCTATCCTCGACAGGGGGGCCTCGACGTTGTCGCGCAGACTGAGGTCCCACGGCGGTTCGAGATTGCGATCTCGAACATCGGGGGTCTCGGCGTTCCGATATTGTCCGATGAGTGGCGGGGCCATACCACCCCGGTGTGCGCCACACCACGGTTCGGAGACACACAAAGACCCGGACTACCGCCAGTCGTGAATAGTATCGGCAGTGTCGGGGTCATTCCCGCCGTAAGCGGCAGGATTCTCTCCACGTTGGAAGACAGCTGTGACATACAATCCTTCAGTCGACGATCCGACTGCCGCCGGGTGGGAGGAACTCTTGGATGAGGTCGGGGCTGGCGACTTTCCGGACGAACGACTCGTCTGCGAACCGCC
>CAYUFG010000146.1:1389-5384 GCA_964443815.1 uncultured Halobacteriales archaeon | reverse complement strand
AGCCGCTTTCCGCGACCGCCGCCATCATCGGTCTGCTCACCGCGGCGACACTCGTCGCCATCGGCGTCTTCGCGGGCTATCCCATCGCGACAGCCTTCACCGTCACCGGCGCCGTCGTCGGCGTCGGCCTGGCGAGCGGGGGTGGCCCCGCCTGGGGCAAGTACGCCCAGATCGCAACACTGTGGATCGCGACGCCGTTCGTCGGCGGCGGCGTGGCGTACGTCACTGCGCGATCGCTCCGCTCTGAGGGCGTCGATGAGGCGGTCGCAGTACCGCTGCTCGCTGGGCTCGTCGGCATCATCATCGCGAACGTGCGATTCGTGCTGCTTGCGGCGGGCGACGCCCAAGCCTCCCTCGCCGAAGCGGCCGTTAGCCGCCTCGGCGGCGGCATCGCCACGCACGTCGGTACCACGCTCCTCGTCGCGGCGGCCGTCGCCGGGCTCGTCGCGTGGGACGTCCACCGGGACGAGGCCACAGGCCAGCGGCACTTCTTACTCGCGCTCGGCGGCCTGGTTGCGTTCTCCGCGGGCGGGAGCCAGGTCGGCCTCGCGCTCGGCCCGCTGGTCCCCCTGCTCGACGACTTCGCCGTACCCATCGTGGCGCTACTCCTCGGGGGCGGTCTCGGCCTGCTCGTGGGCTCCTGGACCGGCGCGCCGCGGATGATCAAGGCGCTCTCCCAGGACTATTCCTCACTCGGCCCCAGGCGGTCGATCGCCGCGCTCATCCCGGCCTTCGCGATCGCCCAGGCGGCCGTCTTCTTCGGCATCCCCGTCTCCTTCAACGAGATCGTCGTCTCGGCGATCGTCGGCGCGGGCTACGCCGCAGGCGGATCTGCCGTCTCCGGGGCGAAGATGGGCTACACCGTGCTCGCGTGGATCGCCTCGCTTATCGGGGCCTTCGTCGTCGGGTACGGCGCCCTGGTGGCGGTCGCCGCGGTAACCTGATCAGTCGAGTTTCGGCTCGTTCGTCGTGGGCGCACCGTCCTCGGTGGCCGCGAGGCCGGCGATACGTGCCTTGAGGATCCGGGTGTTCTCGACCTGCTCGACGCTGATCTCGAGGCCGTCGTACTCGATGAGTTCGCCCTGCTCGACCAGCCGGCCCGCACGGTTAAAGATGAAGCCCGCGATGGTCTCGAACTCCTCGCCCTCAGGTAGGTCGATGTCGAGCGCCTCATTGACCTCGTCGATATTGACTTCGCCCTTGACCACCGCGGTGTCGGCGTCGACGAACTCGATCGGCTGTTCCTCCTCGCCCTCGAGGATCTCGCCGACGATCTCCTCCGTGAGGTCCTCCATCGTCACGAGCCCCTCGGTGGTGCCGAACTCGTCGATCACGATGACGAGGTGCAGCCGTTCCTCGCGCATCTCCCGCAGGAGTTCGTCGACGTTTTTCGACTCCGGCACGTGCAGCGTCGGTTCGATGACGTCCCCGAGGTCAACGTCCTCGCGGGCGGCATAGCCCTCGTCCCGGACCAGGTCGAGGATGTTGACGATACCGATGACGTTGTCGAGGCTACCCTCGTAGACGGGCAGGCGGGCGTGGCCGCTCTGGACGCACGTCTGGATGGCCTCCTCGACGGAGTCCTCGACGTCCACGGCAGTCATGTCGAGCCGGGGAGTCATGACCTCCTTGGCGATGGTGCGATTGAACCGCAGCGTGCGCTGAAGCATCTCCCGCTCGTCCTCGTCGAGGACCCCCTCGCGCTCGCCCGTCTCGATTATATCCCGGATCTCCTGGCGGGTGATGTAGGAGGTTTCGATCGCCGACCGGCCGCCGGTAAACCGGTTGACCGCCCGCGTGAGGTGGTCGAAGAGTATCACCAGCGGCATGAGGACGAGTTCCGCCAGTTTCAGGGGGCGGGCAATCCGTAGCGCCCAAGATTCGGAGTTCTCGACGGCGTAGCTCTTCGGTGCGCTCTCGCCGAACAGTAACACCAGCGCGGTGATACCGATAGTGGCGACGACCACCGCCTGGCCCTGATTGCCCAGGTAGTAGGCCAGCAACCCTGTCGCGATCGAGGACATGGCGATGTTGACGAGGTTGTTCCCGACGAGGATCGTCACAAGCAGGCGGTGTGGATCTCGCTTGAGGGCGTCGAGCGTGCGTGATCCGGGGACACCGTCCTCCTTGAGCGCCTCGACGCGGTGGGCCGCGAGGGAGAACATGGCGATCTCGGAAGACGAGAAGAAGGCCGACAGCCCGAGCAGGACGACGATTGCTACGAGGCCGATCGCGAAGAAGGCGGTGTCCGAGAGGATGACGCCGAAGAGATCCACGGCGAGCACCGTCGCCTGGGCGGCGAGCGACATAGACGAGCTGGCTTCGGCGTGACCGGGATTAAGCGTTGTCATGGCACACTCCGGCGACAGCCTTTACCGGGCCCTGGTCCTCGTGAAAGGCATGAGCGAGCCAGCTATCACCCTCTACCGGCTCCAGGGCTGTCCCTACTGCGAGCGGGTCGTCCGGAAACTGCAGGATCTGGGGCTCGACTACCGCTCGCGGTTCGTCGAACCCATGCACAGCGAGCGGGACGTCGTCAAGCGCGTCAGCGGCAAGCGGACCGTCCCGGCCATCGTCGACGGGAACACCGGGGTGACGATGTCCGAGAGCGCCAACATCGTCGAGTACCTCGAGGAAACCTACGGGACCGGCACCGAGCCGTCCACGGCGACCGGGGAGCCCGCCTGATGGCCCGGGACTTCGCGGTGGTTGAGTTCGAACCCACTGACCACGTGATCGCTGGCGAGACCGCGCCGGACTTCGAGCGCCCGCTCGTGAACGCGGAGTTCTGGGAGGATCGGCGCCTCTCGGATCTGACAAGCGATCCGCCGGTGGTGCTCGTCTTCCACCCGATGGACGGGGATTTCCCCGCGACGTACATTTGGAACGAAATCCGCGACCGCGGCTGGGCCGCCGACGCGACCGTCGTCGGCCTGTCCATCTCGACCCCGTACGAGCACAGCACGTTCCTCGAGGAGCGCGAGATGGACGCGCGGCTCTTCTCGGACCCAGCGAACGGCGTCGCCGAGGATTACGGCGTCGTCCACGATCTCGACGGCATGGCGGGGATCGCCGAGCCCCGGCCAGCGGTGTTCGTGATCGACGGCGACCGCCGCGTCGAGTACGCCTGGGTAGCCGAACAGTGGCCGGACTTCCCCGACTACGAGGCCGTCGAGTCGGCAATGGCTGGCGCCGTGTAGCATGGACGATGCGGCCCTTGCCCGCGCTGCGCGAGCGGTCCGCGACGGCAACATCGTCGTCTACCCCACGGAGACGGTCTACGGCCTCGGCGCGGACGCAGTCGATGGCGCGGCCGTCGAACGGGTCTTCGCTGCCAAGCGCCGCGACCGCGACCGACCCGTCTCGATGGCGGTACCAGACGTCGACGCCATCCCCGAGTACGCCGAGCTGAGCGATCGCGAATTGGCGTTCTGTCGGACCTTTCTGCCCGGTCCCGTCACGGTCGTGCTCACAGCCCGCGACGTCGTCCCAAACGTGCTGACCGCCGGTCGCGGCCGTGTGGGCATACGCGTGCCCGACCACGAGGTGGCGCTGTCGCTACTCGCACGAGTCGGCCCGCTCACGGCCACCAGTGCGAACGTCAGCGGGCGGGAAAGCGCCCGCCGCGTCGCCGACCTCGATCCGGCGATCCGCGCGGCGGCGACCGTCGTCGTCGACGGTGGCGAGACGCCGGGCGGCGGGTCGACCGTCGTGGACGTCGACCGCGGCGAGGTCATCCGCCGAGGCGCCGACGCCTGCGCGGTCGAGGGGTGGCTGGCAGACGAGTGAGGTGTGGGATCGTCGCGGCGTAGGCGGCGCTTCTCGCGCGACGGCCACATCCGTCTACCGCCGAACACGCGTACAGTTACCACCCGCCGACTACCAAAAACCGGGGTCTGCGTCCCGAAGAGCGCGACAGCTCGCCCGTAGGGAACAGTCGGGCCAGCATGGTGCGTGTCGGCCGGCAATAGCGAATGTGGACGCGGCAGACGCCA
>CAYUFG010000146.1:0-1289 GCA_964443815.1 uncultured Halobacteriales archaeon | reverse complement strand
GCTTGGCCCGGGCAGCCGCTTGTGGATCCGGCCGCGACAGTCTTCACTGTCGACCAGAAGGTCCCGCCCCGGGGATCACACCGCGCAGAAAATACCGCGAGCCCTGCCTACGCCGAGCCGAGCCTTGGGTGGTACTGCGCGGCTGCCCTCGAGAGACGCGTCGGCAACTACCCCCACCGTCGGGGGTTGCGGGATGTTTGAAGGCCAGGGTGCGGATTCGGTTCACGGTGGGCGGCACTCCCCCAGTTGTGTTGCTCGGGTTGCGATAGCACGGCTTGTGTGGACAGTGGGACCCAACGGCGACACCCCAGGGAGGGCATGGCGGCCCTGTTCCCGTTTCGATCTTAGAAGTCGACGTCGACCTCGGCGTCCTCGGTGGCGTCGGCGAGGCCGTCCTCCTGGGCGTCGGCGGTCAACCGCACGGAGATATCGGCGTCGGTGAGAATTTCCTCGAACTCGCTGCGGAACCGCTGACTCACGCGGCGGGACCTGTCGAGCGCGCGGTACACCGCAGCCGCGAACGTCGGGTCGGCCGCGCCCATCGCTGCGGCGGCCGATTCAGGGTCCTCCCCGGCGGCCACACGGTCCCCCAGTTCGTCGACGTTTACGCCGGCGTCCCCCGCCTCGACGAGGTGAAGGTCCGCCCGGGCCAGGCGGACGGTCTCGGACTCGCGATCGATGTCGGCCGCGATCGCCTCGTCGGCGCGGCCGTCGTAGAATCCCCGGACGACGGCGACGTATGTCTCCGTCGGCAGGTCGGCCTCGAAGTCGAACCGCTCGCGCATGCGCGAGACCACGTCGGCGAGGCGGTTGTCGACCGCCTCGGGATCCGCGGCGAGTGTGCCGTGGGACTCAGTCTGGTCTTCAGTGACGGCGGCCCCGTCGGCGACGTCCATGAAGATGTCCCGGAGCCGCTCGGTCTGATCGTCCATCGCCCGGTCACCAACGGTTCACGGGCATAAGCCTTCCCCCTTAGGGGCCGTAGCAACACTTAAGCGCGCGGCCCCGTCCATGCCACCAATGTCGCTCCTTCAGGCGGACGCGGTCACGCGACCGCAGTTCTGGGGTATCACACCCGTCGGCAAGGCGGTCTTCTACTTCCTCGCGGTCCTGACGGTGCTGGTGTTTGTGTTCGGGGTCTATCGCCGGGTTACCCGGTACCGGACGGGCACCGAAGATGCCGTCGACCGGACCGCGAACCTGTCAGGCCGGATCGGCTCGGCGGCCAAGATCGTCTTCACCAACGAGAAGCAGTTCGACCGCGACCTCGTCGGCGGCCTGATGCACGC
>CAYUFG010000145.1:0-5403 GCA_964443815.1 uncultured Halobacteriales archaeon | reverse complement strand
CGCCGGCGAGATCGTCCACGTCATCGGCCGGGACATCATTCAGCACCACACCGTCTTCTGGCCCGCAATGTTGCGCGGAGCTGGCTACAATGAACCGCGGGCGGTGCTCGCGACCGGTTTCGTCGGGATCGACGGCAAGGCGCTGTCGACGTCGCGCAACCGCGCCGTCTGGGCCGAGGAGTACCTCGAGGCGGGCTTTCACCCTGACCTCTTCCGGTACTATATCGTCACCGGCTCCGGTCTGGAGAATGACGTTGACTTCTCATGGGACCGGTTCGCCGAGCGGGTAAACGGCGAGTTGGTCGGCAATCTCGGCAACTTCTGTTACCGAGCGCTGCTGTTCTCCCACCGAAACTACGACGGAACCCCCGATGCCGACGTCAGCGACGAAGTCGGCGATCGGATCGCGGCCGCTGTCGATGATTTCGAGACCGCCGTCGCCGACTACGACATCCGGGCTGTGGGTCAGGTGGCGGTCGATCTCGCGGATTTCGGCAACGAATACATCCAGCGCCACGAACCATGGAACCTCGTCGAAGACGACCCCGAGGCTGCGGCACGGGTCATCCGCGACTGCGTCCAGCTGACGAAGGCGTGTGCGATCCTGCTCCAGCCGGTCATGCCCCAGACGGCCGAACGGCTCTGGGGTCAGCTCGACGAGCCCGGTTCGGTAGCGAACGTTCACCTCGACGCTGCAATGGCAGCCCCCCCTGCGGACTTCGGCGAGCCCACGGAGTTGTTCGCGCGGGTCGAGGACGAAGCGGTGGCGGAACTCAATGCGGAACTTCGAGATCGGGTGGAATCGTCCGTCGAGCAGGCGGACGACACGGAAAAGACGGCCGAGGACTCGGATGGTGACCAGGGAACCGACCTCGAGCCCATCGACGCTGATCGGGTGAGTTTCGAGGACTTCCAGGACCTGGACATGCGTGTGGGCGAGATCGAGGCGGCTGCGCCAATCGAGGGGTCGGACGATCTCGTGCGGCTCGACGTCGATATCGGCGTCGAAACGCGACAGATCGTCGCAGGGATACAGCAACTCCACGATCTCGACCACCTTCCGGGGACGCGCGTGGTCGTGCTCGCCAACCTGGAGCCGGCTGAACTGTTCGGCGTCGAATCGAACGGCATGGTGCTCGCTGCCGGCGACCAGGCGGACCTCCTTTCGACGCACGGCGACAGCGAGCCGGGCACGAAGATCCGGTAAGCGGGGCGCTTTTTCCGTTGGGTCACGTCCGTAAACACATGGCCGAGGACGAAGACGAGTGGCGGTTCTCCCTTGAGGACTTGGAAGCGGAGTCGCCGGCCGGTGAGGACCCCGACGAGGGCGGAAACGTGGCCGGCGACTTTCTGCCTGACGACTCGCTGGAACCGGGCGAGATCGACCTCGAGAACGCCATCTTTGTCGCGCTCGGCGTCGTCGTCGCGGGGGCCGTGTTCGTGGCGTTCGTTCTAGCGTTGACCTGACGGCAAGGATTAACTCACGGGCGGCCTGAGTTTGCGCCATGGCGATCGGCCTCGAGGTGCTCCAGACTAACCTCCCGATGCTGTTGCTGCTGGCTGGAGCCGCGCTCATCATCGCTGAGGCACTCGCGCCGGGGGCACACTTCTTCGTGGCCGGCGTTGCTCTGTTCGTCGCGGGGCTGGTCGGAATGGTGCTCCCGCCGGTACTCGGGGCCGTCAACGTTCTGATCCTCGCCGTCGTCGTCATCGTGGCCGCGGTCGCGACGCTGTACGTGTACCGCGAACTCGACATGTATTCCGGGCCTGGTGAGGGTCGAACGACCGACTCCAACTCCTTGCGGGGCAAGACCGGCCGTGTCACGGAACGTGTGTCCACGACAGACGGGCAAGTGAAGCTGAGGAACGGCGGATTCAACCCGTATTACGAGGCGAGATCGGTCGACGGCGTCATCGAGGAGGGCGAGGAGGTGATGGTGATGGATCCCGGCGGGGGGAACGTGGTGACAGTCGAGGCAATTAGCGAGGTCGACGACGCCATCGACCGGGAACTCGCCGAGGGTCGTGAATCGGGCGCCTGAACGCACCCGTCCCTTTTTGCCCGCGCACGCCCCAGGCTACCTATGCTCGTACCCCTCCAGCAGTTCCCGGGGACGCTGCCGATCGTCGCGCTGATACTGCTGGCGATCGCCATCGTCACCGCCTACAAGAGCATCGTCATCGTCGACGCCTACGACAAGGAGGCCTACACCCGCTTCGGGAAGTACCAGGGCCTGCTCGACCCGGGGCCGAACATCGTCCTGCCGTTCGTGACGAAGACCTACCGCTTTGACATGCGGACCCAGACCCTGGACGTCCCCCGGCAGGAGGCCATCACCCGCGACAACTCGCCGGTGACGGCCGACGCCGTCGTCTACATCAAGGTGATGGACGCGAAGAAGGCGTTCCTCGAGGTCGACGACTACAAGCGGGCCGTCTCGAACCTCGCCCAGACGACGCTGCGGGCGGTGCTGGGCGACATGGAACTCGACGACACGCTCAACAAGCGCCAGGAGATCAACGCCAAGATCCGCCAGGAACTCGACGAACCCACCGACGAGTGGGGCATCCGCGTCGAGAGCGTCGAGGTCCGTGAGGTCAACCCGAGTTCCGAGGTTCAGCAAGCGATGGAACAACAGACCTCCGCCGAGCGCCGTCGGCGGGCGATGATCCTCGAGGCGCAGGGCGAACGACGCAGCGCGATCGAGCAGGCCCAGGGTGACAAACAGTCCAACATCATCCGGGCGCAGGGCGAGAAGCAAAGTCAGATCCTTGAGGCCCAGGGTGACGCTATCTCGACGGTGCTGCGGGCGAAGTCCGCCGAGTCGATGGGCGAGCGGGCCATTATCGAGCGGGGTATGGAGTCGCTAGAGCGGATCGGTCAGGGTGAGTCGACGACGTTCGTCCTGCCCCAGGAGCTGACGTCGTTGCTCGGCCGATACGGCAAGCACCTCCGGGGCAGCGACGCCCGCGAGGACGGAGAGATCCTCGAGACGCTCGACTTCGATGCCGAAACCCGCGAGATGCTCGGCCTCGACGACATCGAAGAGATCCTCGGCGAACTCGACAGCGAGGAGAGCGTCGTCGACGTCGAGCGGATGGAACAGGAGGCCCAGGCGGTCAAGACGGGCGAATCCGGCACGGACATCAAGGACCCGGACGAGGTCATCGAGGAGATGGACCAGGAGTTCGCCGGCGGTGAGGGCGACGAGGACCAGTAGGGGAAGCGGTTTAGGCATCGGTGACCGAAAGGAACACAATGAGTCGCGGTCCGGGGGGTGTCGACGAAGACAAGCGTGCGACTTTGAGACGCTTCGCCGCCCTCGGGGCCGCAAGCCCCTTCGTCGGCATCGCGAGTGCCGAGAGCGAGAGTGACACACCGGACGCAATCGTGGGCTACGTCGCTGCGACGCCCGGCGCACACTTCTCGAAGATTCGCGACGATCTCGGTCTCGGCACCGGCGAAGCCCAGCACCACCTCCGCCGACTGGTAGACGACGGGGCGTTAGAGAGCCGGAAGGACGGGGACTATCGACGGTTTTTCCCGGCGGGACGCTTCAGCCCCGGCGAGCAGGTCTCGCTCGGCTACCTGCGGCGGGACACGCCCCGCGGTATCGTCATTGCCCTGTTGCGGGAGCCAGGGTGTGGCCCGAGCGTGCTCTCGGACCAACTCGAGGTGTCCCGGCCGGCGATCAGCAAGGCCGCCTCCGAACTCGCCGACGCCGGGCTGCTCGACCGCGACGGCGGCTACACTCTCGAGGATCCAACCACGCTGCTCGTCCTCGTCGTCGCCTACGCAGACTCGTTCGGCGATGAGGCCGCGGCGCTCGCAGCGGATGCCCCCCGATACGTCTCCTACGATCCATCATAGCCGGCGGAGACGTTCCCCCCCGCCGAGGGCTAGTCACGGTCCGCGTGTCTGCTCGCCCTCAGGCCGTGACCATCCAGGTCGTGCTCGACGAATAGCCCCACTTCTCGACGTCGATGCCGAACTCGCCCGACCGGATAGCGCGCATGTTCGACCCGACTTCCTTCGCGGAGAGGTCGAGCGCCTCGCCAATGCAGCGCGACTTGAAGTAAGTCTGCTCGTCGACGCGCGCCTCGAGGTAGTCGAGGATCCGACTTTGCTTGTCGCTCAGGCTGCCACCGTCTCCGCCCTCCGTAGCGATCGCGCTCATGTTATTACGTCCGTGACCGCCGCCTTTCACGGATTTGGTACGATCGGTAACGGCCCGCAGTCTGCGGATTTCCGGCGTCGGCGAGTCGGAGAACGTCCCTCGGCCCGTGATCCACGAACGGGCTGGTACGGACGGCTACAGCTCCTCGTCGATGACCTCGCCGACGGCGAAGTTGGACTTGACCTCCGTGATCTCAACCTTGACCCGCTCGCCGACGTCGGCGCCGGGGACGATGATGACGTATCCCCGCTCGACACGGGCGATCCCGTCGCCCTGCTTGCCGAGGTCCTCGATCTCGACGTAGCGGATCTCGCCGGGTTCGACCGGCGGCTGCGGTTCGCCAGGGGGCGTTTCGTCAGTCTCCGCCACATCAGCCTCCGCTTCGACGTCGGCGTCGATCAGGGCGACGCGGTACGTCCCGCCCGCCTCGATCGATCCGGTGTCGATCTCTCGTCGAGGCACCTCGATCACGTAGCGGTCGCCTTCGGCCGACACGTCGGCGCTGAACAGACACAGGAGTCGATTCGAGATTTCCACAGTAGCCACCTATCAGGTCATCGGCCGCCCGGGTCAAAGTCCTTGTCGTCCCCGCGGCGCGACGCTCATTCCCGGTACGGCTGCCCGTCTGCCTGCTTCGCCCCCTCACTGTCGTGGACCACCACGGTTCCGTCGGCTGGGTCTGCCGGCTCGTACCGGTCCCGGACGGCGATGGCCTCCTCGAGTTCGCGAACCGCTCGTTTCTTTAGGCCGCCGGCGAGCTCCTCCGCGTCCGCCCGCGAGATGTCCCGGCCCAAGCCCTCGCACTCGTGGGCCCGAACCAGTCCCTCCCGGTCGACAGCCTCGCCGAGTGGCTGGCTCGTTCCGCCGAGGGCAACGCTGAAGGGGTAGGTCCGGCAGACGAGCGGTCGGTCAGCGTGGATGGTGCAGGCCCCACCGCCGTCGGCCTCCTCGTAGAAGGTACAGTCTCCGCACTCGTCGGTTTGCAGCGCCCACTCGAAGGTCTCACCCGCTGGTCCCCCAGGCCCGTCAGTCAGTCCGTACGGCATCGGCCGGGCGACATCTCTCCAATCGTAGTCCGTCGCTGACTGCAACGCCCGAACTTCGTCGGGGAAGATCGTGGCCGTGTGCGGCTCGTCGGCGCTATCCTCGCCACAGCCAGCCTCGGCTTTGCAGCACGCCCCACACCGCGTACACTCGAAGCCGATGGACTCGATGGCGTCCGCGA
>CAYUFG010000144.1:0-5420 GCA_964443815.1 uncultured Halobacteriales archaeon | reverse complement strand
TCGCGGCGTCGATGGTGATGCCGCGCTCCTGCTCGTCCTCCTCGGTGTCCATCGCGAGCTGCTCGCCGGCGGTCTCGTCGGAGATCATCCCCGCACCGGCGAGCAGGTTGTCGGTGAGCGTCGTGTTGTGGACGACGAGCCCGTCGGCCACGAAGTTGTGGTGTTCTTCGACACCGAAGTCGTAGACGACGTCCCGGTCGATCCGCTCGATCGACTCGACCTCAACGAAGGACGTATCCGCTTTCGCGAGCGACGAGAGGCGGTCGATACGGATATCGTCGGTCGCGTCGAGTTCCGTGAACCGATCAGTGATTCTGTCGAGCGATTGCTTCGTCAATCCGGTGTGTCCGCTCTCGTAGCTATCGTACGCGGTGAAGATCTCGGCCTGGGCAGCGCCGATATCCTCACGGATCGATTGTAGGACCGTCCCCTCGAGCGGGACACGGTCGACCTTCGCTGAGCCCGCGTTCTCGAGCAAAGCCTCGAACCGCTCCTGTTTGCGGCTGAGTTCGAAGCCGATATCGGAGAAATGCGAGAGCGAGAGCTTCCCCGAAATATACAGCGTCGAATTGGCTCGGTTGAGTTTGGACGCGACGTCGAACTGGTAGAGGAGCAATTGCAGGTCTTCGAGCAAGTCGAGACTCGCCGAACTGGCCGAGACCGCAGACCGTGCATCTTCGACGGTCCCGTCAGCGTCGAGGTAGCCACTGATGAACGACGCCGTTTCCGCCCGTCCAGCGCCAAACACGAAGTTGGAGATACGGACGGATGCCGATTTGGAGGCGGTTGGGTAGTCGAAGGCGGCCTGAAGGATCTTTCGCAGCGTCTTCCCACCGACTTCGATTCGGGCAGTCCGGTCGTCGAATTCGCGGACGGTCGCATCTAGGCCGAGATCGCTCGCACGGTCGGCAATGACCGAATTCATCTCGGCATCGCCATTGGTGATGGTTCCTTCGAGATCGCCATCACCGACGAACGCCCCAGCGAGGTAGAACAATGGCGACAGATCCGCGGGGAGTTCGACGTCGAGAGACGAGTGCTCGCCTCGCTGGTCGGATCCACGGTAGTTGACCGTCTCGATAGCCGAATACAGTTCCGCGAGGTCGATATCGAGGTGGTCGCAGAGATTGACGACGTCGCGAAGTCGGTACTGTCCCCGCCAGACGGCATGTTTGAACGAATCGAACGTGAGGTCGGACTCGGCGACTGCATAGAGATCGGTCCGAGATTCTGCCTCGATACGTTCGTTGAACCCGTCGCCCACCGTCACGAGGAACCCGTAGTCGGTCGATAATTCCCGCAGGAGGGTCTCCTTCGTTCCTGCACCGGTACCCGCCGGTACCTTCCGAATCCCGACGAGGACGTCCCCTTCTCTCAGTTCTTCACTCGGTTTGTACTCCATCACGCCGCGCTCGTCCAACACGAGACAACGGTGCTCCGGTGTCGTCGTGAGTTGGTGACCGTTCGAGGTGGAAAGTTCGACTAGTGGTTCGTCAGCCTCCCGCTTTACCGCATACTCGATCGGTTCGGTGATCGTTTCACTCGCTTCACGGTCGAGAGAGGCGACGGCAATGTCGGTAGCTGGAACATAGGCCTCGCCCTCGGTCTCGTCAGTCGGATCGCCGTGCGTCTTGACACGCTCGAAAAGCCGTTCAGCTTCGATAACAGTCCCATCGGCGAGACTTACCCTGGTGTCTCCCGTGACGCACTTGCCGTGGTCCACGTGAGCGGCGATGGCGATGTTACGAATGTTCTCGGGATCGTTCATGAGGCTCTCGCACTCCTGAACGATCTGTTTACGTCGGCCCATTCTTGTGATCGATACCGGCAGGAGGGCCAAAAGGGTAGTGATCCAACCCGGCCGCCTCGCAGGACTCAGGCCCGCTTGCGTGTGATTCCCGGGCGCACACAACCGACGCTACAGACGGCGCACGTCTCGTTGCAGGGAGGCCCGCGATCGCTCCCCGAACTCGCTCGGCGCCACGTCGGAGTGCACGCCGCAGGCAGCCGTCTTACGCCGTGACCCCCGTAACCCTCATAGGCTCGACTCGCCAAGTGTGGGACACATGGACGTGCGCGTCCGCGGACCGGGACCCGCGGCCCCCTTTCTCGGCGCTCGCGACCTGTTCGAGACCGAGCGCGACCTCGAGCGGCCGGTCGAGGTGCGGATCGTGGCGGATCCGGACGAGCGCACCCGGGTGGGCCACTCCGAGTCTGGCCACCGGCTCACCATCTCCCGACAGGCAGCCAGTTCGGCGATGGCTCGCGAACTGGCGCTCCACGAGTTCGCCCACATGCACCACCACGAACACGGCCACCCCTCGCATACACAGTCGACGAAGGAGGCGATCTTCCTCGGCCTGGCCGGCCGGAGCGTCGAACGTCGGAAGGTGACCCACTGTTACCAGATCGCGAACCACATGAAGGACATCTACGCCGACGACGTCTGGCTGGAGGTGGCCCCGGCAGACAAGCTGGTGGCCTTTCTGGAGTCGAGTCTGGCGAGTGCCGTCGCCGACCGACCGACGGATCCCCCAACGTGGAAGCGACTCACGCCGGCCGCGGATCCGGACATCACGGCAGTCAACGCTGCGTTCGCGCTGGGGCTAGTCGAACGCCACGACCTCATCGACGCCAACCACCGGTTATACGACCTGGCGCACGCGGCGGCCGCTGACGCGCCGGACGTCTCGTTGCAACGGTTCAAGCGCCGCTTCCGCGAGCTGGCCCACGATCCCGGCGAGAGCGAGTACCGCAAGGCGCTCGTGGACGTCACACGGGCCTACGCGGGCGGAGACGGGCCGGCGGCGGCGGACTAGAGTAGGGGAGACAGTGCGAGTCCCGCGGCAGCCAGCAGGACGGGGACGTCGATCCAGCCGAATTCGAGCCGCGGTAGCGTGGGGTTGTAGGAGAGGCAGCGGGCCCGAAGCGCGACGGAGAGATCGTCGGACCGGTCAAGGGCGCGTCGGACGGACAGGGCCGCGATCCGGCCAGCACGGGCGCGGACGGACCGAGAATCGCCGCCGCGCGCGGCGATCGCCTCCCGGATTCGGGTCACGTCTCCCCGGATGACGGGGACGTACCTGAGCGTCAGGCCGACGCCGACGCCGAGCAGCGCCCCAGCGCGGCCCGGGATGGCCCACTGGATCGCGGCGCGAGTCTGCCGGATGGGCGTGGATCGCACGAACGCGGCACTGACGAGCAGGATCGGGACGACACGGAGGATCGAGCGCAGCGACGACGTCGCCGCGTCGACGGCGAACCAAGGCGCACCGAGGCGAAGGCCCGCACCGACCGGACCGAGAGCGAGGAGCAACAGGACGACCCAGTACGCGCGCAGCGCCTCGACCGGCGAGAGCCGCGCAGCCAGCAGCGCGAGCAGGCCGACCCCGAAGGCGGCCGCCAGCCCCGGCGTCGACGCGTGGGTGACGGCGGCGATGGCGAAGCCGAACTGGAGGGCCAGCTTGCTCCGCGGGTCGAGGCGGTGTGCGAGCGTGGTGCCGGGCTCGTAGCCGATCATCGGGGGACGCGGACGCCGATACCCTCGAGGGCATCCGTGACCTCGCCGGGTGGGCCGTCGACCGCGACCTCGCCTGCAACCAGGCCGACGACACGGTCGGCCCGCTCAATGACGTCTCGGACGTCGTGTGTGAGGACGACGATCCCGGTCCCGTCGTCGTGGAGGTCGTCGAGATGGGCCAGGAGAGAGCGGTAGGCCGGCCAGTCGAGGCCCGCGAAGGGCTCGTCGAGGACGAGGTAGGTTGGCGCCATCGCCAGCGCGCCCGCGACGGCGACGCGGGCCTGTTCGCCGCCCGAGAGCGTGTCGATACGGGCGTCACGCCGATCGTCCAGCTGGACGGCCGCCAGTGCCTCGTCGACCCGGCGGTCGATCTCGGCGTGGTCGAGGCCGAGGTTCTCGGGGCCGAAGGCCACGTCCGCGCCGACAGTCGCGGCGACGAACTGGTCTCGTGGAGACTGGAAGACCATCCCGACAGTCGTCCGTGCACGCAACGGGTCGGCTGCGGGGGCGATAGCATCGACGGTGACGGTCCCGGCGTCAGGCTCGAGCAGCGCGTTGAAGTGCCGGACGAGAGTCGTCTTGCCGCTGCCGTTGGGCCCGGCCAGGACGACCCACTCGCCGCTATCGATTTCGAGCGTCACACCCCGGAGCGCCGGCGTGCCGTCGTACGCGAACTCGAGGTCGTCGACGGCGATCATCGGACGCGGAGCTCGGTGCCGCCCCGGACGATGCCGACCGTGATGGCGACCTTGAGCAGGTCACCGAGCAGGAACGGCGCGAGGAAGGTCCCGGCGCGGACGACCGACCACCCCTGGACGGAGCCGAACCACGGAACGCCGACGGCGTAGACCGGAACGAGTCCGGCGAGCAGGGCGATCGTCACGAGGGGGACGCCGATGTCGGCCATGGGCCGCGGCTGGAGTCGGCGGTGGGCGACGGCGCCGATGGCGACGGCCGCCAGCAGGAATCCGACGAGAAAGCCGCCCGTGGGACCGGCGAGGTAGCCAAGTCCCGCACCGAGGTTGGAGAACACCGGTGCGCCGGCGATCCCGGCGAGGAGGTAGATCGAGAGGGCGAACCCGCCCCAGAGCGGGCCCAGGAGGAGGCCAGCGAAGAAGACGGCGAAGGGCTGGAAGGAGAAGGGGATGCCGCCGGGAAGCTGGATCGACGCTTGCGCGAGCACGGCCGTCAGAGCCGCAAGTAACACCGCGGCCGCCAGTCGCTCGACGCCGGCCTCGGATACCAAGTCGACGTCACCGTCGGTCGCTGCCATGCTCGGGGGTGGGGTCGTCAACCACAATCAAGATACTGGTTTACGTTATCCGGTGGCGGGTGGGGCCGGCACTACCTCGCGGTTCGCGCGTCCTCGGCGGCAGAGAGCGAAACAGGTGGAGCGGGGGGTGTGCAGCGCGACGACTACGGCGAGTCATCCCAGGGTGGGGACGCCGATCCCGTGGCGCTCGACGACGGACACGAGCCACCGCGACGGCGCGGCGACGAGGACGGACAGCAGGTCGGTGGGGCGGAGGCGGAATTCGACGGCTCGTGTGACGGCGGTCCTGGCGAGGGAAGCAAGCGCCAGGAGGATCGTCGCCAGGACGGCGGGGTTCCTCGCGAGGTCGGTCCGGGGCGGCGCGGCCCGCGTGGGGCGGCACCGACCGCAGCAGGGCGGCGACGAAGGCGAGGAGGTCCCCCGGCGTCGGCCGGCCGGGCGATGGTGGGCCGCGTACTCCGAGACGATCGTGGCCGAAGGTGTGAAACCTGGACTCGAGGCGTGGATCCGGCGTCAGCGCGCGGCGGCCGCGACGCGTTCCTTCTCTTCCTTCTGGTTGACGGCGTAGGTCTCGACGTCGTTGTCGGCGGCGCCCACGAGCTGGCCGGCCAGCGCCTCCGCGGCGGA
>CAYUFG010000143.1:0-5448 GCA_964443815.1 uncultured Halobacteriales archaeon | reverse complement strand
CGTTGCCGGTGTTGGCCAGCGCCTTCATCATGCCGTTCATCGTCCCGAAGTCGCCGCAGCCGGGACACCACGTCGGTTGCTTGTCGGACTTGAAGTCCGTGAACTTGATGTCCGAACTCATGGTCAGGCCTCCACCTCCACGTCCGCCTCGGGGGTCTCGCCGAGGGCGGCCTTGACCTCCGCGGCGAGTTCGTCCGCCTTGAATCGGACGCCGGTGTACTTGTTGATCCGCTGGACTCGGGTGAGCGCGTCGTGCTCGATGAGGTCGGCGAACTGCCCGGTGGCGTTGCACTCGACGACGATGACGTCCTCGGCGGCCTCGATCTCGTCGGTCAGGTCCGGGCGCGGGAAGACGTACGGCACCGAGAGGAACCGGACGGCGATGTCGTCCTCGGCGAGGAACTCCATCGCCTCCTGCATGGCGCCCTCGTTGGAGCCCCACGAGATGACGAGCGTGTCTGCGTCGGGGTCGCCGAACTCCCGGTAGCTCCAGTCCTCCCGCTCGATGGCCGTCTCGACCTTCCGGTTGCGCTTGTCGACCTGCTCGACCCGCATGTCGCTCTCCTCGGTCCGGCGCCCGAGCTCGTCGTGCTCGAGGCCGGTCGACATGTGGGCGCCGTCTGCGGTGCCGGGGAAGGCCCTGGGACTGATGCCGTCGTCGGTGATGGCGTGGGGCTGGAACTGGCCCTGGTCGTTCGTCCACTCATCGACGGAGTCCTCGTCGACGACCTTGCCCCGGTCGACCTCGACCTGGTCCATGTCGAACTCCTCCGGTTCGAAGGTCTGTTCGGTCACGGCGAGCGCCAGGTCGGCGGTGAGGTAGACGGGCAGTTGGTACTTCTCGGCGAGGTTGAACGCCTCGACGGTCCGGTGGAAGCACTCGGCGACGGTCGTCGGCGCGACGACGAACCTGGGGACCTCGCCGTGGCCGCCGTACAGCATCGCGTTGAGGTCGCCCTGCTCCTGCTTGGTCGGCATCCCGGTCGACGGGCCGGACCGCATCACGTTACAGATGACCAGCGGCGTCTCGCTGGTGGCGACGAGCCCGAACGTCTCCGTCATCAGGTCGATGCCGGGCCCGGAGGTCGCGGTCATCGCCCGGGCGCCCGCGCGGGCGGCACCGAGCGCCATGTTGATGGCGGCGAGCTCGTCCTCGGCCTGGACGACGATCCCGCCGTAGTTCTCGATGCGGCCCTTCAAATACTCCATCACGTCCGTCGCGGGCGTGATCGGGTAGCCGGCGTAGAACCGGCAGCCCGCGGCGAGGGCACCCATCCCGATGGCCTCGTCGCCGTTCAGCAACACGAGGTCGGTGTCCGTCGTCTCGGCGTCGTAGTCCGTGGTGGTGTCGATCTCCTCGCGGACGTACTCGGCCCCGAGGCGGGCGGCCTGCTGGTTGTTCTCGACGATGGCCTGGCCCTTGCCGCCGAACCGCTTCTCGAGGGACTCGTCGAGGTACTCGATGTCGAAGCCGGTGACCTCGCAGGCCGCGCCGAGCGCGACGATGTTGCGCATGATCGCGCCGCCGGCGTCCTCGGCGAGCCGCTTCAGCGGGACGTCTAGTCCCGTCATGTCGCCCGGGGCCTCGAAGTCCTCCATCATCGTCCGCTCGCCGTCGTAGATGATGACCGAATCCTCGTGGAGCTCGTCCATGTTCTCGTCGACGGTGCGCTGGGTGAGCGCGATGAGGATGTCGAGCCGGTCGACGACGCTCTCGACCCGGTCGACCGACGACCGGACCTTGTAGGCGGTGTACCCGCCGCGGATGCGGGAGGCGAAGTCCTTCGAGGTAAAGACGTGCCGCCCCGCCCGCGAGAGCGCCTGGGCGAAGATCTTGCCGGTGGAGTTGATTCCATCGCCGGCTTCCCCGCCGATGGCCCAGTTGAGGTCCTCTGGCATGCTAGCTCGGGGTTCAAGTCCACGGACGTTAAGCCTTCTGAAAGTCGCCATCTGCATCCGGTTTCGGGCGGTTCTCGCCGCCGTTCGCGGCGGTTTCGGCCACCCGGCGGGCTGGCTCGCTCGCCGGGGCGACCGGGCCGGTTCGAAAGCGCCTTCCCGCCGACCGTGCACGGTCCGGTATGGACGCCACCGAGACGACCGTCGCCGCCGTCCGCGACGCCGGCGACGACGCGCTCGCCTTCGAGCTCGAGACCCCGCCGGAGTTCGAGGCCGAGCCGGGCCAGTTCGTGAAGCTCACCGCCACCGTCGACGGCGAGACCGAGAGCCGCTTCTACACCGTCTCCTCGCCGACCACCGTCGACACCTTCGCCTTCACCGTCGGCTTCGACCCCGACGAGGCCGGCCCGTTCAGCGACTACCTCCGCGGCGTCGAACCTGGCGACACCGTCACGTTCACCGGCCCGTTCGGGGAGAACTACTACGAGGGCGAACCCCGCGTGGTCGTCGTCGCCGGCGGTCCCGGCATCGGCCCCGCCGTCGCCATCGCCGAGCGCGCGCTCTCGGACGGCAACGAGGCCGCCGTCGTCTACCGCGACGACGCCGTCATCCACGAGGACCGCCTGGCCGCCATCGCCGCGGCCGGCGCCGACGTCTTCGTCCTCACCGGCGACGAACCCCTCACGGACGCCGTCGCCGCCGTCCGGACCGGCCGCCAGGCGGAGCAACTGTTCGTCTACGGCTTCGCATCGTTCCTCGAGGACGCCGCGGCCGCCATCGAGGCCGCCGGCGGTGACGTCGAGGGTGCGAAGACAGAGAATTTCGGCTGAGAACCTTTTTCTTCGTCGGGTGCACGCGGAGCGCGCACCGCTCTCTGCTCACGGCGGCGAAGCCGCCGTTCGCACGGTCAGCGGGACCTTCGGTCCCGCTCGACTCGAAAACGTTCATGAAAAGAGCCGGCGACTCGCGCCTCCGGCGCTCGTCGCCGGTGAAACGCCGCGCCCAGAGCGGCGTCCGCCCGACCGCTGCGTGGACGACGATGGCCTCCCACGTGCGATGGAGCGACACTCAGTGCTCTACGTACTCTACCAGCATGCCGCCGGTCGACTCGGGGTGGAGGAACGCGACGTCGTGGCCCCACGCTCCCTCGCGCGGCTCCTCGTCGATCAACTCGACACCGACGTCAGCGGCGGTCTCCAGGGCGGCCTCGATGTCGTCCGTCGCCAGGGCAACGTGGTGGAGGCCGGCACCGTGGCTCTCGAGGTACGTCGCGATGGTACCCTCCTCCTGGGGCTCGAGGAGCTCGAAGTAACCGTTCTCCAGCGACATGAACATCACCTTCAGGTCGCCGAACCACTCCTCGTGGGCGATCTCGCAGCCGAAGAGGTCCTCGAAGCGGAACGCGAGGCTCTCGGCGTTCTCCGTCGCGACGCCGGCGTGGTCGAAGCGCATGCAGAGGTGTCGACGGCGGGTAAGAAAAGCCCGACGTTCGGGGCGGGTAGGTCAGGACCTTCATCAGTTCAAGAGAGCCAGTGGGGGAGTACTGTTATGTTCGATGACATAGATGTCGATTTGTATGGAGGTGCGTCGTGCAGGAGGCGCAGCCCTGGTCGTCGGTGGCTTGACAGTGAGCGTCGGCTTGATGGTGTTCTCGGATCTTCTACCGTCGGTCCCATCCCTCGTATGGATACTCGGCCTTGGCGGACTCGCGTTGATTGCGGCCGTGGTCGGGCTCTTGACGGAGCGGTGGCTGGTGGCGGTCGGTGGGTTTGGGCTGCTGTTCATCGGTGCGGTACCGATTACTGGAACGGCCTGTTTGGCGTGCGCCTGTCAACTTCCGGAGGGGTATGTGCATGCACAGCACATCCAGGCGATCTTGGAACTGCGAGGCGGCTGGTGGCCCCAGCTTCGAATCAGGGCCACGCCCGAGTGGTGTAACTGTGGCTGTCCGTATTACTCGCTCGACCTCGTGCCCCTAATCGGGGGTACGTTGCACACGTTATTGGTCTAGGTGCTGCCACTGGGCGGGAGCCCTCAATCCCACCGGACTAAGCCGAAACCGCTAATAGTGTTGCGGTCTGACTACAACACAAGTCGATGGCGATCGAACACCAATCCGGCGCAGACGACGCCGACCGACGGGCCCGATTGGCCCGTGCGCTCGCGACCAGCGGGTTCGAGGACGTCCTCGTCACCGACCGGGCGACCGCCAGGAAGGTCCTCACGGCGAAGCGCCAGGAGCTCATCGCCCGTATTCGTGCTGGCGACATCGAGTCCGTCCGGGGCCTCGCGGCGGACCTCGACCGCGACGTCTCCGGCGTCAGTCGGGACCTCGATCTCCTCTTCGAGGCCGACATCGTCGAGTTCGAGACCGACGGCCAACGCAAGATCCCGCACCTCAAGCACGACACCGTCGTCGCCGAACCGATCGCGTAGGAGGCTGTATGGATCGGTTCTACACGACGCTGCTCGGTACCTACCGGGATCACGACTACTATCTCACCGTCTCGGGCGACCCGTCCATCGACGATATCCAGGAGTTCGCCGCCACCATCCACTACGACGACCCCCACACGAGGAAGCAGGTCGAGATCGCCCGCATCGACACGAGTCACGGCTACGTTCACTTCGACCGCCTATACCGTGCCGACCAACCGACGGACGCCGTCGATATGGAGACGCCGTGGGAGGCCGAAGCGCACCTCCGCGAACACTGGCGGCAGTACGCCGACAGCTACGACCGAAATCACGCCTGACCGAATCCCCCAGCCGAACGACGACGCTACGGCTCCGTATTGACCGCAAACCCGCCGATAGGTCTCCGGACTGAGGGTGTCTCGAGAACGAACGCATCGCCGCTGGTGATACACTCTACGACGCCGAACGGATCACCCTCCGTGACGCCGCCCGCCTGGCCGACGTGGACCGGTGGACGATGCGTGATATCCTCTAAGAACACGGCGTCGAACTCCGAGTCGGGCTCTCCGACCAGGCCCACGCAGACCACGAAGTCGAGGCGGCGTCCGAACTCGAATTCGCCGGCAAGATATCGGACGACACGTAGACGAATACCGGAAGTTGGGTGAGTCAGCCCGCTCACACCCCGGCGCGGTACTCGCCGAAGACGTCCCGCATCGCGTCGCAGATCTCGCCGGTCGTCGCGTAGGCCTTCACGGCGTCGACGATGTACGGCATCACGTTCTCGTCGCCCTCGGCGGCCTCGCGGAGGGCGTCGAGGGCGGCCTCGGCGGCCTCGCTGTCGCGGTCCTCGCGGAGCTGCTGGACGCGCTCCCGCTGTTGGCGCTGTTCGTCCTCGCTGACCTCCTCGATGTCCTCCTTGGGGTCCTCGTCGACGGTGTACTCGTTGACGCCGACGATGACGCGGTCGCCCGATTCGATCTCGCGCTGGCGCTCGAAGGCGACGTGCTGGATCCGGTCCTGTACCCAGCCGCTCTCGACGGCCTTCCGCATCCCGCCGCGGTCGTCGACATCGTCGAGGATCTCGAAGGCCTCCTGCTCGAGCTCGTCGGTGAGCGACTCGACGTAGTAGCT
>CAYUFG010000142.1:0-5451 GCA_964443815.1 uncultured Halobacteriales archaeon | reverse complement strand
CGGCCTCGTTCCGGGCCTCGATCCGCTCGCGGCGGCGCTCGTCCTCCTCGGCGTGCTCCTCGGCCTCCTCCTGCATCCGCTCGATCTGCTCGTCCGATAGCCCCGCACCACCTTCGATGGTGATGTCCTCCTTGTTGCCCGACCCCTTGTCCTCCGCAGAGACATTGACGATGCCGTTCTCGTCGAGAGCGAAGGTGACTTCGATCTGGGGCGTACCCGCGGGTGCAGGGGGGATCCCGGTTAGGGCGAATTCACCCAGGAGTTCGTTCTCTTCGGCGATCTCCCGCTCGCCTTGGAAGACACGGATCTGGACCTGTGTCTGATTTGGCTGGGCCGTCGTGAAGATCTTCGACTCCTCCGTCGGGATCGTGGTGTTCTTGTCGATAAGCCGCTCGAACAGTCCCCCCTTGACTTCGACGCCGAGGGACAGCGGGGTCACGTCCACGAGGACGATGTCGTCGACGTCGCCGGAGAGCACGCCGGCTTGAATGGCCGCGCCGAGTGCCACAGCCTCGTCCGGGTTGACGTTCTTCTTGGGCTCTTGACCGACGAGTTCCTCGACTTTCTCCTGGATCTGTGGCATCCGTGTCGACCCCCCGACGAGGATGACTTCGTCGATGTCCGACTTCGTGTAACCGGCGTCCTCGAGGGCCTGCTCGGTCGGGCCCACTACCCGCTCCACGAGGTCACTGGTGAGGCTCTCGAATTTCGCTCGGGTGATGCTCGTCTCGAGGTCGAGCGGTCCGTCGTCCGTCGCGGCAATGAACGGCAGTGTGATCGTCGTCTCCTTGCGGTTCGACAGCTCCACCTTCGCCTCCTCGGCGGCCTCCGTCAGGCGCTGGAGGGCCTGACGGTCCTCCCGGAGGTCGATTCCGTGTTCCGACTCGAATTCGGACGCGAGGTGGTCGATGAGCGCCTCGTCCCAATCGTCGCCGCCAAGGTCGTTGTCGCCGTTCGTGGCGACCACCTCGTACACACCACCGCCGAGGTCGAGAATCGAGACGTCGAAGGTGCCCCCGCCGAGGTCGAACACGAGCACGGTCTGATCGCGCTCATCGTCCAGCCCGTATGCCATTGCGGCGGCCGTCGGTTCGTTGATGATGCGCTCGACTTCGAAGCCGGCGATTTCGCCCGCGTCCTTCGTGGCCTGTCGCTGGCGATCCGAGAAGTAGGCCGGGACCGTGATGACCGCTTTTTCGACCTCGTCCCCGAGGTAGTCCTCGGCGTCCCGCTTGATCTTCTGGAGGATCATCGCCGAGACCTGCTCTGGCGTGTAGCTTTCGCCGTCGAGTGTAACCGTGTAGTCGTCCTCGCCCATGTGGCGTTTGATCGACTCGACGGTGTTTTCGGGGTTCTGGACGGCCTGATTCTTGGCCGGCTTGCCCACGATCTGTTCGCCCTCGTCGAACGCGACCACCGAGGGCGTCGTCCGGTCGCCCTCGCCGTTGACGATGATCTCGGGATCGCCACCCTCCATGACCGCGAACGCGCTGTTCGTGGTCCCTAGGTCGATTCCGAGAATCTTGTTGCTCGCCATCTTGGTGTTCCCTACCCGATTGTGCCGGTTAAAAGTTGCTAGATGTCGCCAACTCGAAACACCCCGTAGACCGCCGCTGTACACCGTTTAGGCGCGAGACGTGGGTGGGCCGATCGTGAGGTATATATCGACCGCAATGCCACCGCGGGCGGGCGGCCCAAAGCTGTTCGCACGCGGATTTTTGATGCCGGGTCACCTGGGGTCGACATGGTCTCTGAAGGTGACACAGCGCCGACGTTCACCGCCACGGTCGGCACCCGCGATCACGAGTCGATTGACCTCGAGGAGCACCTCGGTGATGACCCGGTCGTCCTGGCGTTTTTCCCTGGCGCCTTCACGCCGCCATGTACGAACGAGATGATTGCGCTCCAGGAACGCCTCGACGAATTCGAGGCCGCCGGCGCGCGCATCCTTGGCGTC
Source organism: uncultured Halobacteriales archaeon (assembly GCA_964443815.1). GTDB lineage: Archaea > Halobacteriota > Halobacteria > Halobacteriales > Haloarculaceae > CAYLJD01. Next base: position 3,494 of record CAYUFG010000142.1, on the reverse strand, counting down.
AGCGCCGACTCGCCGTTCGCACAAGCCGCCTTCCGCGAGGAACACGGCATCGAGTTCGACCTCGTGAGCGACATGGCCCGCGAGGCTATCAGCGAATACGGCCTCGAGATGGACATCCCCGATCTCGGGCTCCACGGCATCGCGAACCGAGCCGTGTTCGTTCTTGACGGCGACGGCACCGTCACTTACGCTTGGGAGGCCGACGACCCAACGAACGAACCGGACTACGAGGCAGTCATCGACGCGGTTCAGGCCTGAGGTTACGCGTCTTCGTTCGACGTCTCGTCCTCGCGTTCGCCTGCTGCATCGTCGCTCGCCCCATCGCTCACGGTCACCTGAGCCGGCCGGAGCACTTTCCCGGCCATCTCGTAGCCCGGCCGGTGGACATCCGCCACGCTCCCTTCGGGCTCGTCGCTTTCGACTCGCATAAGTACCTCGTGCCGGCCCGGATCGGTTGGCTCGCCGGTGTCAGGCTCGATAACCTCGACACCCTCCCGCTCGAACTCCCGATCGAGTTGCCCCAGCGTGGATTCGACACCGCCGCGGATGTCAGCGCCCTCGTCCTGCTCCAGTGCCCGGGCGAGGTTGTCGCGGACGTCGAGCAAGCGCTCGACCAGGTCCTCGGTCGCCCGAGCTTTCTCGTCCTCGAGGCGATCCTGTTGGCGTTTCTTGTAGTTCTGGAAGTCGGCCTGCTTTCGCGCAAGCCGCGATTGGAGGTCATCGACTTCGGCCTTCCGGTCGTCGAGTCGCTCATCGAGGCGTTCGACCAGTGACCGTAACGCCGACAGTTCCGCCGCGAGACGTTCGTCATCGATCTCGGCGACGCGTTCGACGAGCGCCTCATCTGCGTCGGACTCCGCGACGTCCTCGTCCAGGACGCTTGCCACCCACTCGTCGAAGCCCGGCTCCGACTCTCCGGCGTCCTCGCCGTCGGCATCGTCGGTATCGGCCACGGCCTCGGCCTCCTCGGCGTCCTGTTCGCTCATACACGGTCATCTCGGCGCGGCGAGTAAAAGCGTTCAGAACTCCCGCCGGCGCCCTTTCGGGACCTGCGAGCGGAGGGTCCCGTGGGTGTAGAGGCCCACGCCGACCGGTTCGGGTCCCCCCGCAATCTTGTGGGTGACGATCAGGTAGCCCCACTCGCCGTCCCAGTCGATCTGGAGGTCCATCCCGGCGAGGAAGGCCGACGCGTCGGATTCCTCCAGGCGGACGACGTTCCGCGTCGCGTGGTGGCCGAATCGTTGAACCGCCTCGAGCGTCGGCTTCCAGTGCTCGCCGCGCGTCCTGAGAACGTGCATTCCGAGCGCCTCGATCGCCACTGGCGACCGGAGCTCTACGTCGGCACGGGCAGCCCAGATCTTGCCCGCGCCGCGTTCCCAAAATGCATGGGTTCCGAACACTCCTGGCTCGATCCCGAACCGTTCATCCCACCAGTCGAGCACCATCCGTCTCGACGGGGGATTCCCATCCTCGTCCACCGACTGCTGCAGTCGGTCGAACCGGTCCGGATCGGTCACGAGCCTGTCACCTCCAGCAGCGCTAGAACGAACCCGCCGGTGTCGTTGTGGTGAGGATAGATTCGTTTCGTTCGGCTGACGGCCCCGGCGTAGGTGTCGCCCTGCCAACTCGTAACTCCAGGTGCGTGTGCCAGGGGGATATCGAAATCGACCACCCGACAGTCCTCGTCCGTGAGGACATCGTCGAGCACGGCCTCGTTCTCCTCGGGCGCGAACGTACATGTCGAGTAGACGATACGACCGCCCGGCTTCGTGGCCTGGACGGCTCGCCGAAGGATGCCTCGCTGGACACCCGAGACACCACGGATCCGGTCGAGCGACCAGTCCTCGAGCGCGTCCGGGTTCTTGCGGATCGTCCCCTCACACGAACACGGCGCGTCCACGAGGGCGGCGTCGTATTCGGATCCACCGAAGGGTTTGAGCGAGTGGTTCTGGGCGTCCTCACGGGTCACAGCGACGTTCGTCGCGCCGAGGCGCTCGGTGTTCGAACGGAGCGCCGATAATCGACCGAGATTTCGGTCCGTCGCAACGATAAGCCCCGTGTCGTCCATCAGCGCAGCCAGTTGCGTTGTCTTGCTGCCCGGGGCGGCACAGCTGTCCCAGACCCGGTCGCCCGGATCTGGATTCAAGATCTGCGCAGGCAGCGCCGAGACCTCCTCCTGACCGTGGAGCCAGCCGTGGACGTACGGCCAGTTCGCGCCGGGCTGGGCGTGGGGGAGTTCCAGTAGGCCGGGATCCCAGTCGGTCGCCTCGAACCCGATGCCGGCCGCCTGGAGGCCGGCTTTGGCCCGGTCCACACTCGTCTTGATGGTGTTGACCCTGACAACTGACGGCAGCGGCCGCTCGCAGGCGGCAAGGAAGGCGTCGTAGTCGTCCACGATGTCGGCGTAGCGGGCCAGCACGTCCATCGCTCGAGTGGTGGCGAGGCTGCGGGTTAGGGATTGCGACACGAGGGCCCCGCGTCGGCTCGAACCAGGATTAAGTTCCTTCCCCCAAATCCCGACACATGGCACACATCGAAGAACACGTCGACGACGTCGGTCTCGAGTCGCCAGTATTGGTCGAGGGCCTCCCAGGGGTTGGCCTGGTCGGAAAGATCGCCGTCGACCATCTCGTCTCGGAGTGGGATATGACTCACATCGCCTCCGCACACTGCGATGGTATTCCCGACGTCGCGGTGTACGGGGACGGCGACTACGGCTTGACACCTCCGGTACGGCTCTATGCGGACGCTGACCGGGATGTTCTCGCGCTCCAAAGCGACATCCCTGTCTCGCCACAGGCCGCCCAGGAGTTCGCTGGGTGTGTCACTGAGTGGTACGTCGGCCACGACGCCAGCCCGATCTTCCTGGTCGGCCTCGCCGCCGAGAAGTCCGACGTTCCCGCGATGTTCGGCGTCGCGACGGGCGACGGCGACCACCTCCTCGCCGACGTCGATGTAGAGCCACCGTCCGACTCCGGCATGATCACCGGTCCCACGGGTGCCCTCCTCGCCGAGGCTAACAACCGGGACGTCGCGGGGGCGGGCCTCGTCGTCGAGGCTAATCCGCAGTTCCCCGACCCGGAGGCTGCTCGGATTCTTCTGACGAAGGGAATCGGGCCGATGGCGGGCGTGGCGGTCGACACGGATGCACTGGTCGAACAGGCCGAGGAGATTGCCGACGCCCGCGAGAAACTTGCCCAGCGCATGCAGCAGGCCACCGAGGAGAGCTCGAGCGCCCAGCCAGTGGGCATGTATCAGTAGCATCGAGGGCTTTACGCGGATCCCTCCGGTAGGTGCAGCCGATGGCCATGGCTGGTGCGCTCACGACACTCGGCGCCGGTGTCGTCTTCGGGCTAGCCCTCGCGGCCCCGCCCGGGCCAATGAACGCGATAATCGCCGAAGAAAGCGTGCTCCGGGGCTGGCGAGCTGGTGTTCGTGCGGGCCTCGGCGCGATGACGGCCGATCTGTGTTTTCTCGGACTGTCCCTCGCGGGC
>CAYUFG010000141.1:0-5468 GCA_964443815.1 uncultured Halobacteriales archaeon | reverse complement strand
CCGCTTCAGCGGTGGGTAGCTGACCTACCCCCTACGCTGACTCCCGGCGCATGAGAACCAGGTCGTCCACCGCTGCGGCGAAGCCCCACCGCTCGTAGAACGGCGCCAGCTCCTCGCGGCAGTACAACTCCAGGTGCTCGACGTCCGACAGTGCGGGATGGTCGATTGTGGCGGCCAGCAGCCTGTCGCCGAGCCCGGAGCCACGCCGCTCGGGTGCGACGATCACGTCGAGAATCAGTGCCTTGTAGACCCCGTCGGTGATGGCGCGCGCGAACGCGACGAGTTCGCGGGTACCAGCGTCAACGAAGCTGATGACGACGTCGGATCCGTTGAGGACGGCCTTGATGGCTGATCGATCCCGGTTCCGTGTCCACCACTCGTTCCGGTAGAGGCGGTGGAGGTCGTCGCACTGGGCCTCGGTCAGCTTCTCGATTCGTTCGACTGTCATGGAGTCCTGGTCGACGCAAACGACGATAATTTGGTCGGATTCGGGTAGCGTCGGTGACACAGCCGAACACGACGGCGCTGCGCCCAGTGCCTGGCATCGCCGAGAGTCAGAGGTGGTCCGGAACCCGCAGCTTCTCTTCGTCCCGGGCTGCGAGCCACTCTGCGAGTTCGCACAGCTGCTCGGTCGCGGCCTCGAACAGTTCCGCGCCCTTCGCGGCGGTTGCGTCGGTCTGGTCGCCAAGGACGCCATTGTCAGTGAACTCGACGAAGTCGTAGACCGTCCGCGAGCCGCCCTTGTACCGGCCCGCGTGCTGCCAGTCGACGAGACCGTCGTCACGAGCCGCCTCGAGCCGGTTCTCGTGGACTAGTTCGGGGTGGAGGTGTTGGATCATCGCTGTCTCCTTCGGTCCGCCGTGGGGGCCGTTGTCCTCGAAAGCCTCGTCGACCATCTCTGGGATGCTGTCGTTCCACATCCACTCGATAGCGAACATCGTGCCATCGTCCCGGAGACGCCTACCCACCTCGCGGAGGTGGTTGGTGTTGCCACCGTGGGCATTGACGAAGATGACGCGGTCGATGCCGTGGTAGGACAGGTTCCGGGTCACCGACTCGACGTAGTCGCGGAACGGATCGGCGTCGGCCCACATGGTCCCGTGGAACTGCTTGTGGTGGGGACTCACGCCGATCTTGATCGTCGGCGTACACAGGTAGCCTGTCCGCTCGGCCGCTTCTCGAGCGAACCCCTCGGCGATCAGGTGGTCGGTGCCTTCCGGCAGATGCGGCCCGTGTTGTTCGGTCGAACCGAGCGGAACGAGCGCCAGCGACTCCTCCTCGAAGTACGTCTCGAGGTCCGGCCAGGCCTCGTCGGCGAGATACATCCTGACCCGCGGTGCGCCCCGAGCGCACTTCAAGGGCCCGCTATCCGGCGACGACGCGGAGTTCGTCTCCCTCGGTTTCGACCCGCAAGTCACGGTCGGCAACGAAGCCGGCGGTTCGCGGCGGGACGTTCCGACCAGCATGCACGCGAGCGCGAATCTGCGTCACCGCCGTCGCCAGGTCCCGGGGTGTCTCGATGACCGGGAGCGTGGGCGTGAAGTCCACGTCGAGGTCCGCCTCCTGGGATCGCTCGACGACGGTCTCGAGCGCGGGCGGGGCGAAGGCGTCCGTGAAGTCGACAGGCGCGCGAAAGCCAGCGAGGTATACGCGCCCGCCAGTCGACGGGCCGACGACCACGTCGCGCGTGCGGAGTTTCATCGTCAGGGTCCCCAGTGTCTCCCGTGAAACGAATGCGGCGGTGGGTTCGATGATCGCGACGGAGTCCACGCCCTCGGACTCGAGCAGGTGGGTGACGGTGTTCCCGACGCGACCGGCGAACGTCTCCCCGACTTGCACCTCGTAGCGGACGTCCTCGGGTCGGGGGAGTTCGTCGGAAAGCGCGTCCCGGAGCCGGGACTCCGCGTCCTCGTCGTCACGGTAGTTGAGAAGCAACTCGCCGGCCCCATTCTGGACGGCCGCACAGACGTCACCGAGCATAACCTCGTAGAGCGCGGCCGCGTCGGCCGGGGAAAGGATGTCGTGGAGTCCGGGCAGGACTCCCTCGGCCGGGCGGTCAGCCATGACTGCGACGGTGGGCATGTCGGGACTGGGGGGCGTGCGTGCCTTGGCCTTTTATACTCGGGCCGCCTGCGCTGCCCATGCGCTGGATGCGTGCTCTCGGCGTCCTCGCCGTGGTCGATGTGCTCTGTCTCGCACTGGGATCGGCAGCGAGCCTCGGAGGTGGACTGCTCGCGTCGTCGTCGGCCGTCCCGGCCGCCGCGACTGCTACCGTGATCACTGCCGGGGTTGTCGTCTCCATCTTCGTGGCCGGACCCGAGGGCCACTGGATGGGTAACCCCTACTGGTAAGCGGGCGCGCCGGTCGGCGCCGGCGTTTCTACCTCGTCGTGGCCAGTCTCCGTGTCCGGTCGCGAGCCGATGGGCCGCGTCGAATTGGCGACGACGAGTAGGCTGCTCGAGGCCATCGCGACAGCGGCGAACAGTGGGTTGAGGACGCCGGCGACCGCGAGGGGGATCGCGATTGCGTTGTACAGGAAGGCCCACGCGAGGTTCCCGCGGATGCGACGCCGTGCGCCCCTGGCGATATCGAACACTGCAGGAACCGCGCAGAGGTCGTCGACCACGACGATGGCGTCGGCGGCATCGCTGGCGAGTTGAGTCCCTCCCGCCATCGCGACACCAACGTCCGCCGCCGCGAGCGCGGGCGCGTCGTTGCTGCCGTCACCGACCATCGCGACCCGCTCATTCTCGGTGAGCCGTCGGACAGTCGCTACCTTGCCCTCCGGCGGGACACCCGCGTACACCTCGTCGACACCGGGGTGGGCAGCGTACCGCGACATGGCCGCCTCGGCATCTCCCGAGAGGACGACGACCCGGTGGTCGACGGCGAGACCATCCAGGACGGCCTCCCATCCGGACCGGGGGTGATCTCCGACTTCGATCACACCCTGGACTCGCGCGTCCCAGCCGACGGCCACAGGCACCGAGCCGCGGTCGCGGGCGGATTCCATCGCCGCGCGTGCCAACTCGGGCACGTGGTGGCCCTTCCGCGTGAGGAAATCTGGGTGGCCAACGGCAACCGCCTCGCCTTCGACCATCCCCGTTACGCCGCGGTCGTGGGAGGTGAAGTCGGTGACGTCGCCGGGAACCACGTCCTCAGTCTCCGCCACGGCTGCGGCGATAGGGTGGCTCGAGAGCGACTCCAGGGCCGCCGCACGGTGGCGGACGGTCTCTGTCGAAGCCTCGACCGCGTGCACGTCGATCACGCGCATTGCACCGTCGCTCAAGGTACCGGTCTTGTCGAGCACGACGGTATCCAGATCTGCGCCAGTCTCGAACAGGGCGGGCGTTGTCACGACGATCCCGCGATCGGCGGCGGCCGTTACGCCCGACGCGACGGCGAGCGGCGTCGCGAGACCGAGTGCGCACGGACAGGAGACGACGAGCACGCCGAGTCCGGTTAACAGTGCCTCCCGGCCGGGAGCGCCAGCGACGAGCAACCACCCGGCTGCAACCGCAGCGATCACGAGTACGATCGGGACGAAGACGGTCGCGAGCTTGTCGGCCAGTCGTTGGGCGCCCGGGCGCGTACTCTGGATGTCCCAGAGCAACTCGACGATGCGGTCGAGCGTGCTTGTGGCGTCTGGGCCGGCGGCGACGGTCAGCGGGGCGTCCGTGACGACCGTCCCGCCGCGGACGTCGTCACCCGGATCGACCCGTTCGGGGATCGACTCACCCGTCACGAGCGCTTCGTCAACGGCGGCACTCCCTTCGACGACAGTCCCGTCGACGGGGACCCGCTCGCCGGGTTTGACGAGGAGTTCGTCACCCGGTTCGACGGCGGCGACCGGAATCCGGTCTCCAGTGGTCACGAGTCTGGCGTTCTCGACCTGCAGCGCGGTGAGGTCGGCCAGGAGCCCTGCGGCCCGCTCCTTGATTCGCTCCTCGTAATAGGTGCCCACGGAGACCACGAGAACGATGACGATCGTCACGTCGAAATACACCTCGGTGCCACCGGTGAGCACGACGGCGGTCGAGTAGCAGTAGGCGGCGACTGCGGCCAGTGAGACCAGCAAGTCGACGTTTGGTCGGCGTGTCCGCAGGCTCACGAGCGCGCCACGCAGGATCGGAGCGCCGGTATATAGGAGGATAACTGTAGCGAACACCCAGAGTTGTCCGAGCAGGTACAAGCCGTCGAACCGTCCGAGTCGAACCGGCGGCGCGAGGCCGAGATACGTCGGGTAGAGAAAGATCACGTACCACATCATCGCCATCATGCCGAGAAAGCCACCGACGATCAGTCGTCCCACGGTCGGGCCGCGGCGGTGTCCATCGTCCGCGTTGTCGCCGACGGCGTACCCGAAGCCGCTGAAGATCTCGCTGAGGTCGGACTCGTCGACGGATTCGGGGTCGTAGGCTACTTTGAGAGCCCCGGCAGCATAACTCGCGTCGACACCGTACACGCCCTCGGTCTCGGCCCCGAGGTGTTCGAGGTAGGCCTCGCATGTCGTACAGTGCATGCCGTCCACGTCGAGATAGGCGGTATTCGCGTCCTCGGGAGGCGAGTCGGTGTCCGGTTCGGCAGCCGTAGTCTCGTCGAGCTCGACATCCCCGAGTTCGCGAAAGACCGTGAGACACCCCCGGCAGCAGAAGGCTCCGTCGACATCTGCACCCGTAACAGGCTCGTCGCCGGTCGGCAAGCCACACAGTGTGCACGCCGGCATCGGCCCGCCTAACCCCAAGCCACGGTATTCCCGATCGGTCGCATGGCGACGGTCAGGCTGGCGACGATGAGTCCGACGTTGACCGCTGCGACCACCCCGCTGAACTGGTCCGGCTGGGTAGCCGCGTACGCGAGTGCGGGCACGATCGCGAGCAACCCGATGAGTGACACAGTGCGCGGTTGGACGTCCATGCGGGAGTCCAGGGCCTGCGGGTATATCAAAACCCGACCGTGATTCTCGGGTTCTTGAAATCCGGGCCCGGATTAAAAGTGGCTCCCCTCCGAACCCAGCCCGAACCATGACATCGGAGCCCGCACAGCCCGCGACGAGTACCGCAGACGACGGGAGCGTCCGCGAGATCGGTCACGACGAGTTCGATCCGGTGGGCACCCTAACTCTCATCGCGATTTACTTCGCCGTGCTCGTGGTGATGTGGTTCTTCATGTACTTCGTGGAGTTCCTCGGCAACGGCCCAACGGTGGTGGGGTAGCGTGGACATCCACCGGTACGAGAAACTCTGGCTGGCCGCTGCCTTGATCTTGATCGTGGTATTCATCGCGACGGTCACCTACGGCGCGCTCGGCGTCGGTATCGAGATGGTCTCCGCCTCCGGCGGCACCATCGCGGCCGACAGCCTCGCCGACGACGACCGCTTCGCCGACCCGCGCGTCGAACAGGTCGGAGAGGACGAGTACGAGGTCTACGTCATCGCCCAGCAGTTCCTCTTCCGGCCACAGGAGAT
>CAYUFG010000140.1:0-5533 GCA_964443815.1 uncultured Halobacteriales archaeon | reverse complement strand
GATCTGCTGCCAGGTGACGAGCGAGGAGTGGTGTTCCATCTGCGTCGTCACGACGGTGTCGCCTGGCCCCAGTTCGTTCAGCCCCCACGCATAGGCGACGAGGTTCTCCGATTCCGTCGTGTTCTTCGTGAACACCATCTCCTCGCGGCCGCCCGAGGCCCCGACGAATTCGGCCAGGCGGTCGTGAGCGTCCTCGTAGGCGACGCTCGCTTCCTGGCTGAGCTGGTGTAGGCCGCGGTGGACGTTGGCGTTCGTCTCCCGGTAGTAGTCGGTGATGGCGTCGATCACGGCGTCGGGCTTCTGGGTCGTCGCCGCGTTATCGAGGTAGACCAGCTGCTCGCCGTCGAACTCTCGGTCGAGGATCGGAAAGTCACGGCGGATCTGCTCGACGTCGAGCGCCGTCGACTGTGAGGTTCCCATTGGATCGTGCGAGGGGCTGGACGGCCAACATTATTTCGGTTCGCCGAAAATCCGTTTGGCAAACCCTAGAGCCAGACGAGCTGGGCGTGACGCGTCCCGTCGATCTCCATGACCCTCTCCTCGTCGACGAATCCGTTGTCGATGGCAACCGCGACCGTCCGCGTTCCGACGAGGTTTGCCGTGGTACACGACGCGAGGCTCTGGGCCATCCGCTCCTCGGTGACCCCGCGCTCGGCGTCCTCGCCGTCGTAGAACGCCTCCTCGACTGTCAGCGAGATGTCCCCGTTCTCGAACGTCTTCCCCATTACGTCCGCGTCACACGCGGACACCAGCAGTCCTTCCTCTGTTTCGCGCTCGGTCAGGACTATCTCGGTCATTCCAGCAGTTCTTCTTGTTGTTCCTCGCGGATGGCTTCGGCCTCCTCAGCCACTTCTTGTGCGCGTTCGTCCTCGCCCATGGCCTCGAGCGCGATTGCTTGCTCCTCGAGGAGGTCCGCGCTGCGGTAGCCAAGCCTGATGGCGTTCTCGAATGAATTCAACGCGTCCTCGGACAGGCCGCGTTCGTTGAGCAACATCCCACGGTTGTACCACGCCTCGCCGAAGCGCGGGTCGAGTTCGACCGCCCGCTCGGCGTGTTCGAGCGCCTCCCCGACGCGGCCGAATTCCCACAGCGCATACGCGAGGTTCGTCTCCGCGACGGCCGCGTGCTCGCCCTCGTCGTCGATGGACAGTGCCTCCTCGTACGCGCCGATGGCCGGGTCGTACTCCTCGAGCTCGGCATGGGCGACCCCCTTGTTGATCCACGCCTCCTGCGCGATGCCGTCGTCTTCCGCGTACCGTGCGGCCCGTTCGAGTGCCTCGGCGGCCTGCTCGTGGCGGTTGATTTGTATGTAACTGATACCGACGTCGAGGAGCGACTCGGCGTCGACGTCACCGGGATCGACGTGAACGTCGTCGAGTTGGTCCGGGAGCGCGTGCGAGTCGACCGGGTCGATCACGTCCGAGTCGACGGCGATGTCGGGGTCGAGGTCGAACCCCTCGTAGGGCTCGTCGAAGCCCTGGCCGCTCGAGAACTCGTGATCACGGGGTTCGTCAGTCATTGAATGTCGTAGGAGATGCCGGCGGTTAAGCGCTGCGTCATGTGGTTGCCCGTGGCCGGAGGCCGATTGTTCGATACGGAAAGGCGTCGAATAAATCCACTAAACAGTGTGAACGATTATTTTACTTAATACGGGCGACTAGCGTCACAACGGCTTGCATGTCGCGTGCGCGAAAAGTTGGGGACGAACAGAGGGATGGATCCCGTGGGGACGGGAACGAAACGACGACGAAAGTCGTGTTGATGGAGCTTGCTCGCGCGTCAGGGCCGCTGTCCGCAGCGGCGCTCGCCGAGCGAACGCTGCTCTCGACGGACGCCGTCGAGTCAGCCCTCCACGAACTCGCGGGGGCGGACCTGTGTACGGTGCATCCGGAGGACGACCGCCGGCCACCCCGGTACGAAACTGCCATCGAGGTGGGGTCTGAGGCGTAGACCGCCGGCGGCTTCAAGGCGTTTCGCTTCCCATCGCCAGCCATGCGGCTGTTCGTCAGCGTGGATCTCGCCGACCTCTCCGAGGGAATCGCCGAGGCCCAGTCGCTGGTCGGTGAGGCGTCGGGGCTGCGGTTCCCCGACCCAGACCAGGCCCACGTCACGCTCAAGTTCCTCGGGGAGACCGACGAATCGCGGCTCTCCGCCGTCCGGGAGGCGGTAGGTAGTGCCGTCGCCGATGCGGCCGTCGCCCCGTTCGAGGCCCACGTCGGTGGGATCGGGGCGTTTCCGAGTGAAGACTACATCAGCGTCGTCTGGGTCGGCGTGGACGACGGCGGTGCGATGGCGAGGCTCCACGAGGAGATCGAGGACCGGACGACTGCCCTGGGATTCGAGGCTGCGGATCACGAGTTCACCCCGCACGTCACGATCGCCCGGATGGACCACGCCGGCGGCAAGGAGCGGGTCCAGTCGGTGCTACGCAACTGCGACCCGGCGGTCGGGCGGACCACGGTTTCCGAGGTCCGCCTGATGGAGAGCACACTCACCGACGAGGGACCGGTCTACGAAACGGTCGACCGGTATCCGCTCTGATCGGCGCGTCGGCCGAGACACCCACACAGCGGGCCGACCCCCGGTCAGGACAGCGACGCACGGACGTCCGCCACCGACGCGACTGTCCCGCCCGCGGCTTCGATTTCGCGCCTCGCGTGTTCGACCCACTCGACGTTCGATCGGTCGGTCCCCAGCGGGGCGTCTTCGAGGCCGACCCGAACGTGGCCACCGAGTTCGACGGCCTGAGGGATCAGGGGCGTTACGTCGACTCCAAGCCCGGAGAGCATCCAGGGTGCGTCGCCCGCCTCCTCGGTCAGCAGTCGGTGGAGGCTCTCCAACGCGTACGGTTCCGGCGGGTAATTGAACGTGAACCGTTCGGAGAACATGAAGCGATAAATCGGCGTGGGGAGGCCCGGGACACGGTCGGCAAGTGCCGAGCCGAGTCGGATGAAGCCCGGCTCGTAAATCGCGTACGACGGATTTGATCCGTGGCGAGCCGCCACGGCCAATCCCTCCCGGATGTTTTCCTCGGGGTTGAGGTAGAGATTCCCCGGTTCGTCGTGCTCGATTGCCTCGTAGGTCGTCGAGTTGATGCTTCCCGGATCCACCACCGAACACTCCAGTAACCCCCGCCGACCGAGTTCGTCGTGCGTGGCGAACTGGGCCGCCGGCTCCATCGTCCCCGCCAGGTCGATACCAGGGGAGGGCTTCGTGGGATAGACGATGGCGTCGACGCGTTCCTGAATCCCCTCGATGATGCGGGCGTAGAGTTCCGCCTCGTCGACTTCCTCGCCAGCGTCGTACGCGTGGACGTGGACGATCGACGCGCCAGCCTCGACGCACGCCACTCCTTGTTCGATGCAGGCCTCGACAGTCGTGGGCGACCCTGGTTGGCGTTCTGAGCCCCAGCGACCGTTCAGCGCCACCTCGAGCCAGGTGGTGGTCATACCGTCGACATTCGGTCTTGGCGACAAAAAGCCTCCCCGGACGGCCCGGCTTCGGCCGGCTGCCGCGGATTTAGGCATGCCAAAAAAGTCACTTTCGTGATAGTTATGCCGTCGGGGCGAGTACCCCCGACCATGCTTGTCGAGAACCTCGTCTTCGTCTTCGTGGCGGGGTTCGTGACCGCGCTCGCCACGGGTCTCGGCGCCATCCCATTCTTTCTGGTCGACGACATCAGTGACCGGTGGAACGTCGCACTTTGGGGACTCGCGTCCGGGATCATGGTGTCGGCGTCCGTGTTCGGCCTCATTCGCGAGGGACTCAACTACGGCGACGAGTGGCTGATCGTTCCCGGACTCCTGACGGGTGTCCTCCTCGTGGTCGTCGGACACCATGTCGTCGACAATACCGATATCGACCCTCGGCGGTACGAGCAGGCCGACTTCAGTAAGCTCGTGCTCATACTCGGCGTTCTCACCGTCCACAGCTTCCCGGAAGGCGTCGCGGTCGGTGTGGCGTTCGCGGAACTCGGTCTCGAGACCGGCGACGCCATCTCGATCCTCGGGTTCTCCGCGCCCGTGCTCGGGGTTTTCATGACGATCGCGATCTCGATCCACAACATTCCAGAAGGCGTTGCCATCTCGATTCCGCTCGAGGCGATGGGCGTCTCGAACTGGCGGAAGGTGTGGTGGTCGGTGTTTTCGAGTCTTCCCCAGCCAATCGGTGCAGCCATCGCCTTCGCGTTCGTCACCCTCGCGACCGCGTTCCTGCCATTCGGGTTTGGCTTCGCCGCCGGCGCGATGATCTACCTCGTCGCGACCGAGTTCATCCCCGAGGCCCGCGAAACCGGGGCGGAACTCCCGGGCAACGGCCGGCGGGAACTCGTGGCAGGGCTGGCAGTCGGCGTTGTCGTGATGGTGCCGCTCGCGTTCGTGTGAGCCGAAGGAACACGCATATATGCCCGCGCGGGAAACTCCTTGCCACCATGGGTAAGAAGTCGAAGGCGAAGAAAAAGCGCCTCGCGAAGCTCGATCGCCAGAACAGCCGCGTGCCGGCCTGGGTCATCCTCAAGACGGACCGGGAAACCCAGCGCAATCCCAAGCGGCGCAACTGGCGCCGGAGTGACACCGACGAATGAGCGCCTCCGACTTCGACGAGCGGGTCATCACCGTCCCGCTTCGCGACGCCAAAGCCAGTTCGAAGACCGAGCGTGCCGACGTGTCGATGGGGCTCATCCGCGAGCACCTCGCGCGACACTTCTCCGTCGAGGAAGACGCCGTCCGGCTCGACCCGTCGATCAACGCGGCCATCTGGGCCGACGGCCGCTCCAACCCGCCGAGCAAGTTGCGGGTTCGTGCAGCCCGATTCGAGGAAGAGGGCACCGGGGTCGTCGAAGCAGAGACCGCAGAGTAGCGTGCTCCGCGCGGCCTTCGCGGGCTCGGCGTACGTGGGCGTCTTCGCCCGAGCAACCGACGACTGTCTTCTGATCCGTCCCGACGTGGGCGACGAACTGCGGGATGGCTGTGCCGACGAACTCGCCGTCGATCCCGTCGAGACGACGGTGGGCGGCTCTGGCACTGTCGGTTCACTCGCCGTCGGCAACGCCAACGGCCTGCTGGTCAGTAGTCGCGTCCGTGACCGCGAACGCCGGCGCATCGAGGACGCGACCGATCTCTCCGTGACCGAACTCCCGGGGCGGATCAACGCCGCCGGCAACGTCGTGCTCGCGAACGACAGCGGTGCCTACGTTCACCCCGACCTCACACGCGAGGCTGTCAAAGCGGTCGAGGCTGGCCTCGACGTATCAGTCCAGCGTGGCGACCTCGCAGGCGTGCAGACGGTCGGAACGGCCGCCGTGGCGACCAACTCCGGCGTGCTCTGTCACCCCAAGTCGACCGACGACGAACTCGACCACCTCGAGAACGTCCTCGGGGTCCCAGCCGACATCGGGACGGTCAACTACGGCGGCCCGCTCGTGGGCTCCGGCTTGGTCGCCAACGAGTCCGGATACGTCGTCGGCGAGGAGACATCCGGGCCGGAACTCGGCCGGATCGACTCGGCGCTTGGCTTCGTCGACTAAGGTAGTCCT
>CAYUFG010000139.1:0-5676 GCA_964443815.1 uncultured Halobacteriales archaeon | reverse complement strand
AAGCCCCTGCCTCGAGGAGCCGCCGAAGGCGGCGAGTAGGCGGGGGTAGTTCACTGGATGTAGGGCTTTTCGATCTCGAGCTCGGCACCCAGTCGGACGGCCACACGCCTGGTTAGCCAGTCGAAGGACACGATCGCCGGCCAGAGGACGAGTTCCACGAGCTTGACCGCCGGCGCCACCCGAACGGCCCACCGTTTGGCATTGCCGAGGCCGTAGGACTTCGGAACGATCTCGCCGAACAGCAGGACGGCCACGCTAGCGACCACCGTCGTCACGACGACAGCTGGGCCGGGCGGGAGGATGCTCCCGAGGAGCACGGTGATGACACTGGCGATGGCGATGTTGACAACGTTGTTGCCGACGAGTAGCGTGACCAGCAACCGATGAGGATCGGCCCGAAGCTCCGCGAGCGACGCCGCGCCCTCACTCGAGTCGGCCTGGGACTCGATCCACTCCGTGGACAGGGAGAACATGGCTGTCTCCGTACTCGAGAAGAAGGCGCTGCAGGCGAGCAACGCGACGGTGGCGGCGAGTCCGGCGAGAAACAGGGGCGTGTCGACCATGGCCGCCGTACCGCCGCCCTGTGCAAAAAGGTCGTTACTCGATGTGGCCTTCCTGGCGGAGTTGATCGGCGTCCTGGTTGTCGTAACGCCACTCGATGTTGGCCTTCTCGTCCTGCCAGTCCCAGGGCTCGACGATGACGACGTCGCCCTGCTCGATCCAAACGCGGTACTTCATGCGGCCAGGGATCCGACCCATGCGGTTCACACCGTCTTCGCAGCGAACGCGAACGTGGTTGCCGCCGTTGTGTTCGGTGACGACCCCGAACAACTGGTTATCGTCCGGCATCCTGAGGGCTTTGCGCCCTGATTCCTCACTCATTGCTGAGTATTCGTGGCCCAGGGGTATAACTCCGCGGAAGGTATGGTAACGCGCCCCTGACCGGGATTGTGCCGTAGCGTGCCCGCCTCGTGTCGAATTTCGTATATTAATAGGCAGATTGTAATTGGTGCCCGTGGGGGGCAACATCCAAGGCAACGGCCTCACAGGAAGGGAGTATGCAGGCCGTGTTGGCGGTGACGGCCCAAATCGAACGGTTCCTCAGGTCAATCACCACGACCGAGGGACGCCTCGCGGTTAGCGGCGCCCTGATCATTGTGACGTTCGTCGTCGCCGCACTCGTCGCCCCCCGAATCGTTCGGTGGCTCAGTCAGCAGTTCCGCGAGTCCATCGACGATCGGGAGGCCTGGTCGGTCCTCATCCGGGCAGGCGAGGCCATCCCAGCGTCGTTGACAGTCATCCTCGTCCGCACTCTCCAGATGGTGCTACTCGGAATAGCCGTACTCTCCTTGCTCATCGTCTGGGGTCGCGTGCAGTGGGCCATCGCGATCCTCAAGGGTGTCGGTGAGTCCCGCCAACTCATCGTCGATGGCGCCATGACCGTCGTGATCGTGTTGCTGGCCTACGCCGCCCTCGACATACTCAGCGACGCCGTCGACCGCTTCGGCGACGAGGTAGACCGCATCACGGAACACCAGCAGGAGATCGTCCGGCGGCTCGGCCAGCTGAGCATCATCGCACTGGCCGTCGCAACCGGCTTGACCTTGTGGGGCATCGACCTCTCCGGCCTGCTCGTAGGGGCGGGCTTTCTGGGCATCGTGGTCGGTCTGGCCGCCCGCCAGACGCTCGGCTCGCTCATCGCCGGGCTCGTGTTGATGTTCTCCCGACCGTTCACGATCGGCGACTGGGTCGTCATCGGCGGCCAGGAGGGCATCGTCACCGACATCACCATCGTCAACACCAGACTGGAGAACTTCGACGGGGAGTTCCTCATCATTCCGAACGATAGCGTGGCGAATCAGGCCATCACCAACCGCAGCCGGAAGGGACACTACCGCATCCGGCTGGACGTCGGCGTCGACTACGAAACCGACCCCGATCACGCGCGGGACGTCGCACTGGAGGCGCTCGACGATGTCCAGCCCATCGAACCCGCACCGCCACCACAGGGCATCCTGAAGGAGTTCGGCGACTCGGCGGTGATCATCGAACTGCGGTTCTGGATCGACCGGCCAACGCCGCCACGGAAGTGGCAGGCCACCAACGGCGCCGTCGAGGCCGTCAAGGACGCCTTCGAAGAGGAAGGGATCAAGATCCCGTTCCCCCAGCGGGAACTCACCGGACGAGCCGAGACCGGTGGATTCCGCGTGATCTCCGACGAACCCACCGCGCCGGAAGCCACGACCGATCAGGCCCGGCGAGCACCGGATCGCGACGGGGAGGACTAGTAGACGCGGGCGCCTTCGCCGATCCGCGTCGTGTAGGCGCTTGCCTCGACGTCGACCGCCTCGAAGGCGTCAAGCATAGCACTGGCGACCCGGCGGCGGTCGCCGGCGTGACAGGCCGCGAGCACGGCCGGGCCGGCGCCGCTGATCGTCACGCCGGTCGCCCCGGCGTCGGTCGCTGCCTCGCGGACGGCGTCGTAGCCGTGGATCAATTCGGCGCGAGCGGGCGTCACGACCGAATCGTACATTCCCTGACCCACGAGGTCGGGGTCGTCACGATGCATGCCGATGGTCAGCGTCGCGGCGTTACCCACGGTCTCGACGAGCTGTGAGACTTTTGCCCCGTCCGGGACGACACGGCGTGCGTCACGGGTCGACACGACGATGTCCGGCAGGCAGGCGACTAGCGGGATCGAGGCATCGATGGTCCGGACGCCGTCGTCGGTCGCGACGGTGAATCCGCCGAGAATGGCCGGCGCCACGTTGTCGTCGTGGGCGTCCCCGGAGACCACCGCCTCGCCACGGGCGGCGATCGGAACGAGTTCCTCCTGGGATTTGCCGCGATCGTACAGTTCGTTGAGTGCAACCGCCGCAGCCGCCGCGCTCGCCGCGGAGGAGCCAAGGCCCGAGGCCGGCCGGACGCCCTTATCGATCTTGATGTGGGCGGGGGCGTCGAGCGCCTCGGCGACGGCGCCGACGGTGTTCTTGTCCGGGTCCTCGGGAATGTACTGGGCCCCCGCTCCGGTCACGTCGATGGTCGTCCGGTCGGCCTTCTCGACGCGGACGACGTCCGCCGGGCGCGAGAGGGCAACGCCGAAGACGTCGAACCCGCTGCCGAGGTTGGCGCTGGTGGCCGGCGCCCGGACGGTCAGCATACCCCCGCGTTTCCCCAGCCACGCAAAAAAGCTGCCGACCACCCTCCTTCCGTATTGTGGCCTCGACGCGGCTGCGTCGCGCCTCGGCCCACGCCAAAAACGTGGATCACAACAGCCGGGTGGTCGATCGCCGCCCTCGCGTCCCGTAGTTTTCCGTGACAGCCGCGTCCAGGGTAGGGACTGCTCCTGCCGCCATCCCATCACTCGAAGCCGGTGGGGACCCTTCCCCCAGTCCGGCGGGAACGGACCGCGATCGAATCGGGAATGGGAGAAGGTACAATTGTCGCCTATCGATCCGAGCGAGCCACAGTAGCCCGAAAACGACGAGCGGAAGGACAAAGCCTAACCAAAGGAGCAGTAAACGGGCGGTATGATCGGCGTGGTCGGTGGCGGCATCGCGGGTCTATCGGCCGCCTCCCGTCTCCAGGACCACGGCTACGACGTCCGCGTGTTCGAGGCGAGCGACCAGGTCGGCGGTCTCGCAGCCACTTACGAGACAGCGGGCGACCCCGTCGAGAAGTTCTACCACCACCTCTCAAAGTCCGAGCGGACGATCGTCGAACTCGCCAGGAAGGTTGGCCTTGGCGACGCAATCGAGTGGCGGGTCGGGAAAAACGCCTACTATGTCGACGGCGTCGTCCACCCCCTGGATACCTGGAGCCAGATTCTCGCCTACCCGCACCTGAGCCTCCTCGATAAGTTCCGGCTGGGCATGCTCGTCCTCGGGATCGACGTCCGCGGCGTCCTGCCGTCGCGGGGGACCTACGCCGACTACACGGCCTTCGACGACGAACCCATCGAGGAATTCATCCTCGAGCATACGACACCCGGGGTCCTCGAGCACTTCTTCCGGCCGCTGCTCGAGGCGAAGTTCGGTGACCGCTGGCGCGAGGTCAGCGCTGCGTGGTTGCTGGCTCGGGTGCGCTTCCGGGGCGAGCGGGACATCCGCCGCGGCGAGATACTCGGATACCTCGATGGCGGATTCGGCACGCTGCTCGACGCCCTGCTCGAATGGGTGGGCAGAGATGTCGTCACCACCGGGGCAGAGGTGACCGGCCTGGATAGCGAGTACGGCAGCGTCACCGGACTGACCGTCGAGACGGACAGCGGCCCGCAACGTCACGAGGTCGATGCGGTCGTGTTCGCGACGATGCCGACCGTACTCGAGGCCCTGACCGGCTACGAGTGTCTCATCGAATTCCAGGGAACGGTCTGCTCTGTGATCGCGTTGGACGAGCCTCTGACGGGGACGTACTGGCTCAACGTCGCCGAGGACGTCCCTTTCGGCGCGCTGATCGAACACACGGAATTCGTCCCACCCGAGCGGTACGGCGGCGAGCACCTCCTGTACGCTGTGAAGTACGTCCAGTCGAGGGACGACGAGCTCTGGGGCCTACCCGACGAGGCGGTCGCGGACACCTGGCTGTCCGGCATCGAGACGCTCTTTCCGGGCTTCGACCGCGAGTCAGTGCGGTGGGTGAAGACCGCACGAAACCCCCGGACAGCACCCATCTACGAGCAGGGATACCTTGACCTGGTCGTGCCGTACGACCTGGCCGAGGCTGTCGCAGACGGGGTATACTACGCTGGGATGGCGAGCCGGGCGCAGTACCCCGAGCGGTCGCTGAACGGCGGGGTGGAAGCCGGCTTCGAGTGTGCCGACCGGATCGCCGGCGTCGTCGACGCGGGCCCGGCCGAGCCGACGGTCGGCGAGGGCGGCTGACGGCGGCTCAGTCCTGCTTTGTGGCTTGCTCCTCAGCGTCCACGCCGGGCGCGTCGGTCGGCGAGACGTCCCCCGGCTCGGCGTCGGCCCCGCCGACTCGAACCTCGCCATCCGGCCCCTCGACGTAGACGTCGTCTGCGAACCCCCCTTCGGCGTGGGGATGGTCGGGGTCATCAAGCTTCTCTGGCGTCGACGGCGCGAACGCCAGACCGTCCGGCGGCCGGAATTCGCCAAGCGGATCGTCGATCGTGATGCCGTGTGCCCGGAAGAAATCCCGGTACCGCTCGTAGTGGGCCTCGAGTTCGTCCGCCGGGAACTCCATCATCTCCGTCCAGCCGTGGTTGTAGAAGTCGAAGTTTGCCTGGACGTGAGTGATTTCGCGGGCCTCGGCCTCCGGGTAGCCCGCCTCGAGTGCCGCCAGGTACGTGTCGACCGTGGCGTCGAAGAGGTCCGCGAGGTGGGCTCGGCGGTCCTCGCGGTGTGCCTCGTCGGCGTAGTCGAGGAAGACGGACACGTGCAGGTCCACGAGCTTGTCGTGGGTGACGTCACCAAGGATCGGGACCGAGAGGGCCTGCTTCATCGCCCAGTGGCGGACGTTCTGGCGGATCTTCATCACGTTCCCCTTCAGCCCGGAATCACAAGAATGGTTGGAGAACCGAGACGGTCACCCACCGTGGAGGCATCGCCCCTCAACGAGACCGCAGTCTCACCGAACGTACTTCGCAAACACCTTCGATTCGACTGCACGAAGGTGTTTGCCGGTAGTCCCCGGCTGAATCCCGAGTTCGCTCCC
>CAYUFG010000138.1:0-5679 GCA_964443815.1 uncultured Halobacteriales archaeon | reverse complement strand
CAGCGAGGAGAGGAACGACCGGGCGGGGCCGCCGCTGAAGCGGTCGCGGCGGACGACGCCATCGCGGTCCTCATCGGTCATGTTAGTCCTCGTACTCGTGACCGGGCTGGTCCTCCAACGCTGCATCGATGGCTGCGTTGGCCAGTCGCGACTGGAAGCCGTGGTACTTTGCGACGCCGGTGGCGTCCTGCTGGGTGATGCCGCCCGAGACCGCCTCCTCGTCGAACGAGGCGGCGCTCTCGCTGTAGACAGCGTAGTCGCTCTCGCGGGCGACCGGCCGGCAGTGCCCACCCTCCAATTTGACGGTGACCTTGCCGGTCACTCGGGAATTTGTCCGATCGACGAACCCCTCGAGCGCGTCTACGAGCGGTGCATCGACCAGCCCCTGGTAGCCCTTCAGCGCCCACTGCTGGTCGACCTGCTGTTTGAACTGGCGCTCCTCCTGGGTCAGCACCAGTTGCTCGAGTGCCTCGTGGGCCGTCAATAGGACGGTCGCCGCGGGATGCTCGTAGTTTTCCCTCACTTTGAGCCCGAGCATGCGGTCCTCCATCATGTCCGTCCGGCCGACGCCGTGGGAGCCCGCGCGCTGGTTGACGGTCTCGATCAATTCGACGGGCTCCATGGTCTCGCCACCGATGGCGACAGGCTCGCCGCCGCGCCACCGGATCTCGATGAGTTCGGGATCCTGTCCGGATGGGTCCTCGGTCCACTCGTAGATGTCGTCCTCGGGGACCGTCGCGGGGTCTTCAAGCTCGGAGCCCTCGATCGAGCGGCTCCAGAGGTTGGCGTCGATGCTGTAGCGGCCCGCCTTCCCGCCCTCGACCGGCAGCCCCCGTTCGGCGGCGTACTCCTGTTCCCACTCGCGGGTCAGGCCGAGTTCGCGAACCGGCGCGACGACCTCGAGGTCGGAGTCTCGCCAGACGGCTTCGAACCTGAGCTGGTCGTTGCCCTTGCCAGTGCACCCGTGGGCGACCGCGGTACATCCCTCCGCCTGGGCGACGTCGAGGATGGCCGTCGCGATCACCGGCCGGGCAAGCGCCGTTCCTAGCGGGTACCCCTGGTAGGTGGCGTTGGCCTTGACCGACCGGAGACACAGGTCCGCGAACGTCTCCTTGGCGTCGACGACGTGGTGGTCGACGTCGAGCGCAGACGCGGTTTCCTCGGCCTCGTCGAACTCGGCGGGCGGCTGGCCGACGTCGACGGTCACGCCGATGACGTCGTCGTAGCCGTATTCCTCCTCGAGCAGCGGCACACAGACCGTCGTGTCGAGCCCGCCCGAGAAGGCGAGCGCGACGGTTCCGTTTCCATCTGGCATGTTGGGGGTGTCGGGTTGTGTCGTGACCGCCCCAGAACCCGACGGGTGGGCGGTGATCGAGAACGAAACTGTGTGGAGTGGGATGATCGGGCCTATCGGCCCGGTCGCCGGCGTCGGGATCGGAAAACGGCGCCGGACCCGCGGCTCGAGGTACGGCGAGCCTGCGTCGGACGAGTCCGGCTCATCGTGGTCACAGGTATCCGGCGACCCGTACTAATATCTTCCGAGAACGGCTCGTCAGCCGCCCGACCGGTCGGTTCCCGGCCCGGCGGCGGTCCGGTTGTCAGAGGCGGGAACACCGTCAGGGGGACCGCCCGGCGTTATCGGCGGCGCGGCCACTCCGGCGGGCCGGCCCGGCGGTATTCCGACGCCCGGACCGGCGACCCCGCGAGCGATCCGCGCCACCTCCTGGCCGCCCAGCTCCGCCGCCCGCTGGCGGAGCTGCTCGATGGCCCCGATGTCGACGCCGGTGTCCGCGAGGACGTCGGCGGGCAGCCCGGCGCTCGCCTCGGCCGAAGCGTTTGCCAGGTGCGCGGCGCCAGTCAGCCTGGCCGCGAGCCCAGTTGCCCGGGCCCGGTAGGCACCCTCGGACAGACTCCCGTTCGCGTGGGCAGCCTCTAACTCCTCGAAGCGGTTCTCCAGCGCCCCGACACGTCGATCCAGAGCGTCGGTCCGTTCCTTGATAACTGCGGCTTTCGCTGTGGGCGTGTCCGCCCCGGCCACGGCCAGGCCGAAGGCCCGGCCTTGGACCTCGGTTTCGAGTTCGACTTGGCCGACGTCCACGACGGCCTGGAGTTGCTGGCCGGGGGCGACCGACGCGTTCGACTGGTTGCCCGCGGTTGCGGGCTGGCCCGTCGCCGCGACGCCGATCAGGGGGACGAGAGCCACGAGCAGGGCCAGCAGCGCCGCGGTACCGAACAGGGCGCTTCGTCTGGTCATGTATCCCCGTCCGTCGGCTGTCATCTTATAGTGGCAAGACCGCCACGCCGGATTCGTCCGAATTAAGCCGGATTTGGAGACTACCGCACCACGGGATAGAATCGGCAGCTGCGTCATTCGTCCCCCTCCGAGTCGGGGCCGCCCTCGGGTTCGATCGAAACGTCCGGTAGCGTCAGGACGTTCTCCCTGCCCAGCCGGAACGACTCCACGTCTCCCGCCTCTCGGAGGTCGCTCACGACCTGGCTGGTTTTCGCGTCGGTCCAGTCGAGTTCTTCGGCCACTTGCTGTTGCTTGAGGCGTCCCCCGTTGGACTCCAGGAGGTGCAGGACACGCTCCTGGTTGCTCAGCAGCTCGTCGGGCGGAGTTTCACCGGCGCCCTCTGCAGTGCCAGCGCCCCCGGTGACCGACCCGGACCCGTCGTCGGTGGGTGGAGCCCCGCCCTCCCGGCGGTAGTAGAGCCAGCCACCCACGGCGAAGAACAGCGCGAGGGCGATCAGGATCGGAAACACTCCGACCCCGCCGGCGCCGGGCGTCTCACCGCCGGCAGCCCCGGGTGCGACGACGATCCGCGGCTCGCCGGGGCCGAAGTCTCGGCGGCCCTGCCACGTGACCGACCCGTTTTCGACCGTCGCTGCGGTCGGTTCGTGGGAGAGCAGCCCGTACTCGTCGGGCCACGCCACCGTCAGCGACGTACGGTCGTCCAGGAAGAACTCGTCGATGGCGTCCCCCGCCATGAGCGTACCGTTATCAGCGGTTGCGGCGAATCCGGTCCACTCGAGCCGGTAGACTACGACGCCGTAGGTACCCTGGGGCAACGACGCCGTCCGGGCGTCGACGGAGACGTTCCCGATCGCCATGTCCCGGCCGGTCGCGTTCTCCGCGGTCCACATCGCCCGCCGCATCCGCGAAGTGAACCGGTCGACGTACGGCGACGGATCGGTGTCCACATCGCTCGCGAGCTCCTCGAACGCCGCGGTCTCGTTGGCCGTATCGAGTTCGACCCGGTACGTGACCCGCCAGTCTGCCGAGCCGTCGGCCGCGAGTCCGATTCGCAGCGAGACGGTGTCCGCGTCGACGGTCTGCTGGGCCGCGCCGAGGCCGCCGCCAGCAGCCCCCGCCGCACCCACCGCGGCGGTCAGCACGAAAACAACGATCGCGCCTAGCACTCGACGACGGCCGCCACCCATGTTCGGCAGGCCGTTTGCTCCACGGTACTAAACCCCTGTTGCCCCAAAGGCTATGGCCGCGCCAGTCCCATGGGGCTCTATGCGCGGCAAACTGGACGTTGAGACGCTGCTCAAGGTGATCCTGCTCCTTGTCGCCGTTCTGTTGGTTCTTGAGGTCGTCCAGGAGTTCGTGGGGACGCTCGCGGCTCTGCTCGGGCCGATCCCCGAACTGCTGGCGTTACTCGTGTTGATCCTGATCGTCCTGTGGCTCGTCGACCGGCTCTGATCGCGTCGCTTTTTCTCGCTCGCCACCAAGCAGGAGCGTGTTCAGCCTGAACGCCCCGCTTCCCTCGGCGGTTGCCCGGCTGGCGCTCGACCTCGCCGCCGAACTCCCGGAGGCCGAGGCTCGGCCGCGGGGCGAACACACGCTGTTGCTCAAGCGCCTCGGCGACGGCAGAGACGGCCGCGCCGATCACTTGGTTCACGAGGCCCGAGACGCCCTCGCAGGGACGGCCCCGTTCGAAGTCCGAATCTCCGGTGTCGAACTATTCGAAATCCCCACAACCGGCTCGGCGCCTGTCGTCTACCTCGCTGTCGAGAGCCCCGGCCTCGACGCGCTTCACGACCGGCTCTGTAAGCGGTTCGATCCCGTCAATCGCCTCGAGGGTGAGGACTTCACACCCCACGTTACTGTCGCCCGCGGCGGGGACATGGAGGCGGCCCGGGAGTTGGCCGACCGACCTATCGACCCGATCGACTTCGTCGTCGACACGGTAGCCCTCTGGGACGCCTACCACAAGGTCGAGGCCGCGCGCTACTCGCTGCCGATGTAAGGTGGTCGAGCCGGGTCATAACGCCGGAGACGAAACACGACCTGGAAATCAACCTATTGTGGCTACGGATTCCGAACTGCCAGGGAATTGCCTCCCTAACCGGTGGGGGTATCGGCATCACCGTGTGGACCAGTCCGGGACCGATACCCTCTAGCGGTCGACCACTACCGCTCCGGCCTGGCAAGGGTTTAGTAGCGGCCGGTCATCCTCGTCGGACATGCGCTATTCCCTGGTCCGAGATAGCCACGGGCGGGACGGGAGCCCCGGTCGGACCATGGGTTCGGACCGATACGGAGGGCAGCCGTGAGGGACGACGACGCGACCTACTTCGAGCACCTGGAACGCGAACTCGACGCGGCGATGGACGTCGCACAGACGGCCCGTGAACGAGGCGGCGACCCCGAACCGACCGTCGAGATCCCCGTTGCCACCGACATGGCCGACCGGGTGGAGAACCTGCTCGGCATTCACGGCGTCGCCGAGCGCGTTCGAGAACTCGAGGCCGAGGGCACCCGCGAGGAGGCCGCGCTGGCGCTCGTCGAAGACTTCGTCGACGGAACCGTCGGTGACTTCGACTCCCGGGCCGGCAAGATCGAGGGCGCGGTCCGGACGGCCGTCGCGCTCCTGACTGAGGGGGTCGTCGCCGCGCCGATCGAGGGCATCGACCGCGTCGAACTCCTGACGAACGACGACGGCACGGAGTTCGTCAACGTCTACTACGCCGGTCCGATCCGCTCCGCGGGTGGCACCGCCCAAGCGCTGTCGGTGCTGGTCGCGGACTACGCCAGAGCGCTGCTCGACGTCGACGAGTACCGACCTCGCGACGCCGAGGTGGGCCGCTACGCCGAGGAAGTCGAACTCTACGATCAGGATACCGGTCTGCAGTACTCCCCGAGCGAGGCGGAGACGCGGTTCATCGCGGAGCACATGCCGATCATGCTCGACGGGGAGGCCACCGGCGGCGAGGAGGTGTCGGGCCACCGCGATCTCGAGCGGGTCGACTCGAACGCCCCGCGCGGGGGCATGTGTCTCGTTCTCGCGGAGGGCATCGCGTTGAAGGCACCCAAGATCCAGCGGTACACCCGTGATATCGAGGCTGTCGACTGGCCTTGGCTCCAGGACCTCATCGACGGGACTTACGACGGCGGGTCGACGGCCGAGGACGGCGAGAGTGCCGACGACGAGGCCG
Source organism: uncultured Halobacteriales archaeon (assembly GCA_964443815.1). Classification (GTDB taxonomy): domain Archaea; phylum Halobacteriota; class Halobacteria; order Halobacteriales; family Haloarculaceae; genus CAYLJD01. The sequence continues at coordinate 237 of CAYUFG010000138.1, read as the reverse complement.
AGGGGGGCGAGACGACGGACTCCCCGGTGGCCGAGGACGGGCCGCCCCGGGTCGATCCATCGAAGAAGTATCTCAGGGACCTCATCGCCGGTCGGCCGGTGCTCTCCCACCCTAGCGAGGCCGGCGGCTTCCGACTGCGGTACGGCCGCGCGCGCAACCACGGCTTCGCCACCGCGGGCGTCCACCCGGCGACGATGCACCTCGTGGACGACTTCCTCGCGACGGGCACGCAGATCA
>CAYUFG010000137.1:0-5704 GCA_964443815.1 uncultured Halobacteriales archaeon | reverse complement strand
ATCGCACCCCCCTTCGACCGCTGGGGGAGGAAGACCCGGTCCGACAGCGGCAGTGAACACGATGCCGGCCGCTGTCTCCCCTCTCTGCTCGCGCCGTCGGCGCTCGCCGAGAAAGGGGGGCTTCGCGCCCTGCACCGCACAAGCTAAACACCCACACGGGCTATGGCCGAGCCATGACCGCACCGGAGGGCCCCTGGCGGTTGATCCAGGAGGACGTCCGGTCCGGACCCACACAGATGGCGCTCGACGCCGTCGCGGCCGCAACCGCAGCCGAGGGAGGGCCCTGGACGCTACGGGTCTATTCGTGGGAGCCGAGTACCCTTTCACTCGGGTACCATCAGGATCCCGGGACCGTCGACTGGGAGTTCTGCGACCGTGTCGGGATTGACGTCGTGAGACGACCGACCGGCGGTGGCGCCATCTACCACGATCGGCGTGGCGACATATCGTACTCGGTGGTCGCTCCCACGGAGGTCCTTCCAGGGGATCTCATGGAGACGTACGAGATGCTGTGTGAACCGCTCTTAGACGCGCTTGACCGTGTCGGCATCGACGCGGGCTTCGCGGCCGAGCCAGCGGACGCCATCCACGAGCCGGCCTGTTACCTGCGTGCGATCGATCCGGCTCACGACGTCGTCGCGGCCGACGGCCGGAAGCTCAGCGGCAACGCCCAGTACCGAAAACGCGATGCCGTTATCCAGCACGGGTCGCTCACCTACGAGCGCCGCGTCGACAGACACCGTAAAGTGTTCAGTGCGGATCTCGACCCCGAGCGGTTCCGGGAGCGCGTTACGTCCGTCAGCGAGCAGACGGCCGTCGACCGCAAAGCCATGGTATCGGCGCTGGAGGCGTCGTTTCGGGACTGGGCCGGGGCCGAGCACGGCACGTGGACCGACGAAGAGCTCGACCATGCTGCGGACCGCGTGGCAGAGAGGTTCGGGACGGCAACGTGGACCCGACGCGAACCGTAGGGGACGGGGTGCTTTTACTGGCAGCCCCACAACGACCGTCGTGCGCCGATTCAGTCCCGAATACCTCGCCGCCACGCGGGCCGGCATGTGGGCGGACTCACGTGAGGCACTCGCTCCGCTCGGCCTCGACTCCCGGGACCGGGTCCTTGACGTCGGCGCGGGGACGGGCGAGTTCACCGCGGTCCTCCGCTCGGAGACTGACGGTACTGTACTCGCCCTCGACGCGGACCGGGAGTTGGTGACCGATGTCCCCTCGCCGCGGCTACTCGGCGACGCGACCCACTTGCCCCTTCGGGACGCACTGGTCGACCTCGTCGTCTGTCAGGCGCTGTTGGTGAACCTGCCGGAGCCAAGGGACGCGATCGCGGAGTTCGTCCGTGTGTCGACAGATCTCGTGGCCGCCGTGGAACCGGACAATAGCGCTGTGACCGTCGAGTCGACCGTCGACGCGGAGTCCCGACTGGCGCGGCGGGCCCGCGAACGGTACCTAGACGGCGTAATGACAGACGCCTCCCTTGGAGATGTGACGGATCTGTTCGAGGCTGCGGGGCTCGAGGACGTCTCCACCCGCCGATACGATCACGTCCGCGTCGTCGAGGACCCCTACTCCGAACGCGACGTCGAGGCTGCGCGCCGGAAGGCGACCGGCGAGGCGATTGCCGATGATCGAGCGACGATCCTCGCCGGCTCGACGACGCCCGGAGAGTTCGCCGACCTCCGGCAGGACTGGCGGGCCATGGGCCGTGAGGTCGTTGATCAGATGCGGGCCGGGGAGTACCGCCGGGAGGAGCGCGTGCCGTTCTACGTGACAGTCGGACGCGTCCCCTACTCCGGCGCGTGAGGTTCGGCCGGTCGCACCGACGCTGCCAGGTCCCCGATCGTGACGTCTGCCGCGTGGGTCGCTGCGGGCCGTGGATAGAGGTCCGTCGAGAGGTACCGTTCGCCCAGATCCGGCACGACGGTGACGACTAAGGATTTTGGGTGGGTGGTAGCCACCTGGATCCCCGCCTCGACGGCGGCACCGGCCGAGATCCCGGCGAGAATTCCTTCCCTGGATGCTAGCTCTCGCGAGCGACTGACGGCTGTCTCGCGATCGACCGTGATCACATCGTCGAGCAGGTCCACTCGTAGGACGTTCGGGACGAACCCCGCGCCGATGCCCTGGAGGGAGTGCGACCCGGGGTCGTCACCGGAGAGCACGGCCGAGGCCGCCGGCTCGACGGCGACGCTGTGGACCTCCGCCCCGCGCTCCTCTTTCAGGTACTCCGAAACGCCCGTAATCGTGCCGCCGGTCCCGACGCCGGCGACGACAGCGTCGACCTCCCCGTCGGTGGCGTCCCAGATCTCGGGGCCAGTCGTCCGTCGGTGAATCGCGGGGTTGGCCTCGTTCTCGAACTGCTGGGGTACCACGCTGTTCGGGATCCGGTCGGCGAGCTCCTCCGCCAACCTGATCGCCCCGTCCATCCCGTCCCCGCCATCCGTCAGGACGATCTCGGCGCCCAGAGCGGCCATCAGCGTGCGCCGCTCCGCGCTCATCGAGTCCGGCATGACGATCACCAAGTCGTACCCCTTGGCCGCGGCCGCGAAGGCAAGGCCGATGCCTGTGTTGCCGCTCGTGGGCTCGATCAGCACGGTGTCGTCGTCCACGGCGCCCGCGCGCTCCGCTGCCTCGAGCATCGCCACGCCGATTCGGTCCTTGACCGAGTTTGCGGGGTTGTAGTACTCGAGTTTTCCGACCAGGTTGTCGGCGAACTCGCCGAGTCGAACGAGCGGTGTCTCACCGATTAGGTCCGTGGCATCCGCGTGGATAGACATTACCGATTGTAAGGTGGCCGGCCGGGTTTCGTCGTGCCCGTGCTATCGGGGGTTTACAAGACATCGCCCCTGACCGATACTCCGTCCTGCCGCTCGCGGTAGTTTCTTACTGCATCCGCCGCCGTTCCGGCCTCGTCCTCATCGAGCCCCAGCATCTCGAGTGCGCCCGCGAGCGTCGGGAAGACGTAGTCGCCCGATCGGAGCTTCTCCAACGCTTCCTGGGACCGACGGCCGTCGACCCAGACGCACGCCCCCCGCGGATCGAGTACCTCCGTGTAGGTATTTCGCGCCCGGGCGCCTTCGAGGCGCTGTGTGACGTTCCGTTCGAACCCCGAATTACAGACCTCGAGGTGGATCGGCTCGCCAGCGTCGATGAGGTGCGCGGCGAGACACCGCTCCGGGGCAACGTGGCCGCTGTCGTTGGCCCGGAGGTGTTCGGGATAGCTTTCGGCCCATTCGGCGTCGACCGTCTTACCGACCCCCTCTACGCCGTGCGACGCGGCGAACCGGTCTGCTGCGTCGGTGTCGCGCCCGAACAGGAGGTCTTTCGTGATGTAGACGTCCAGCCGTTCGACGGGGTCGAGCCCGAGTGCGAGGTCGCCGAGCACCCAGATCTCGCGTATCGGCACCGGCATCGAGTCCGACTCGACCGTGTCCACCAAACGTTCGAGCCGGTCGACGGCCGCCTCGCGGTCGAGTGTCATTATCTGCCAGAAGGTGGCGCACACCGGATACCATTTCCGGAGCGTAACGGTCAACCGCGGCGGGACGCTTCAGCGAAGTAATGGAGTGTGACGCCTGCGGCACCGACGCCATCTACCACGCGGCCTACTCCGGGGTTCACTTCTGTGGCGACCACCTCGTTCGATCCGTCGAGAAGCGCGTCCGACGTCGGGTCCGCGAGGACAGTTTGCTCTCCCAATCCGCCACACCACAGGACCCCGAGACCTGGGTAATCGGACTGTCCGGCGGCAAGGATAGCGTGGTGCTCGCGACCATTCTCCACGAGACGTTCGCCGAGGACCCCCGGGTGGACCTGGTCGGGCTCTCGATCCACGAGGGAATCGACGGCTATCGCGACGAGTCTCTGGATGCCTGTCGCGAGCTGGTGGCGGAGCTGGGGATGCCACACGAGGTCGTCACGTACGACGAGGAGTACGGCGTCCGGATGGACGAGGTCGTCGAGGACGACCCCCTCGACATGGGTGCCTGTGCCTACTGCGGAGTGTTCCGTCGGGATGCACTGTCTACTTACGCTGTGGACCTCGACGCAGACAAGCTTCTCACTGGGCACAACCTCGACGACGTCGCCCAGACCGCGCTCATGAACGTCCTCGAGGGCGACGTCGCCCAGATGGCGCGGAACTTCGACGCCAGCCTCGGGCCGTTCCCCGGTGCCGAGTCGACGCCAACCCGCAATGTTGGCACGGACTTCGTACCGCGGGCGAAGCCCCTTCGGGACGTCCCCGAGAAGGAGGTCGCCCTTTACGCGCGGACCCGCGACCTCCCGGCCCATATTACCGAGTGCCCCCACGCGTCGGACGCCTATCGGGGCGAGATCCGTGATCTTCTCCTGGGCCTCGAGGAGGCTCATCCCGGCACCCGGCACTCCGTGGTCGCCGGCTACGAAAAACTCGCTGGCCTCGCCGCAACGCAGTATCGAGGCGAGGATTCGCCTGAGCTCGGTGAGTGCGATCGCTGTGGCGCTACCACCGCCCAGGAGGTGTGTCGGGCCTGTCGGATGCGCGCCGCGCTCTAGACCGCTGCCAAGGTACCTACGAGGACGCCACCGATGCCCAGAAGGACGGTTAGCCTGGCGAGTCGGCCGTCAGCGTTGCCGGTGTGGTCGAGGTACGCGCCCGCGCCAATAAGGATCAGACTCCCCAGAAGGATGCTTCCCGGTACGAGGATCGACCCACCCCCATCGTGGCCCGCCTCATGACCGGCGTGGGCCAGAACGGATCCCACTATGAGGTACTTGACCGCGACTCCGACAAGGGACACACGCCAGACGGCTGCCGTCTTCGGTAGCACGCCGCCGGGGCCGCGGGCGGCGTCGCAGTCGGCCATGGTATCCGTTACGTCGCGATCGAAAAGTAGGATACGATTCCCGAAAGACGAGTGGGTTGGCGTCAGCCCGTCCGGATGACGTCGAGACCGTTGTTCTTCTCAACGTCTGCACGGCCGCCGTCGGTGTGGCCGTAGTCGGGGGAGCCACCGGCGTTATTCGCGGCATCGAACGACGATTCGTCGACGCCCTGGATGGCCTCGCGGGACTTGTTCGCCTGCTTCTGGGTCGTCGGGCCGAGCACCTGGGCGCTCTGGACACCGGTCATGATCGCCATGACGCGAACCTTGCCCTTGTACTCCTCCTGAATCCGGGCGCCCCAGATGACGTTCGCGTTCGCCTCGAGGCGGTCGGTGATATTCGACGCAATGCCCTCGGCCTCGTCGAGCGTGAGGTCCGGACCGCCCGTGATGTGGACGAGCCCGCCGGACGCCCCGCGGTAGTCGACGTCGAGCAGTGGGTGGTTCATCGCGTCCTTGACGACCTCTTCTGTCTTGTTCTTGTCCTGGGTCTCCCCGACGAGCATCACCGCGACGCCGCCCTGATTCATGATCGAGGTCATGTCCGCGTAGTCCAGGTTGATCAGCGAGGGCTGGGTGATGGTCTCGGAGATGCCCTTGACCGTCTCGGCGATGATCTGGTCCATCACCGAGAACGCCTTCCCGATCGGCAGGTTGGGGACGTAGTCGAGCAGGCGGTTGTTGTCGAGCACGATGATGGAGTCGGCCTCCTCGCGGAGCCGTTCGAGGCCCTCCTCCGCCTTGACCGTCCGGGCCCGCTCCACGTTGAACGGGGTCGAGACCATCCCGACGACGATCGCGCCCTGCTCCTTCGCGATCTTGGAGACGAC
>CAYUFG010000136.1:0-5711 GCA_964443815.1 uncultured Halobacteriales archaeon | reverse complement strand
CCGTCGAACCGCGGCGAGTACGAGATCAGCGACGCGATCGACCTGCTGATCCAGTCCGGCCGGACCATCGACGCCATCCGGATGGACGGTTGGCGGATCGACGTTGGCTATCCAGAGGATCGAGACGAGGCCGAACGCCGGCTCGAGGGTGGGGCGGTGGCCGAGGCCGACGGCGCTACGGAGTAGGTAGTTGTCCCTTGGCGAATCTACGGAAGAATTTGCCGGTGTAAAACAGTGTCACTTGGATCACCAGGATTATTGCACCCACCCGTGAAGTCGAACGGACCAGAGCGCATGCCAGCCCGTGTTCGCGACCGTATACCGAGCCCGACCCGACGCGAGCTGTTGATCGGGGGTGTGGCGCTCAGCATCGGCGCTGCGGGCACGTCGGTCGACGGCCTCGTGGACGCCCTGGGCGGCGCGGATTTCCAACAGGTGTCGCTGACGATCAAGACAGTCCCCGCGGATGCCGACGAGCGGGCGATGCGTATCGCACAGCACCTCGCCGGGAACCTCGAGGCGGCCGGGATCGCGACGACGGTCGTCCCGAAGTCGACCGAGGAGTTGCGACGGGACATCCTCGTCACGGAGGAGTTCGACCTCTACGTCGATCGACTCCCGCTCGGATCGGACCCCGATGTCCTGCGACCGTTGTTGCATTCGCTGTACTTGGAGCGGAACGGGTGGTACAACCCCTTTGGATTCGCTGATTTGACGGTCGACGAACTGCTCGAGGAACAGGCGCGCCACCGCGGCGATCGCCGTCGGCTCCTCGTGGCCGATCTCCTCACCCAGATCGCCGAGAAACAACCCTTCGTTCCCGTGGCCTCCCCCGACGATATCGCGACCGCGAGAGACGACCGCTTCGTGGGGTGGAACGACTTCCCGATCGACTCGCCGCTTCGCTACCTCGGGGTGAGATTCCTCGGCGAGGGCCGGGCGGACGAACTCGCTATCGCCGTCACGGACGACCGTATCACGCGGAATCTCAACCCACTGGCGGTCAGGTTCCGCGAACGTGGAACCATCACGGGGTTGCTGTACGAACCCCTCGGGCGGCGCATCGACGGCGACGTCCAGCCGTGGCTGGCGAGCGACTGGCGCTGGCCCGACACCGATGGGTTGGTGTGTGAAGTGACGTTGCGACCGGACCTGGAGTGGCACGACGGCACCCGGCTGACCGCGGACGACGTCGCCTTCACCTACGCCTTCGTCGCGGATACGAGCCTCGGCGCGGCCGACGGAGAGATCCCCGCACCCCACCTCTTTGGCAGGGTTAGCCTGGTCGACGATGTCGACGCACTCGACGCGCGCACCCTCCGGATTTCCTTCGACGACGCCGCAGCGCCCGTCGCGACACGGGCACTGACGGTGCCGGTCCTCCCGAGACACGTCTGGGAACCGAAGGCGGCCGTATTGGACGCGGTCGGTGCCAGCCGGTCCCATCCGATCACCGAGGCGATCGTCTGGGACAACCCCGAGCCGATCGGCAGCGGGCCGCTCGCGCTGACCCGGCGGGAACCGGAGACGGCCCTCGTGCTCGAGCGGACCGGACGGCCCCCGTTCCCGAGCGGGGTCGATCGGGGTCCCGACGGTGAAGGCCTCGCCTACCAGCGACTCCGCCTCCAAGTGGCACCATCGGCCCCGACCGCGGTCGAACTCACGAGAGATGGGACCATCGACGGCACGATGAACCTCACCGACGCGGACGTCGTGCCACAGATCGGCGGGGCCGAGCGGCTGTCACTCTCCGTCGATCGGCAGCCGGTGCTGTACCACGTCGGCATCAACGTCCGCCGGGAGCACCTCACGAATCCCCACTTCAGACGCGCGATAGGCCGACTCGTCGACAAGGAGTACGTGACGGACACGATCATGTCCGGCTACGCCACACCGGTATCGAGCCCCCTCCCTGACGACGCCTGGACACCCGTGGAGCTGGCCTGGGACGAGGGTGACCCGACCACGCCGTTCGTCGGGCAGCTCGGGACCGGAACGCCCGACCGTTCACGTGTCCGTGACCTCTTCGTGGAGATGGGCTACGACTACCACGACGGCTCACTCGTTGGCCCATGACGTTCGCGGGGGTTCTGGAGTCGGTCGTCCTGGTGACGATCGGGCTATCGGCCGTCGGCCTCCTCGTGATCGTCGGCCCCGAGCGTGTGCGGACGACGGTCCGTCAGCGTCGTGCCCGGTTGCGGGACGCGGTCCCGTATCTCGCACTCCTGGGGGGCGTTCTCTTGGTGAATAGCCAGGCGAGATCGGCAGTCAGGGACCTCTCCTGGACCATCGGTATCGAGCTCACCGTCGCGATATACTCGCTCGAAGGGGACCTCGTGCCGTGGATCCAATCGTTTTCCTCACCGCCGCTGACGACGTTCTTCTCCTTCCAGTACATCTACGGCTACGTCTTCCTGCTGGTCTTCCCGCTGGTGGCCTACCTGGCACTGTCGGACCGCGAACCGTTTCGGCTGTTGGCGCTGGCGTACACGTACAACTATGCATTCGGGCTGGTGCTCTACGTCCTGTTCGTCGCCTATGGCCCGCGCAACCTTCTGCCAGGGGCCGTCGAGTCCCTGCTGTACACATCGTGGCCCGAGTCTCAGCTGCTAACGACCCAGATGAACATCAACACCAACGTTTTCCCCTCGCTGCACACCTCGCTGTCGACGACGGTCGTTCTGCTCGCGTATCACACCCGACGGCCCTATCCGGCGTGGTTCTACCTGTCGACCGCGATCGCCGCATCCATCGTCGTCGGGACGCTCTACCTGGGGATCCACTGGGGAACTGACGCTCTTGCCGGCGTGGTTCTCGCGATAGCGAGCGTCGTGGCGGCACGCCGGTATGATCCGGTTCGGACGATCACGGAGCGTCTCGAGACGGACCGGGCCAAGAAGGCCATTGCACGGGTGCGTGAATCGATAGCTGGCTGAGGGACGACGTCGATCGGCTGGGCTGTCCGGGAGTGTGTTCGGTCCGTCTCTAGGGTCGACGTCTCATCTGACGTAGTACGGATCGTCGTCCGGGAGAAAGCGCCCGAGGTCGGCGATCTGGTGGTAGTCGCTCGCTTTGATCCGACGGAGTTCCGCGACTAACCGATCGACGTCGTCGCCGGTCCACTCCATCGGCTCCCTGATCGGGAGAACCAACCAGCCCGATCCGCGGATCTCGGTGGCGTGGAGGTCGTCGACTCCCTCGAACCGAGCGGCCTGGGCGGTGAACTCCGCGAGGACGTGCCGCGTGGCCCGACGGCCAACCGGGAGGAGGACGTCGGCGGTGATCGCGCGGAGCTCGGCGTCGAAGAACGGCTCGAGGGCGGCGTAGGACGCCTCGTCCGGTTCGCCGCAGTCCGGGACACACAGGTGCAGGTACGAGAAGTACGTTCCGCGGACGTCCAGCGTCGACGGATCGGCGGGGTCGCCCTTGACGAGGCCTCCGTCCGCAAGGGCGCCGAAGAACTGCGCGGACCACGACCGACCGGTGAAGGGCATGCCGGACTCGCGGCCGCCGTGGATGCCGGGATGATCGCCGATCACGTGGAAGTCGGCGTTGGCGTCGCCGTATCCCGGAACGAACGCCGCACACGGCGGCGACAGCCCGAAGGGATTGCTGGTTCGGTCCGTGACGATTTCCACACGGGCCGCGAGGGGGCCGGGGGCCAAAGTCGGTCCGGATCAGTAGCCGACCTACCGGTCCAACAGGCTCGGCCGCGTTGTTCCCACGCGGTCCTTGAAAACGGCAAGCCCGTGGTGCCGATATTGGCAGTTTCGGACGCCACGCCCCGACGATTAGGGTGGTACCGCTGCCACCGGTACCTGTCATGCACCGGCAAACCATCGGGACATCGTGGGAGTCCGGTAGTAGCGGCGATCGAACGCCTCTCGGCCGGCACTCCGGCGCTCGGATCGGGCGGTGATGCGTGATGGTGGGGGCACGGGATGACCACGACAGATCGCACTGTGCGCGCTGCTCGAACGAGCAGTTGGAGGCGTTGTACCATCTGAACGTGGCTGCGAAACGGTACGCCGAATCCGCGAGTGAGGCGTATGAACGAGGGTCCAAGGCCGAGGCACGCCGTCGAAGCCTCCGCAAAAAGGCCCTGTACGGGCTGAAGCGGTCGATTCTGGGGACGTACGTCGACGCTGGCTGTGCGGACGCGGTGCGACGCCACGAGATCGATGGGCGCGAGTACTACTGTGTCTACGTCGGCGAGTTCTCGTTTCACTCACCCGTCGACGAGTGGGACGAGCCGCCGACGGACGCACCGGCGTCCGCGACGAAGACGCTCGAGTCGTTCGAGGCAGACCCCGACGCCCGGGAAGTGACGCTCTCCGAGACGGTGGCGCTGGAGCGGCTGACCGAACGGTTCGAGTCGCCCAACCACTTCCTCGAGACACCGTTCGTGGATTACGAGTACTCGTGTGAGTTTGCTGGGTGGTCCGACCTACCTGGTGCCGTCGATGAGGGCGACAGGGTGGACGAGCGGGTCAACGCGGGGGTAGCCCACGTCGCGGACAGCTTCCTCTTCGAGGTCGGCGATACCTTCGACACCCGGAAGGGCTCGGTCCGGATCCTGGACCGCTACCACGCGTGGCTCACGCCGCTCTTTCGTCGGTCGCCGATCATGCCACGGCCGGCCTACGACCTCGAACTCGCCGGCGAGGTCCGGGAGTCCGTGGCACAGAAACAGCTCGTCGACGAGTGGCACATCCTGGCCGAGAGTCTGGCCGATCCGGTCCCCGGTGTCGATGGCCGCCAAGCGGAGATCGTCGGTGAGCACGTCGACGAGCCGATCGAGTTCGAGATCGGTGACGTCCTCGAGATTGACCGTGAGTGGGACGAGACCGGGCCACACTTTTGGAAGATCAGCGGTGCCTCCGTTTCGCACTCGCTTTGCTTCGTCGAGTTCGAACCGATCGGGCCCACCGAGGCGGTCCCGCTTCCACAGTCGATCGACGAGTTTGCCGACGATGTCGTCGCCGTCCACGACTCGCCACCGATGCCGGAGGGCTCTGCGCCATGGGAACGAGACTGACGCACGTGGCCCTCGACATCGAGACGACGGGCCTTGGGGCCGACGATCGCGTCACGGCCGTGGGGTTCGGACTCCCCCTGGGGTGTCGTGCATTCGTCGACGACAGGCCGGGCGCGCTCGACTGTGCTCGAGTGGAATCCCGCATCGGCGACCGGCTCGACACGACGATCGACCTGAGTCTCCACACTGGGGAAGTCGCTCTCCTCGAGGCGGTGGGGACCTTTCTCGAACGGCGTGTAGCCCCCGAGGAGTACCTCCTGGTCGCGTACAACGGCGAACGGTACACTGGCGGTTTCGACCTCCCCTTTCTCCGGACGCGGTACGCCCGCCGGTCGCTGGCGTGGCCGTTCGACGGCATCCCCTTCGCGGACCTCATGCCGCTCGTCACGAAGCGGTTCGACACGACGGTCGACGGCGAGCCCCGGAACGACCTTGTCGGCGCCTATGACGTACTTGTCGGCGGCGACCTCTCCGCGGCGGACCCCTTCGACGACAGCGTCGAGGCCGTCGCTGCGTTCGAGTCCGGCGATCTCGAATCGCTGGTCGCCCACAACGTGGCCGACGTCCGCCGAACCCGAGCGCTCTCGTTGCTCGCCCAACGGTTCTGCGGGACGTCGGAGTTCTCGCTGAAGTCGCTGACGCCCGCCAGTCGCGATCCGGCACTCTCCGATCC
>CAYUFG010000135.1:0-5736 GCA_964443815.1 uncultured Halobacteriales archaeon | reverse complement strand
CAAGGGCGCCGGCGACCCGATCACGGAGTTCTCCGCGAAGGTCGAGGACGACTGGACCGACGGCGCCCAGGACGGCGGCGTCGTCACCGGTATCCTCGCGACGCTGCTCGAGGAGGGCGAGATCGACGGCGCGCTGATCGCCACCGAGAGCGACGAGGAGCCCTGGAAGGCCGAGTCCTTCCTCGCCACCACGCCCGAGGAGCTGGTCGAGAACGCCGGGAGCTTCTACAACCAGACGATGGCGCTCGGCAACCTCGACCTCGACCGGTGGGCGGACAAACTCGACGGGCCCGTCGAGGACGCGTCGCTCGCCCTCGTCGGCACGCCGTGCGAGGTCGAGGGCATCCGTGCCGCCCAGGACTTCGACTGGGAGTACGGATCCCAGGAGGCTGGCGTCCGCGCGATCGACTACACGATCGCGCTGATGTGCACGAAGAACTTCAACTACAAGCAACTGATCGGCGAGGAACTCGTCGAGCAACGGGACATCGACATCGACGACGTGGGGAAGATGGACGTCCTCCACGGGAAGCTCATGGTCGACGACCGAGACGGCGAGCGGATACTTAGCGAAGATATCGAGCACTTCCACGATGCAGCCCTCAAGGGCTGTGACGAGTGTGCGGACTTCACGGGCTTCTGTGCAGACCTCACTGTCGGCTCCGTGGGCTCCTCGGACGAGTTCTCGAGCGTCATCGTCCGGACGGAGACCGGGCTCGAGGCGTGGAAGCAGACCGAACCGTATCTCGAGTACCACGACCTCGAGGACCGCTCGGCGGTCGGGAAGCTCCAGGGCTGGGACAAGAAGAAGGCCCTCGAAAGCCTCGAGCGGCCATTCGACCCAGAGGCCCCGCGGTTCATCGACTACACGGATCACGCCGAACAGTACGGCACCGCGCGCAACCCGCACGACCGCGGCCACAATTGATATTCAGACGTGCTCCTCCGGTGAGTCTGCGGGCATCCGTATCGTCAAGATGATGACGGCGATCATGATGCCCGAGAGGACCAAATACCCCTCGTCGAAGTAGCCGCTGTCGGCCATGACCCCGAAGACGACCGGGCCGATGGCTCCGGTCGTCGCGGCCGTGGTTCGGACAGCACCGAGGCCGGTCCCGCGCATGTCTGCGGGGATCGCATCGGAGAGGAACGACTGGGTGATCGCCCCGGCCCCGAGCATCGAACTCACGAGTGCGGTCACGAGGGCGAGTAACGGCAGGCCCTCGACGCTGGGGAGGGCGAAGAGGCCGATCACCGGCCCGACGAGGACGGCGATCAACGACCGGCGCATCCCGATCCGGTCGTAGGCCGCCCCGGCGAGCGGCTTGATGACGACGCCGAAGAGGAAGAACAGCCCGAAGAGCGCGCTCGCTGCCGTGGACGAGATGCCTTTCACCTCGACGAGGTACGTCGGGAAGAAGGCCGAGAAGGACTGCCAGATGAAGATGAACAGGAAGAGCACCAACGCCATGAACAGCATGGTCGGCTGGCGCAACACGACCGCGAGATAGGAGAGATTCTCCCGGGAGAACTGGTCGACGGCGCTCTCACCGTCGTTGCCCCGGGGGAGCAGAAACCAGATGCCCACCGTGGCGACCAGGAGGAACGGAATGACGAACCCGAGGCCGACTTGCCAGGCGATGCCGACGGCGAGGGCACCGGCGATCGGCGGCAGGATCGACTGACCGAGGTCGCCCGTGGCCATCGTCACGCCGAGGGCGCTGCCGATGCGGTCCGGATAGATCTTCGACAGCAGTGTGATCCGGGCGATCGGGTACAGGGACAGCCCCATCCCGACGATCGCGGTCCCCACGAAGAGGACCAGCGGCGTCACCGACGTCACAACGAGAGCGAGTCCGACGACGGTGAACAGCGGCGCCGCGGTCATGACCGTCCGCTCGCTGTACCTGTCGGCGAGAATCCCGCTCGGGAGTTGGCCGACGGCCGATCCCAGCCAGAGGATCGTCACGAGGAGCCCCGCCGTCGATAGCGTCAGTCCGTAGTCCGTCCGGAGGTAGGGGAGAACGACGGGGAAGATGACTCGCGTACCCAGCAGTAGCCCCCAGCCAAGCGCGATGGGCGCGAGGAGCTTTCCACGCCCCTGGCCGAGCAGGGCCTGGACTTCACCCTTCAGCGTCGCTGCAACACTCATTTCGTCAGTGCCAGGGGGTCGAACCGACCACCGGAAATAGCTGTCCGTTGCCGGCCGTTCACTCGAAGGCGGGGAGGACGGAGCCCGCGTACCGCTCGACCTGTTCGATCCGGTCGTCGGGGTGGCAGATCGGCTTCAGCACGAACTTCGTACACCCGTGATCGAGGTAGTCCTGGATCGTCTCGACGACGTCGTCGGCCGTCCCGATCGCGGAGTAGGCCTCGAACGCGTCGACCGCGACGTCGCGGTCCCAGCCGTCGAGAAAGTCGTCACGCACCTCGCGGGCACGAGCTGGGTCGGGGTCGACGTGGGTGCGGAGGATGATGCCCGCCTCGTCACGTTCGACCTGTCGGCCGACCGCCTCGCAGTGTTCCATGAGTCGCTCCAGACCCGCCTCGAAGCGCTCCGGTGGGAGCGAGGCGGGGAACCAGCCGTCGCCGTACTCGGCGACGCGACGCAGCGCCGCGTTGCTGTTGCCGCCGATCCAGATGTCGAGTGGTTCGGCGGGCTTCGGGTTGACCGAGGCGCCCTCGACCCGGTAGTACTCCCCGTGGTACTCGACGTCGTCCTCGGTCCACAGCAGCCTGATCAGCTCGATGGCCTCCCGCAGTCGGTCGGCGCGCTCCTCGGCGGGGATGCCCATAACCTCGGTGAGCCGTGGTTCGTTGCCGAGGCCGACCGCCATGATGACCCGGCCGCGGCCACCGGTGAGGTAGTCGAGGTTGGCGTAGGTGTTCGCGACCTCGATGGGGTTGCGGGCGGGGAGCGTCATCACGCTCGGGCCCATCTTGATATCCTCGGTGCGGGCGGCGATAACCGACATCGAGACCGCCGGCTCGAGTTCGGGGCTCTCGCTGATCACGTGGTCCGGCATCCAGACGGAGTCGATGCCGAGTTCGTCGGCACGCTCGACGTATCGGAATAAGGCCGCGGGCTCCGGTAACCCGGCCTCGAAGCCGCCGAGGCCGATGCCGATGGCAGTGTGTCCCATATCTCGGGTGTCCGACGGATCGCGATAAGCGTTGTCACTCCGGCCGTCGTGCCTCGATCAGCCCCGTCCCGGGGACGCTCCGGAACTTCGTCGACTCGAGGCCGGTGAACCCGGCATCGTGGAGCCACTCCCGGAGTGATGCCGCCTCGTAAACTGTCGCGCCAAGGGCGGTATTGTAGACGAAGCCGGTGAACGCGAGGCCGATGCGGGGGATCGTCAACCGTGACTCGCTCGCGAACTGGTCGAGGAGCACGAGGCGACCGCCGGGCGCCAGGGCGTCGCCGATCCGCCCGAAGAGCTCGCGGTTGGTCTCCGGGTCGAAGCCGTGGACGACGTTGAAGCAGAACACCAGGTCGAGGTCCGACCCGAGTTCTGATTCGAGCGCGTCGCCGCCTCGACAGTCGATGCGGTCGGCGAGGCCCGCGGTCGCGATCTCGTCACGAGCCAGTTCCAGTGCGCCCGGCGAATCGAGGATCGTCGCGCGAAGCTCGGGTTGCCGGGTACAGGCCTCGATCGTGTAGTAGCCGTGCCCGCCGCCGACGTCGAGCAGCTGTGCCTCGCCGCCCGGGAGCGAGATCGCGTCGAAGACGTCGTCCGCGAGCAGCGTGGCGACGGCCCTGAAGCCCCGTTGAGTGACTTCCCAGAGATCGTGTTCGTCCGCGTATTCGTAAGCGGTCACCGGCGGTTCGCCCGCCCGGATACTCGCTTCCAGGTGCTCGTCCCAGTAGGGAAAGACCACCTCCTGCCAGTACGTGAACCAGGGCGCCAGATTGGGGTCATCGCCGAGCAGCCAGCTCCTGGTCATCGCCGACGGTGCGTAGCCCTGAGACCGTCGCTCGACGTAGCCCAGCGGCGCGAGCAGGTCCAGCAGGTGGTTGATGCCGTCGGTATCGGCGTCGACAGCGTCGGCGACGGCGGTGGGCGATCCGTGGCCGGCGTCGAGCGCCTCGAAGACGCCCATGTCAATCGCGAGCGCGACGGCCCGAAAACCGGCCCCGGCGAACAGGTCGACGATCGGTGCCGGGCCACGGTTGAGCCGGTAGAGCAGCAGCCGTTCCGGGAACGACGGGCGGATGGGCATACGTGCGATAGGAGTGTCGCCGCTTTAACATCCGCCACCCTCACGGGTGGTTGCTGTCCCAACGGACGTTCCTGGAATCGAACCAGTAAAGATGCCCACGGGCCAGATATTCACCCGAGAGGGAGCTCGCCATGTCCGAGACCTACGACGTCGTGATCGCGGGGGCCGGCCCAGCGGGCGGGCAGTGTGCCCGTGACGTGGCCGCCAGGGACTACGACGTCCTCGTGCTGGAGACGGAGTCGGAAGCCGAGTTTCCCGCCCAGAGCAACAAGTCCACCGCCGGGACGTTTCCATCGACCATGGCGGGATTCGGCGTCCCGAACGAGGTGGTGATGAACTTCACCGACGCGGTCGTCCTCGAATCGCCCAACAACTTCATGCGCCGCGAACAGAGCGGGGCGGTCCTCGAGTTCGCCGACTTCAAGCAGTGGCTCGTCGACGACAGCCGCGAGAAGGGCGCAGCGTATCGGTTCGACGCTCGCGTGAACGCCCCCATCATCGACAACGGCGAGGTCGTCGGCGTTCGATACGACGGTGACGAGGAAGTCTACGCCGATATCGTCATCGACGCCACGGGACCGGCCGCGCCCCTCGCGAAGCAACTCGACGTCTGCAACCTCGAGCGCGAGCGGCAGGCCATCGGCGTCGAGTACGAGATGGACGGCGTCGAGCCAGCCGTGGATGGATACGCGGATCTGCGCGATACGATGATGCTCAGACTCGACCACGGCACCGCGCCGGGCGGCTACGCGTGGATCTTCCACACCGGTGACGACACCGCGAAGGTCGGTCTCTGTTACATCCAGAACGAGGTCCACAGCTCCCGCGCGACCGAGAGCAAGACGATCGACGGCTACCTCAACGACTGGATCGATCGCGACCCCAGACTTCGGGACGCCGAACGGATGGAGGGCAAACAGCACCGGGGCTCGGGTCACATCCAGCTCCCCGATCGTGTCCACACGGACCGGTTTCTGGCCATCGGCGACACGGTTCCGTCGATCGACCCGCTTTGGGGCGAAGGCATCGGGAAGTGTATGCGATCCGGCCGGGCCGCGGCGATCACCGTCGACTACGCCCTGACTCACTCGTCGTGGGACATCGACGCGGAGACGCTGTCCGTCTACGAGGACCTCTGGCACAGCGAGGTGGCGCCGAACGCCAAGAACCGGCTGTTGATGACCGAACTGCTGTACCGTGCATCGAACGCCCGCTACGACGAACTCATGACCGACCTGGACAGCATGAGCAAGGACACACTCGCGAAGGCCAACGCCGGCAGCAAACGGGCGATCGCGAAACTCCTCAAGCTCCGCGATTTACCCACGATCGCGGGATTCGCGTGGGAGCGTGTCACCGGCAAGTATTCCGGCATCTGACCGCGATCAGACGGGCTGAACTCGCGACCTTCACCGACACTGTGGCGCCCGGGCGGGCCTACTTGGCCCCGTAGCGCGCACAGGGACCGGAACCGAGCGACGACGGAGGGACCCGCTACCCATGCGTATCGGC
>CAYUFG010000134.1:0-5740 GCA_964443815.1 uncultured Halobacteriales archaeon | reverse complement strand
CGGCACCGGCCAGGACACGCAGATCGTCGTCTTCGCGGAGGGAGAAACCGCCGTCAGAGCCGAGGAGGCCGCCGAGCAGGTCCTCGACGCCGAGGCCCTCGCCGACCTGGGCGACGATGACGACGAGGCGAAGGATCTCGCCGACGAGACGGACTTCTTCCTCGCGGAGGAGGCACTCATGCAGGACATCGGTCGCTACCTGGGCACGGTGCTCGGGCCGCGCGGCAAGATGCCCGATCCGATCAGCCCCGACGACGACGTGGTCGAGATGATCGAGCGACTGAAAAACTCCGTCCAGCTTCGCAGCGGTGACCGTCGAACGTTCCACACGCGCGTTGGCGCCGAGGACATGTCCGCCGAGGAGATCGCGGACAACATCGACGTGATCCTCCGGCGGCTGCACGCTGATCTGGAGAAGGGACCCATGAACGTCGACCGCGTTTACGTGAAGACGACGATGGGCCCGGCCGTGGAGGTCGCCTGATGAGCGTCGAACGCAAGACCGAGACGATCCCCGAGTGGAAACGGGAGGAGGTCGACGCGGTCGCCGACCTGCTCGAGCGCTACGACAGCGTCGGGGTCGTCGACATCACAGGTATCCCGAGCACCCAGCTCCAGGACATGCGCCGGAATTTGCACGGCACCGCTGAACTGCGCGTATCCCGGAACACGCTCCTCGTGCGCGCACTCGACGAGGTCGACGACGGCCTCGAGCGCCTCACGGCGTACGTCACGGGGCAGGTCGGCTTGCTCGGCACTAACGAGAACCCCTTCTCGCTGTTCCAGCAGCTGGAGGCCTCGAAGACGTCGGCGCCGATCAACGCCGGCGAGGTCGCCCCGAACGACATCGTCATCACCGAGGGTGACACCGGGATCGACCCGGGCCCGTTCGTTGGCGAACTCCAGAGCGTCGGTGCGAACGCGCGGATCGACGAGGGGTCGATCAAGGTCCTCGAGGACTCGACGGTCCTCGAGGCCGGCGGGACGGTCTCCGCGGAGCTCTCGAACGTGCTCGCGGAACTGGGTATCGAGCCCAAGGAGGTCGGCCTCGACCTGCGTGCGGTCTTCGCCGACGACGTCATCTTCGAACCCGAGGACCTCGCACTTGACGTCGACGAGTACCGCGCCGACGTGAGTGCGGCGGCAGCCCGCGGCCGGAACCTCTCGATCAACGCCAGTTACCCGACAGCCGCCACAGTCGGGTCGCTTCTCGCGAAGGGAAGCGGCGAGGCGAAGAACCTCGCCATCCACGCGAGCATCGAGGACGCCGACGTCATGCCGGACTTGCTCGGAAAGGCAGACTCGCAAGTCCGCGCGCTCGCGGGACTGATCGACGATCCCGACGCGCTCCCCGAGGAACTGCAAGCGGCTGCCGAGGAAGCAGCGGCGGAGCCATCACAGGCCGACGCAGACGAGGACGAACAGGACGACGAACCGTCGGACGAGACCGAGGCGTCCGACACCGCAGACGCCGACGACGAGGATGACGAGGACGGCGATGGCGGCGCGGCGCTCGGCGACATGTTCGGATAACAACCCATGGAGTACGTATACGCAGCACTGATCCTGAACGAATCGGGCGAAGAAATCAACGAAGCCAACGTGACGGACGTCCTCGAGGCGGCCGGCGTCGACGTGGAGGAATCCCGCGTCAAGGCGCTGATCGCCGCCCTGGAGGACGTGGACATCGAGGAGGCGGTCTCCGAGGCCGCCGCGGTCCCGGCCGCGACCGGTGGCAGTGCCGAACCGGAAGCCGCGGACGAGTCGGAGGCCGAGGAAGCGACGGAGGACGAGGACGAGGACGACGCCGAGGAAGCGGCCGACGGCGACGACGAGGACGACGAGGCCAGCGGCGAGGGCCTCGGCGAACTCTTCGGCTGAACCCGCGACCCTTCTTTCGACGCCGCCCGAAAGCGGCCGCACCGTTGTTGACATCCTCCCACGACTGAAGGAGTGGGCTTCCGCGTTGTATATGTTAGAAAGGCGATATTTATTGGCCTCCTCCCGGTCCCGCCGGCGATTCAGGGCAGTCGGTACTGGGGACCGTCGTCAGTGTCGTGAACCTCGACACCGAGCGCCTCGAGTTCGGCCCGGAGGTCGTCCGCGCGGTCGTAGTTACCCGAGTCCCGCTCGGTTTCGCGAACTTCCAGGAGGAGCTCGACGAGATCGTCGGCGATCCCCACTCCCGACGTTCCGGCGTCGCCGAGGCCGAGTCCCAGTACGTCACCGCCGAACGTTTCCAGTGTCTCGATGACGCGATGAAGTCCCCGATAATCGTACTCGTCGTGGGCGTCGACGTGGTCGTGGACGGCGCCGACGAGTTCCTGCAGCGCGGCGAGCGCTTCCCTCGTGTTGAAGTCGTCGTTCATGCCGTCGGTGGCCTCCTCACGGGCGGTATCGACCGCGTTACGGAGAGTCTCGTCGACGACGGCCGTCCTGGCGTCAACGCTGTCAGCGGCGTCGACCGCCCGCTCGTATCCCCGCTGGAGGCGGTTCCACCGCTCCTGGGCCTCCGCCATCGTGGCCGGACTGTAGGTTGCCTCGTTGTGGTAGGCGGTGGAAAGCAGGAACGTCCTGACGACGTCGACGCCGTGGTTCTCGACCGCCTCGGCGACCGTCTCGAAGTTGCCGAGGCTGGAGGACATCTTCTCGGCGTTCTCGGCCTGGAGCAGTCGGACGTGGAGCCAGTAGCGGGCGAACGGTTGGTCCGTGGCCGCCTCGCTCTGTGCGATCTCGTTCTCGTGGTGGGGAAACACGAGGTCCTGGCCGCCGACGTGAATGTCCAGCGTCTCGCCGAGGTGGGTCGTGCTCATGGCGGAGCACTCGATGTGCCAGCCGGGCCGGCCCTCGCCCCACGGCGAGTCCCAGGTCCGCGCGGTATCGACAGCTTCGTCGGCAGGGGCTGCCCCGGCGTGGCGGTGGTCCGCGACGTCTCCGGGATCGACACCGCCGGCCTTCCAAAGGGCGAAGTCGGCCGGGTGGCGCTTCTCCGAGCGTTCGTCGGGGTCGCCCTGGGACTCGATTTCGTCGAGGGACTGATTCGAGAGATGGCCGTAGTCATCGAAGGCCGTGACGTCGAAGTAGACCGACCCATTCGATTCGTAGGCGTATCCGCGTTCGACCAGCGTCTCGACCAACGAGATGATCTGCGGGACGTGCTCGGAGACGCGGGGATACACCTCCGCCCGCTTGAGGTGTAGCGACCGCATGTCTCGGATGATATCACGTATGTACGTGCGGGCGACGTCGGCCTCGCTCTCGCCGGCTTCGCCGACGCGGGCAACGATTTTTTCGTTGACATCGGTAAAGTTCTCGACGTGTCGGACGTCGTAGCCGAGGTGCTCCAACCAGCGGTGCATGACGTCCACGTGCACCCAGCCCCGGGCGTGACCGAGGTGGGCGGGGTCCGAGGTGGTGAGCCCGCAGTAGTACAAGAGAACCTCGCCGGGGTCAGCGGGCTCGAAGGGTTCGACCGCCCCGGAGAGCGTGTTCGTCACGCGCAGCGGCATGTTCGGGAGAAGCGCTGGCCGGCGTTTCAATCCGTCGGATGAGCCCCCAACCTTTCGGACGGGTGGTCCAAACCGTCGCGCATGTCGAGTCCCGACATCGGCGAGCCGGCGGATCGCGCCCGGCAAGCGGGCAAGTCCGTCTACCGAAGCGCCGTCGACGTAGTCCTCACCGGCATCGTGGTCATCGTCCCGCTGGTCGTTACACTGTTCGTCCTCAAGGCGGCCTTCGACTTCATAGCCAACGCCCTGCGACCGGTGATCCAGGTGCTCCGCTGGGCCGGCCTCATCGAGTCCGTCCAGCAGCTCGGGCTGGTCGACTTCCTCGTAACCGTCGGCGTCTACGAGAACGTTGTGGAGTTCATCACGACCGTGACCGCCGTGGTCATCCTTGCGGTGATCGTGGTGGGTGTCGGCCTACTGGCCCGCGTCCGATACGGAGAGCGACTGATCGACTACTTCGACGCCGTCATCGCCGCCATCCCCGGCGTCGGCGCGATCTACGGCAGTTTCCGTCGGATGGGCGACGCCATGCTCGAATCGAGCGTCGACAACTTCCAGGAGGTCGTTTTGGTCGAGTACCCACACGACGAGGTCTACCTGCTCGGGTTCAAGACTGCTGAGACGGCGATTCCCATTGCCGCCGCCGCGGACGAGGGACCGATGACGACGCTGTTCCTCCCGCTTGCCCCCAACCCCGTCATGGGTGGTTTCCTCGCCCACGTCCCGGACGACCGGGTACTCGACGTGGACATGAGCATCGACGACGCCGTCCGGATCATCATCACGAGCGGTATCGCCACCGAGCGCCCCGGCTCGGGCGACTACCGCGACTTGACGGACGAGGAGCGCGCGGGCGTGAGCGAACTCGCACGCGGCGATGCCGGCGACCGCGAGCCGTGAGCTTGGTGTAGTAACTACTAACTGCCCCCCACACTGACCACCGCACACATGAGCCAGACGTACGACCGGGGCACCGTCGAGGACGTCGATCGGTGGCGTCACTTCGCGGCTGGGATGTGGGCCTGGGTCCTCCACAAGTTCACCGGGTGGATCCTCGTGGGCTACCTGTTCACCCACATCGCCGTCCTCAGCACGGCGGTCGGCGTCGACCCAGCGAGTTCGGCCGCCGGCTCGACGGACCTGTACACGTCGACGCTCTCGGGGCTCGAGTCGCTGCTGATCGTCCGGTTCCTCGAGGTCGGCCTGCTCGCAGTCGCGGTGTTCCATATCTTGAACGGGATCCGCCTGCTGTTCGTCGATCTCGGTATGGGCCTCGAAGTCCAAGACAAGAGCTTCTACGCGTCGGTCGTGCTCACGGGCGCCATCACGGTCGCTAGCGTCCCTACGTTCCTCGGAGGTGCCCTCTGATGGCCGAACACTACTCATCCTTCCGCCGCGGGGGCACACTTTGGGTGCTCCAGCGCGTGACCGCCGTCTTCCTGATCGGCGTGCTCGCTTTCCACTTCGTCCTGCTGCACTTCGTCAACCACGCCGCGGACATCACATTCCTCGGCACGCAGGCGCGAATGAGCCAGTGGACCTACCTCGGGACGATGTGGCTGTTCCTCGTGACGGCCACCTTCCACGGCATCAACGGCGTGTACAACGCGCTCATCAACCAGGGACTCTCGGGGACCGCCAAGCGTGTTGTGGCCACCGTATTGGCCCTGTCGGGCCTCCTGTTGATCGCCCAGGGCACCCGGGTCGCCCTCGCAATGTCGAACGTGATCTAACCATGAGCACCGAACTCGAAGCCGACACCGAGACCGAGCCAGAACCGGAGGAGACGGAGACCTCACCGGGTGACCGCCGACGGGCGGAACGACGCGCCCGGACTGCCGAACGCGACCGAGCCGAGGCGGCCGCAGCCGCCGAGGAGACCACCGACGAGGAGACCGTCCACCTCAAGGTCTTCAGGTACGATCCGGAGGTCGCCGAGAAGGACGAACCCCGCTTCGACGACTTCCACGTCCCCTTCCACAAGGGGATGACCGTCCTCGACGGCCTCATCTACGCGCGGGACAGTTTCGACTCGTCGCTGACATTCAGACATTCCTGTCGGCAGGCGGTCTGTGGCTCCGACGCGCTGTTCATCAACGGCAGGCAGCGGCTGGCCTGCAAGACCCAAATCTCGGATCTCGAGGGGCCGATCCGTGTCGAACCACTGCCTCACCAAGACGTCGTCAAGGACCTCGTCGTCGACATGCAGCACTTCTACGAGCAGATGCAGG
>CAYUFG010000133.1:1160-5794 GCA_964443815.1 uncultured Halobacteriales archaeon | reverse complement strand
GCCGAGCAGTCCGAGTGCAACGACCACGACGGCGCCATGCCAGGGTGTAATCGCCGGGACCGCCCAGACGGCCGCGGCGACGCCCCCGAACACGTAGAGCCCGACGACCAATGCGAGCGTCGCAGTCAGGCGCCGTTCGAGTCCAGCGAGGCGCTGATGGAGGGCTGCGTCGTCCATGCCGGCCGTCCGACACGCCAGCCGAAAGTGTGTTGTCTTTCAGAGCGACGACACTACACTGACCGCCGATTCCACACGCGGCGGTTCGGTGTGCGACCATATAACCGTCGAAAAAGGCTCGGTTCGGGCCGTCTCAGAGGTCGGGGACGTCGCCGCCGAACTCCTCGATGAGCGCGGGAACGACGTCGAAGAGGTCGTCGACGATGCCGAAGTCGGCGATGTCGTAGATGGGCGCGCTCGGGTCGGTGTTGATGGCGACGATGGTCTCGGCGCCCTTCATCCCGGCGACGTGCTGGACGGCCCCGGAGATGCCGATGGCGATGTAGACCTCGGGCTGGACGGTCTTGCCGGACTGGCCAACCTGGCGGTCCTTCGGCAGCCAGTCGTTGTCGACGATGGGCCGGGAGGCCGAGACGGTTGCGCCGAGCGCCTCTGCGAGTGCCTCGATCAGGACGATGTTATCCTCCTCCTCGATCCCCCGTCCGACTGAGACAAGCACCTCGGCCTCGGTGATGTCGACGTCGCCAGCGCCGACCTCTTGGAAGCCAGATACCGTCGAGTGGACGTCGCTCTCGTCGATGTCGACGTCGGCGGCCTCGATGGCGGCGTCGCCGGCCCCCTCGGCGGGCGGCCACTCGCCCGGGCGGACCGTCAGGACGGACGTGGCTCCGGCGACCTCGATCGTCGACTCGGTCTTCCCACCGTAGTTCTCCCGTGTGACGACCAGGCCATCGCCGTCCTCGATGGCGATTGCGTCGGTCGCGAGCGGGCGGTCGAGTCGGTCCGCGACGGCCGGAGCCACCGAGAGGCCGTTGACCGTATTCGGGACCAGAATGTGCTCGGGATCGCAGTCAGCAGCGATTCCCTCGACGGCCTGGACGGCGACGTCTGCGACGAACTCCTCTCCGTGGTCGACGGTGTGGATGGCGTCGACCCCCTCGCGATTGAGCGTATCGGCGAAGCCGTCGACGTCGCCGCCAACGACGGCCACGTGTAGATCGGTCCCGGCGGCGTCGGCAAGTTCGCGGCCGGCAGTTATGAGTTCGAAGCTCGGATCGCGGAGTTCGCCGCG
The DNA here is from genome assembly GCA_964443815.1 of uncultured Halobacteriales archaeon. GTDB lineage: Archaea > Halobacteriota > Halobacteria > Halobacteriales > Haloarculaceae > CAYLJD01. The sequence continues at coordinate 4,545 of CAYUFG010000133.1, read as the reverse complement.
GCGGTGTTCCGCGAGCGCAAGGACGGACATCAGGCCTCCACCCCCTTGTCGCGGAGCATCTCTGCAAGTGCCGTAGCCGTCTCCTCCGGACTGCCCTCGAACAGCTCGACGTCGCTCTCGACTTCGGGCTCCTCGAGATCCGTCAACGTGAGCGGTAGGGGGAGGTCGCCGGCGTCGACACCGATCTCGTCGAGGGTGTGGGCGTCGAGCGGCTTGCTCTGAGCCTGGCGGATTCCCCGGAGCGACGCGTACCGCGGCTCGTTAATCCCCGTCTGGATGGTCAGCACGGCGGGGATGTCGACCTCCGCGATCTCCTCGATGCCACCCTCGAGTTCGCGGTGCACGCCGGCGACGTCGTCGCCGGGTTCGTAGTCGAGCTGGTTGACGACCGCGCCCCACGCGTAGCCCACCTCCGCCGCAAGGGCCACGCCGGTGGCGCCGAAGGCGTCGTCGCCCGTTTGGACGCCCGTCAGAACGAGGTCGGGCTCCTCGTCCTCGACGACGGCGGCCAGCACCTGTGCTTTCGTCATCGGATCGAGGACCGAGGCCTCGTCAAGGGTGTCGTCCCACACGCGGATGGCGCGGTCGGCGCCCTTCGCGAGCGCCTGCCGGATGGTCTCCTCGGTCCGCTCCGGCCCGATGGTCGCGGTGACGACTTCGACGTCCTCGTGTGCTTCCGCGAGCTGAACCGCTTCCTCGACCGCGTAGTTGTCCCACTCGTTCAGGTCGTACGTGAGGTAGCGGCTCTCGATTCCGAGCCCGTCGATCTGGAACTCGTCGTCGACGTCCGCCACTTCCGAGACGGTCACTAGGACCTTCATGCGTCTGAGTCGGAATCGGGTACCGATAAAAACCCCGATACGCACCCGCTACTCGAGGTCAGTCACGTCTTCGTCGGGGAAGGAGATGAGGTTCTCGCGGCCGATTCGGAGTTTGTCGACGCGGCCCTCATCCTCCATGCTCGACAGCAGCTGAGACACCTTCGCGTTCGACCACCCCGTCTCCCTGACGATGGTCGCCTGTTTCATCCGGCCACCGTTCTCTTCGAGCAGCCGCTCGACACGCTCCTCGTCGCTCAAAAGCTCCGCGTCCGCGGCTTCGCTATCGGCAGACGGGCCACTCGGATCCGGCGGTTCGGCTTCGCTTCCGTCCGCGGCAGCGGCGGGGTCGTCCGTGAAGACGTCCTGTCGGCGGGCGACGAGGAAGACGACGACCAGGACGCCGCCGAGCGCAGCGACGACCACGGCCGGTAGCGTAAAGTCGCCGGGCCGGGCGGTGCCGCCGACGGTGAACTCAGCCCGCGGTGAGCCGGGCTCGAAGGTCCGCGGCCCCTCCCAGCGGAAGCTTCGCTGGCTCAGGACGCCGTCGCCCGCGAACGGGTTGTGTGACTCCGGCGGTGTGACGACTAGCGTCTGGTCGGGGCCCAGCCCTGCCAGCCACGTTCCGCTCGTCGTGTTGAAGGCATCGCCGACGACGATATCTTCGTCCTCCCTGACCGCCGCGAAGTTCGTCCACGTGAACGACAGCGAGAGCCAGCCGGTGCCGTTCCGGATGGCCGACGCTGGCGAGGCCGACCGGGCGGGGTTTACGATGCGCATCTCCCGGCCAGTCGATCGGGCTGCTTCCTGACTGGCGTTGCGGAAGGCGTCGAGCCCGAGTGAACGGCTCTGGCCGCTCCGGTAGTCCGCGGCGACCGCCTCGAAGGCGCTCCGTTCGGCCGCGGTCTCGAGGTCGAAGGTTGCGCGGACGGTCCACGTGGCATCGCCGTCTGCCTCGAGCTGGACGGCGAACGTGACGTTGTTCGGGTCCTCGGCCGGCGCCGCGCCAGCAGGGGCGGCCGCGACGCTCGCGAGGAAGCAGGCCCCGAGGAGGGCGAGCAGGGCGGCGCGGGCCCGCCGACACATATCCCGCGATGGCACAGCCGAGGGCAAAACGCTTTCCATAAAACGTTACTGGGCCGGATAAACTGTCTTGGACGACCTCGTGCCGTGACGCCGCCGTCGCGGAAGGGGACGCTTTTTGTCCGCGCGCCCGTACGCTCCCATGAATGTCCCCGACCGTTTCCTCCCGCGTCGCCCTCGCCGCCCTCGCCGTCTGCCTTCTCGCGGGCACGGCACTGGCCGCGGGTGGGGCCGCGATCGACGACGGGTTACAGCGTGGGGTCGTCGCGGTCGACAACTCTTCGGGCTACCTCCAGCCCGAGACCAACGCGACGACGGATCATGCCTATGTCCACGCGGACGTCGACGTTGGCGTCGCGGTCGCGGGCGACGTCGCTGCGATCCGCGGCACGCACCGGAGCCTCGCCGTTGAACAGGCGGTGGGGTCGGCAGAGAACCGGACCGACCAGGTAAGCCGCTTGCGGGCGACGCTCGCCAGTCTCGAGAACCGGACTGCGGAGACCGAGCGGGCGCTCCGCGAGGCGAGACTGGCCTACCTTGAGGGCGACCGCTCGCGCGACGAACTGGCGAGGACGCTCGCCATCCAAGGTGCCAGGGCCGACGCAATCGAGTCGGTCCGCACGACCGTCGAGGACGTGGCGACGTCGATGAACCCGCTTCCCGGAACCGCCGTGACGAACGCACAGAACCTGGAGGCGGCCCTCGAGACGATCGGTGGGCCGGCCACCCATCGGTTGCGCGACCGGTACCACGGGAACCGATCCGCCGGCGCCACCTACCTCTCGATCGTCGGCGAGGACGGGCTCGTTGTCGCCACGATCGCCGACGGAGCGCTCCACCGCGAGGCACTTGAGGCGGACCAGCGCCGGATCGGCGGGCCGGACAGATTCGCCAACACGGACGAACCCGAGATCAGCGTGGCGCTCCGGCGCGCCGCGGAGCTGTATCCCTGGGCCTTCGACGAGGGGAGCGCCGCTCAGCCGCTACGGGGATACGGCAACACGACGGTCTACCGCATCACCGCCGAACACGTCCAGGGGACGCTCTCGACGTACCTCGACGGCACGACACGGAATCCCTTCTACGAGATCCAGCGGCTGCGTGCGGCGGCCGTCCCGGTCAGCGACCGCGTGTCGGAGGCCGGTGACGGACTCCGAATGACCGTCAACAGAACCCACGCCACCGGGCCGATGGGCGTGACCGTCGTCCGGGAGGCCACCGGAAGTCCGGTCGACGCAGTCGTTACGATCGACGAAGCGACGCTCGGCCGGACGGGTGACGACGGCCACCTCTGGACCGTCCAGCCGGTCGAGGCGACGGAGGTTACGGCCTCGACGGGAGAGAACACGACCGTCGCGGCGACGGTCGGATAGGTGGTTGACACATCCAAAGCGGAAGCCCACGACTTCAGTCGTCGGAGGCTGTCAAGGGCAGCCGAGCGACCGTGGTGATGGCCCGCGGACTCCCCGGCCTGGCCTGCTGGA
>CAYUFG010000133.1:0-1060 GCA_964443815.1 uncultured Halobacteriales archaeon | reverse complement strand
GGCAGCCGAGCGACCGTGGTGATGGCCCGCGGACTCCCCGGCCTGGCCTGCTGGACCGTGTGCTCGAAGTCGGTATAGCCCGCCTCGGCGAACATTCGGTCAGCTTCGTCCTCGTCGTAGAAAAGCATGATCGCGTCGGCGACGGCACGGAGGATCCGCGAGTTCGGCGCGTCTGGACCGACGACGAGCACCTGGCCACCCGGCCGGGCCACCCGCCGGAGCTCGCGCAGCGTCGCGACGGGATCGGGCCAGTACTCTATCGACCCCGACGACCACACCACGTCGAATGTATCGTCGTGGAAGGGAAGCCGCTCGGCGTCGCCGCGGTAGAGGGTGACACGATCCTCACCGGCGAACTTGGCGGTGGCTTGCTTGAGTTGGTGCTCGCTCTGGTCGAGGCCGTGAACGACGTCGACGTGTTCGAGCAGGCCCTCGGTCGCGAAGCCCGTTCCACAGCCGACGTCGAGCACGTCGGCGTCGGGTTCGAACTCGAGCATGTCGATGGCCTCGTCGCGCATGGACTCGGTCCAAACGAAGGGGTTGATCCGGTCGTAGATCTGCGAGAGATATTTGTAGAAAAGGCGCGCGCGCGCCTTGTTCTCGAGGACGCCCATCGTGGGCCCATTAGGCCTGTGGTGCTTACTTGTTTGGATTGGGGCCGGGGCAACCCCGGTATGCGCAACCGGTCACCGACCAACGCCGTGAGATCGACGGGGCTCGTGCCGCCGGACTTCGCAACTACCAAATAGGGATCCCCGGAAGATACGACTGATTGAGCGATGCCAGAGACTCAGGTACTCGAGGACATCAAGGCGGTGGAGGCCAAGGCCGAGGAGATCGTCGCCGACGCCGAGGCCGAGGCCGAGGAGATCCGCGAGACGGCCCGGGAAGAGGCCGAGGAGATCCGCGAGGCGGCCCGGGAGGAGGCCGAGGCTGAGGCCGAGGAACGCCTCGAGGCGGCACGGGAGGAAATCGCCGCCGAGCGCGAGGAAATCCTCGAGAAGGGCCGAGCGGAGCGGGAGGCCCTCGTGGAGGCGGCCGAGGATCGAGAGGACGCGGT
>CAYUFG010000132.1:0-5853 GCA_964443815.1 uncultured Halobacteriales archaeon | reverse complement strand
GACCCGACTCTCGCGCGGTGAAGCGCCCCACCACGCTTCGGCGGGTGCCCTCGCCCGGAGCGGGTGCGGCGGTGGACTCGATACCGGGCCAGTCCACGCCACGGACGTTCGAATCCGTGGCTTTCTCAGGACTGACATCGTCGAGTCCCGCTCCTACCTCGATCGTGTGGGAGCACTCACGACCGAGCGATCGCCCCACCCAGGTGGGGGTGCCGACGCTGCAGCACCCGACTCCGATGGAGATGGGCTGGAGTGCAGACCTGCCGCTCCGTGGTGCGGCGAAGCGAAGTCGGCTACGTCGGCTGCCATTCCAAACTATCCACGCCACCCTGGTTCCAGACTCCTATATACCGTGTATGCCTCCGTGGGGAGTCAGCCAGGCCAGTGGCTCGAAGGGGCTTCGTGAACCGAACGCGCTGTCTCACACGGCGCAAGGCCGTGGGGGTTCGCGTTGTACCTCTGTGAATTCCACAGTCATAGCGGTCCAGTTTCCGTACCGATCCTACCGCGGACCTCAACTATTATCGGGCCCGCCGGCCCCAGTCCAGCCATGACCGGATTCTCGCGACGGGTCGAGCAGGTGTCGATCAGCGGTATCCGCGAGGTGTTCGAAGCCGCGGGCGACGACGCGATCAACCTCGGGCTCGGCCAGCCCGACTTTCCCACCCCTGACCACGCCCGCGAGGCAGCCGTCGACGCCATCCGGGCCGGCAAGGCCGACGGCTACACCTCCAACAAGGGCACCGACTCGCTCCGTGAGGCCATCGCCGCCAAACACGATCGGGACAACGACCTCGATGTTAATCCGGCGGACGTCATCGCCACAGCCGGCGGCAGCGAGGCGTTGCACATCGCCCTCGAGGCCCACGTCGATGTGGGCGAATCGGTCCTCGTCCCCGATCCGGGATTCGTCTCCTACGAGGCCCTCACTCACCTCGCCGGCGGGACGCCCGAACCGGTGGCCCTCCGCGAGGACCTGACACTCGATCCCGCGGCTGTGGAGGACGCCATCACCGACGAGACAGCCGCGTTCGTGATCAACAGCCCTGCGAACCCGACGGGGGCGGTCCAGCCGCCCGATGACATGCGTGAGTTCGCCCGAATCGCCGACGAGCACGACGTGCTCTGCATCACCGACGAGGTCTACGAGCACATCGTGTTCGAGGGAGAGCACCGCTCTCCGCTCGAGTTCGCCGAGAGCGACAACGTCGTACTCGTCAACGCCTGTTCCAAAGCGTACTCGATGACGGGCTGGCGCCTCGGCTGGGTGATCGGCGCGACCGATCGGATCGAGCGGATGCTCCGGGTCCACCAGTATGGCCAGGCGTGTGCGAGCGCGCCGGCTCAGTACGCCGCAGAAGCGGCGCTGTCCGGCCCCCAGGATCGCGTCGACGAGATGGTCACTGCATTCGAGAAGCGCCGGGACGTCCTGCTTGCTGGCCTCGCAGACGCCGGCCTCGAGTGTCCGACGCCCAAGGGAGCCTTCTACGCGATGCCGAAGGTGCCCGAGGGTTGGGTCGACGAGGTGATCGATCGGGGCGTGGTGGTCGTGCCCGGGGATGCCTTCGGCGCCAACGGCGCTGGCTACGCGAGGATCTCCTACGCCACGGATATGGCGACGCTCGAAGAAGCCATCGAGATCATGCAGGCCGCCACCGCGGCGGTTCGGTAGTCCCGATCCATTGGCCCCCGAGGTTTTTGCCCGTAGTCCACCAATAGGCGGTTCGTGTCACTCGTCCGTCACGGGCGGGGTCCGGTAGCGGTCGGACGGGCCCTGGCATCCCAGGTTCACCCGGTGTTCATGCTGCCTGCGCTGGCCGTGGCCACCTTCGGTGCAGTCCTCGCTGGCTCGTTCCAGCCAGCCGTCGCCGGCTTCCACATCGGCACCATCTTCTTCGCGCTGTATACGGCGCACATCACCGACGGGTACGTGGACTTCCATGTCCGCGGCGAGGACGACGACCACCCCCTGACGACGCGGGGTTGCCGGCTCGCCCGACTGGGTGGCAGCCTCGGTTTCTGGACAACGGCGGCAGCGCTGGCCGTCCTGGTGGATCCTTGGTCGCTCCTCCTGACAGTGCCTTGCTGGGTCATCGCCGTTTTCCACGCACCCCAGCTCGACACGAATCCGGTGGGAGCGACGCTCGGCTACCCTGCGGGCATCGCGTTGGCGTTGCTCGGGGGCCACTACGTCCAGGCCGGAGTCCTCCCCGCGACACCTCTCGGACTCGCAGCCGTCTTCCTGACCGTGCTTGCGGGCATCAAAATCGTCGACGACGCCCAGGACTTCGGCTACGACCGCTCGATCGGCAAGCGGACCGTCGCCGTGGTCATCGGCCGGCGGAGGGCTCATCGCCTCGCGTATGGCCTGATGGGGGTCGGCATGCTCCTCGTCCTCGCGCTGACCGCGCTACTGCCGACCATTCCCCCAAGCGCGGCGCTGTCGGTGCTGGCGTTCGGCGTGGTCGCCGGATTCGCCCACCGGGCCACTCCCGAACTCGCGACGATGTTGCTCGTGCGGGGGGCGTACGTCTTCCTCGCGGTCCTCGTTGCGACGGTCTGGTACCGGCCGTTCGCGTAGGATAGGTGCGTTGGCCTCGCGAACTCAGGAGGCCGTGCTCTCGATCTTGACGACGTCCCCCTCCGAGAGTTCGTGGTCCTCGCCGATACGGCGGTTGCGCCGGGCGTCGACCGCGTACAGATACCCGTCGCCGATGGCCGAGTGGACGGCGTAGGCGAGGTCCCGCGGCGTCGACCCTGTTGGGAGCAGGAACGCGTCAGGGAGGACGTTCCCCTGGCCGTCGGTCCAGCGGGTCTCGTTCTCGACGGGATAGGCCGTTATGCGATCCAAGACGTCGTACACGGCCGCGTCGAGCGCCGCCTGAACGCCCGTGCCACCCCACGTCTCGGCGACGTCGCGGATCCGCTCCAAGCCTTCGGCCTGTCCGTCACTGACCTCACCGACGATCGAAAAGTCGCCGTCGCCGGGGTCGTAGTCGACCACACCCGCCTCCGCGGCCCGACGGAGCGCGAGTTCGCCCTCGGCGGTCGCCGGAATGACAGTCTCGGCGGCCTGCCGGAGTCGATCGACGTTCTCGGCCGGCGCGATGTCAGCCTTGTTCGCGACGACGACGATCGGTTTCGTTCGAGCGCGGATGGCCGCAGCGAGCGCTTCGCGGTGTTCGTCCGTCCAGGCGATGGGGTCCTCTGGATAGTCGAGGTCGCGGAGCACGGCGGCTACGTCCGCCTCGGTCGCGCCCACCCCCGTCAGGACCTCCGCGAGGGCGTCATCGATGTCGAAGTCCGGCGAGCGGGACTGGCGCTGGACCGTCTCCCAGTTGCGCTCGAGTATGCTTGCTAGCCAGAGGTCCAGTTCTCGCGCGACGAAGTCGACGTCCTCGACCGGGTCGTGATCGCCGGGTTCGACCGGTTCGCCCTCGGCGTCGGTCGCGCCGGCGGCGTCCACCACGTGGAGGACGACGTCGGCGTTCGAAAGCGCGTCGAGGAACTGATTGCCAAGGCCCCGGCCCTCGTGGGCGCCGGGGACGAGCCCGGCGACGTCGAGCAGTTCGACGGCGACATAGCGCTTGCCGTCCCGGCAGTGTTCGTCGCCGCAGCGCTCATCGCGGTCCAGGCAGGGACAGTCCGTGCGGACGTAGCTAATGCCGCGGTTCGCGTCGATCGTCGTAAAGGGATAGTTGCCGACCTCTACGTCGGCGCGGGTGGCCGCAGTGTAGAAGGTCGACTTGCCCGCGTTGGGCTTGCCGGCGAGGGCCACCGTGAGCATGCCCGCACTATCCCGGTGGCCCGCAAGGCGTTTTCGGTCGGCACGAGGTGCTGGTCATTACCGCCCTCCGACGACTGGTATCGACTCGTGGTCGCCAAAAGGAGGTACGGAACCGGTCTCCGTCCCGTCGGCGGCCAGCCCTACCCAGGAGCAGCCGCGCAATCGACCCTCGGCCACTGCTTTGACCCCGGACTGTCTTGGATCCGCATGAGCCCCAAATCGGGGGCCTGTGCCGAGTATCGTGGATATCCAGGCGAGGTCCCCGAGTGTCGTATCGCCATTCGACGGAATCATCTCAGGGCCGAGGGCCACGGTAGTCTCATCGAATCGCGGGAATTCGAGCGAGATGTGACACGATCATCGGCGGGTCGCTCTGACTCACCCCTGAAAGGGATGGGCATCCGCTTGACCTGCGTCAGCTCCCTCGTTGGTCGAGCACCGATCAGTCAGCTTGCTCGGCCGTGACCTCCGCATCGTCTTCGGAAACGCCGTTGGCGTCCGGTCGGTCGGTATCTCCGGGTGGCTCGTCTGCATCGCCCGATGCGGCCGCGGGCATGGCGTCGCGCTCCTGGAGGACGGGCTCCGTGACGATGGTCGTCGCCTCGCGAGCACGAATCGATCCCTCGACCTCCGCGTCGTCGTGAAGTTCGACCACGTCGGCGGCAACGTCGCCGCGCACGAGGGCCTCGGGTCCGATCCGTATGGTCCCCCCACGCGTCGTGACGTTGCCCGCTATCTCCGTGCCCGCTCCGACGGTGACGCCCTCCCGTGCCCGCAGGCCGCCGAAAATCTCGTTGTGCCGGCCGACCGTCAGCGACGCCGCGCGGACGTTGCCGTGGAGGCGGCAGCCCTCTCCGATCCGGGCAGGCGTCGACACGCGCCACGCGTCGTCACCGACTCGGGCGCCGCGGGGGATGACGACCGGCTGGCCCTCGCCGTCGTCGTCCATCATCGCGTCCAGCATCTCCTCGGCGGCCTCTTCCTCGCCGATGCGAAGCAGTTGCCCGAGATAAACGAACAGGAAGACGATCGTCGGCATCGGGTTCCGAATAACGATCCAGCCGTTGGCCTCGAAGCCGCCCTCGATGTCGACGTCGTCGCCGATGTCGACGTCGCCGGCGACCTTGAGTTCGCCGCCGACGTGGACGCGCTCGCCGAGGTAGGCGTCCTCGCCGACGAGGACGTCGCCGTCGACGTCACACCACATGTCGAGCCGGCAATCACCTTCTGCCTCGATGTGGCCCTCGAACCGCACCCGCTCGCCGGCGATGACCGTCCGGCCACGAACGCCGAACTCGACGGCGCTCTGCCCGCCGACGATCACGTCTCCATCCGTGACGAGATCATGCTCCTCGACGGTGGTGCCGTCGGGTATGACGAGCTCGTCGAGTGGGTCCGAGCGGAAGGGATGCACGGATGTGCGTAATCGCGTTTCCGACGTCTTAAAGCCTCTCCCAACGTCTGACCGGCGTCTGACGCGAAGCTGACGCGCCCACATGGCGGCCGCCGCCACAGTCAGACGAGCGAAGTCAGCCCCTTCCCGACTAGGGTTACACGATCTCGCGTGGAACGGTCCATCGCAGCGCGAGGGCTGCACAGATGGCCATTTCGGGAGCGACCGTATCGTGACCGAGATCCGTCAGGCGGAGATCTCGACACAGGCGACGAGAGTTTCGAACGCCAAGCGAAGCGACACATCGAATCCATACTGGGGCCCCGCGGCGCGGCGAGCGACCCTCAGAGCCCGACGCGAGCTAGTGTAGCCAGCTCCACCCCGAATCTCAGTTCTTGACATCCTCCCACGACTGAAGGCCGTGGGATTCCTTCCGCTGGGGATCGGGCTCCGCACCCACGGAGGCACGGTTCCGGTCGCTGGTACGCCGGGCTGTGCGGGCCGCTCTGGGACCGTCCCGCTCGGGAGCGCAGGGTGACTCCGACCGTCGTCCCACGCGAGGCGCACGGGCCGTGCCATCGACCTGACTCTCGCGCGGCGAAGCACCCCACCACGCTTCGGGGGACGCCCTCGCCGTGGACGGGCGCATCCCCCGATACGTGGTGGGTCGCTT
>CAYUFG010000131.1:0-5883 GCA_964443815.1 uncultured Halobacteriales archaeon | reverse complement strand
GCGAGAGGACCGACAGCGGCGTGTCGTCGCCCATCGACCCGACGGGGTCCTTCCCTTTTTCGGCCATCGGCTCGAGCAGGTGGTCCACCTCGTCGAAGGTGTAGCCATACATCGCCTGGTGCTCCCGCAACCGGTCGACAGGATCCTGCGGGGTGTTGTCTTGGCCAGGTGAAACGTCCTGTGTCTGGAGCTGATACTCTTGGACCCACTCGCCGTATTTATCGTCGCCGAGGCGCTCGAAGACTTCGGCGTCGGGGATGACTCGACCTTCGTTGGGGTCCGCGAGGAAGCACTGGCCGGGCTGGAGGCGGCCGCGCTCGCGAATCTCACTCTCGTCATAGGAGAGCGCGCCCGCCTCGGAGGACATCACCAGCGTATTGTCTTCCAGAATGTCGTACCGACAGGGTCGCAGCCCGTTCCGGTCCAAGACGGCGCCGACGCGCTCCCCGTCCGTCGCGGCGACCAGTGCGGGGCCGTCCCAGGGCTCGACGATGGAGGCGTGGTAGTCGTAGAAGTCGCGGCGTGCGCCGTGGACCTCGTTTTCCTCGCCGCGCCAGGCTTCAGGGATCAACATTCTGAGTGCGTGGGGGAGGTCGCGTCCGCCCATCATCAGCAGTTCGAGGGCGTTGTCGACGCTCGCGGTGTCGGACTGCTCCGGGTCGTCAATGATCGGTTTGATCGTCTCGATGTCCTCGCCGAAGGCCGGGTGTTCGATATCCGTCTCCCGGGCCCGCATCCAGTTGATGTTGCCCTGGATGGTGTTGAACTCGCCGTTGTGAATGATGTTTCTGTATGGGTGGGCTAGGTGCCACGCGCCGAGCGTATTAGTCGAGAATCGGGCGTGGACGAGCACGAACGTCGATCGCATCCGTTGGTCGGTGAGTTCGGGGTAGTAATCGGCGACCTGCTCGGCAGTCAGCAGTCCCTTGTAAACGACCGTGTCCGTGTCGAGGGAGACGATGTAGAAGCGGTCGTGGCCCGGCGGCGTCCGGTCATCGACGGTGTTCTCGATCGCCCGTCGCCCGACGTAGAGCTGGCGATCGAGTGCCTCGCCGGTCTGGCCGGTCGACGATTCGACGAACACCTGGGCGACACTGGGCTCGGAGTCGAGCGCAGTCTGGCCGAGGTCGCCGTTGTCCGTGGGCACATCCCGCCATGCGAGGACCTCCAGGCCCTCGTCGGCCAGGACGGACGCCGTGAGGGTTTTCAGCTGTGACGCCTCCTCGTCGTCCTGCGGCAAGAAGAGCGAGCCGACGGCGTAGGCTCCCGGCTCGGGCAATTCGACGTCGAGTTCTGCCTGGAAGAACTCGTGGGGGATCTGCAGCATGATCCCTGCGCCGTCACCGGTGTCCTCCTCCGCGCCCGTCGTCCCGCGGTGCTCGAGGCACTCGACCAGTTCGATCCCGTCGCGAACGACCTCGTGGCTGGCACCACCGTCGAGGTCCATTACAACGCCGACGCCGCAGTTGGCCCGCGCGTCGGCCGGATCCGCGAGCCCTCCCTGGCTTCCGGCCGCGGGTGTGTGACGCTCGCTCATAGTATGCGGTGGCTAGATCCGGAGCCATAAGAGGGTATTCATCAATGGGTCAGGGTGTGTTAAACCCAAATAAGGGGTTATAATCAAGATAAATTAAATATAAGGTCTAGGATCGTCGGAAATCCGGATAGGCTTTGGGGCCACCGGCATACCCTCGCTGCATGCGAACGCTCGCGTTCGACGGCCGAATGGGTGCGAGCGGCGATATGTTGCTGGGCGCCCTACTCGGGGCCGGCGCCGACCGCGACGCTCTCGAACCCGTCGAGGCCGGGCTACCGGTAACGTACGAGGTCACGACAACCGACCGCCAGGGGGTGGCTGCGACCGCCGTGACCGTCGTGAACGACGGCGAAGGGGGCAAGTCGCCGGACGCAGAGGGGCACGGCCCACGTCGGCGATACACGGAGGTAGTCGACATCGTCGACGGTCTCGACCTGCCAGCCCCTGTCGAGGATGACGCACTGGCCATCTTCGAACGTCTCGGCGAGTCGGAGGCGTCGATCCACGATACGACGGTATCGGAGACGTACTTCCACGAGGTCGGGGCCGACGACGCAATCGCCGACGTGGTCGGCACCTGTCTTCTGCTCGCGAACCTAGACGTCAACAGTGTTGTGACCGGCCCGGTCGCGGCCGGAAACGGCGAAGTCGAGACGAGCCACGGCACGTATCCGGTTCCGACGCCCGCAGTGATCGAACTCGCGGCTGGCGCGGACTGGACCCTGGAGTCCGGCCCGGTAGACGGCGAGCTCCTGACACCGACAGGGGCCGCGATCCTTGCGGAGGTCGCGACCGGTGTCGGCTCGTTGCCGGCGATGACGGTCGAGGCCTCCGGCTACGGCGCGGGTTCGCGGGACGTCGAGGGCCGCCCGAACGTCCTCCGGGCGACTGTCGGCGACCATACCGGCTCGCTTGCCCGCGAGCCGATCACCGTCCTGGAGACGAACGTCGACGACGTCAGTCCGGAACTGCTCGGCAGCCTCCAGGAGACGCTCGTCGATGCCGGTGCGGTCGACGTCACTGTCGTCCCGACGACGATGAAGAAATCCCGGCCGGGCCATCTCGTGCGGGTGGTGACGGCGCCGGCAGACGCCGAGCGGGTCGCCGAACGCCTCGCGACGGAAACCGGAACCCTCGGCGTCCGTGAGCATGGCAGCGGTCACCGGTGGGTCGCGGACCGGGAGGAACGGACCGTCGATCTGGAGATCGACGGGACGGCCTATACCGTCGGCGTCAAGGTCGGCCGAGCGGGCGACGACGTTTTCGACATCAGCGCCGAATTCGACGACGCGCTCGCGGTCGCCCGCGAGACCGACCGAGCGGTTAAGGAGGTCATGCGCCTCGCCGAAACCGCCGCGCGAGGCTGACACTGGGGAAGCGGGAGCCACCGACTTGCGTCGTGACGGTGATGCCAATCACTCGTCCCCTCGGTGTTCTGTCAACGCCTCCCGGACGGTGAGTTCGCCCACCGCGACCCGGCGTGCCAAGGCGTCGTCGATGGCGCGGTTCACGTGGCTCTCCTCGCGGGAGCGCTCCTTGATCCGTCGGAGTTCCCCCGCCGTCGGCTCGACAGTCCTGGCGTCGACGCGCTCGCCTGACCGGCGGGCGATGTTGACGGCCGCGAGCACGTCCCCCATCCCGCGAGCGCCCGGGCCGAGATACGGCGTGGTGCCGGTCTCGTCGACCAGTTCGACCGGAACGTCCGGCAGGTCGTCGAGGATTCTGGACCCGACGAGCCTGGCTCCGTCGCCGATCCGCACAAGCGGGTCCGCCGTCTCGGAGACCTCGTCGGCGACGATGCCGGCCACCTGCTCCTCCGGAACTTGAAACGTCGCGACCACGGTATCGCCGACGATGACGGCGATGCCGGGCCTGTCGCCCGGGTCGATGCCCACGACGCGTCGGCCGTCTTCTTCTCGAAGATGGGTCAAGAGCGCCTCGATGGCTTGTCGGAGTTCGGCCGGGTCGGCCCGGACGACGGGAACGTCATTTTCAACGGAAAGTTCGTCGTCGGTACCCGTGAGCACTGCCTCGGTCCCCACCGGCAGCGACGCCTCCGGATCGACGGTGGTGAACTCAAGGCCCCGATCGCGGAGGGCGGTCACCGCCTCGTGGTAGAGTTCAAAGTCGGCCGTCGCGACGACGATCACGCGACCGATTGGAGGGGTGGCCACTTACACACCTCGGTGAGCAGGTGCGAGTCCTTATACCGGAGACCGCCCCAGTGGGCCCCGTGAGCGAGCCCGTGTCGACCGGCTGTTCTCCCGTCGACGAGCTGCTCGGCGGTGGGTTTGACCGCGGTGGCGTGACCCAGATCTACGGGCCTCCGGCGGCGGGCAAGACCAACCTCGTCCTCTCGGCGGCGGCAGAGACCGCTGCGCGGGGGGAGTCCGGTCTCTACATTGACACCGAAGGACTCTCGGTCACCCGGATGGAACAGGTCGTCTCGGCTCGCGCCGCGGCGACCGACGATGATCTCGAAGCGCTCGCGTCACGACTCATCGTCTCCGACGCCCACACCTTCGCCGAGCAGAAAGAAGCCGTCGAGGACGCCGCCGAACTCGCCGCGGATCTGGAGCTGATCGTCCTCGACAGCGCGACCGGCTTCTACCGCCTGGAACGCACCCAGCAAGCCGAGGGCGAGGCACTCCGGGGGGTCGCGCGCCAGATCACTCACCTGCTCTCACTGGCACGCAAGCACGACTTGGCCGTCGCGTTCACGAATCAGGTTTACACCGACCCCGAATCGGAGGGGATCAGTGCGCTCGGGGGGCACACGCTTGACCACTGGTCGTCTGCGATCCTAAGGCTCGACCGATTCCGTGGCGGTAACCGGCGGGCAACCCTCGAGAAGCACCGATCCCGCGAGGCGGGCGAGACTGCGCAATTTCGAATTACTGATTCGGGCCTCGTGGCTGGCCAGGGCCGCTGAGAGACACCCGCCTAACATCAGGATCGTCTGCTCCAGACGGCAAACCCAACGGCGACACCCACCACGAGACTGAACCCGGCGATCACCGGCGTGGAGAGCACGTCCCGCGTCGCCGAGGCGGCGTACCGGAGTGTGAGGCCGGCCATGACGGCGTAACCAATCGCTGCGATCGCGGCGGCCATGGCAACAGTACCTCCCGAGGGGGAACGGCCAAGCACTCGAACCGCGAGGGCCACGGCGGCCAAGGCGCTGGCGAGACCGGCGGGGATGCCCACGAAAACAGAGAACTCGATCGCCGCGGACGCCAACTCCGTCACGACAACGGCCGCCACGAGGAACGCGGTCACTCCGATGCCAAGCACCGTAGCTCCACGGAATGCGTCCATGGAGCTACGGTGAGGAGGCGGGAAACTTAGTACAGTAGGTCGTCGTCGTTCTCGACCATGTACAGCGTGCGCGCCGCGATGTTGACGGCGTGGTCGCCAACGCGCTCGAGGTCGCGGATGGTCAACAGCAGGCGGTAGACGTCCTGCATGGTCCGCTGGACCTCTTCCTCCGTGCGGACATCTTCCCGCTCGATCAGGTCCCGAACGACGACCTCCGAGGCATCTTCGCACATGGCGTCGACGGCCTCGTCGCGGTCCGCGATGGCGTAACAAGCCTCGACGTCCTCGGCGGCGTACGCATCCATCGCATCCTCGACCATCTCGACGACGTCGGCACCGATTTCCTGGACGTCGACGTCGGGGAAGACGTCGTGTTCGGCATCGAGCGTGTAATCGCCCAAGTTTGTGGCGAGGTCGCCGATCCGCTCGAGGTCGGTGATGATCTTGAAGGAGGCGGCGATGAACCGGAGATCGCCAGCGACGGGCTGCTGGAGCGCCAGCAGGTCGATGCAGTCCTTCTCGAGGTCGAGGTACAGCTCGTTGATCTCGTGGTCCCCCTCGATGACGTCCCAGGCGAGGTCCTCGTCCTTGGCCTCCAGGGCGTCCAGGCCCATCCGGAGCCGCTCGAGGACGACCTCGCTCATGTACAGCACATCCTCGTTGACGCGGTTGAGCTGTTCCTGGTAGTCCTCGCGTGCCATCAGTGGGCCCTCCGTCCGGGACCGCCGAATACGTTCGGGTCCATCAGCCGAACTTCCCCGTGATGTAGTCCTCGACGCGCTGATGCTCCGGGTCCTCGAAGATTTTCTGGGTGTCGTCGAACTCCACGAGTTCGCCCCCGGTCAGGAAGACCGCCGTCCGGTCCGAGATGCGCGCGGCCTGTTGCATGTTGTGGGTGACGATCACCACGGTGTAGTCCTCGGCGAGTTCGTCGATGAGGTCCTCGATCTGGGATGTGGCGATGGGGTCGAGTGCGCTCGCCGGCTCGTCCATCAGGATGACCTCCGGGTCGACGGCAATCGCCCGGG
>CAYUFG010000130.1:0-6023 GCA_964443815.1 uncultured Halobacteriales archaeon | reverse complement strand
GTTCGGCCGATCAGAGCCGCTCGACGGCGGCCACTGCTGCGTCCAGACTGGGGGCCGTGAAGACCGTTCGGTCCGTGTACGCGTTCGTGCCCGCACAGTAGAGGTCTCTGGCGACGGCGATCACTTCGGGATCGAGGGATTTCGGCTCGACGGCGCACAGCGACTTCCAGTCGGCGACACCGCGCTCGTCGGCCTCAGCCTTGGCCGCGTTTATCGCTTCGACCCACTCGGGTTGGGTTCGCTTGTGGTACTGCCGCAGCACCTCTTTCGAGACCTGCCGGCCTTCGTAGGAAAAGCGATTCTCGTCGAAAGTGCCGACGACGTCGGCGACGCGAAGTTCGCCGTCGAAGTAAAGACATTCTATCTTGCCGTCCTGATGGACCAGCCCTGCTGTGTCGGCCCGCTCGGTAACGAGACGGTTCACCTCGTGGGCGAGGCGCTCCAGGTCGTCGAGGTCGGCCTGGCCGGCGATGCGGGCGGCCTCGTCACGGTCCAGGTACCGGTCCTGTTCCTCGTACTTCGTGGAGAATTCGACGACGGGCTCGTCGAGCTCGACCGCTTCGGCTGGCCACTCGTCGAACCGGAGTCCGAGCTCGGCTGGCGCGGTGCGGTCCCGGAGCGACGATCCGACTCCGACTCGGTTACGGAACACGACCTCGAGGGGGACGAGGTAGTTCTCGCCGCCGGCTGCGTGGTATGCGTCGTAGTCGTACCCGTCGCGGGGGTCGAAGGGCAACTCGGGCGACCGCGTCAGTTCGATGGCCATCTCGCGCGACGGCTCGTCGGCGAGCGCTTCGTCGAGCGGGACCGGCTCGCCGTCGGCGACGACGCCGCGGTAGTGGGTGGGAACGCCGGCGTCCTCGAGCAGTTCGAAGTTGTAGGCCCCCATCGTGCACAGCGACGCACCCTTCCCGGGGATTTCGTCTGGCATTTTCCCCCAGTCAAACACCGAGTAGTCGTCCGAGAAGACGAAGGCGCCGCGACCGAGGCTGTCCGCGGTCGCCGGCTCGTCGACCCGGAAGTCCTTGACGCTCGTCATCGGGTGGGCCTCCGGGTGGTCCGCCTAAGTGGTTTTCCACGGGGAGTCCATCAGCTTATACCGTTCGAGCGTGATGCCGGGGTAATGGCTGATGCCGAGCGGCCGCGGGCCAACGTTCCACGGGAGCGGTACGCCTTCGAGTTCGTTCCCGAGTCCGACCAGTCCTTCGAAAACGCCCTTGAGGCGGCTCGGGCCGGCGAACGCCTCTCGGTGGCTGACGGCGTCGAGCTGTTGACGACTGGCACGGACCGTTCGGGCATCGACTTGACCCGCAAGGAGCAAGTGCTGGAGGCCGCGGACCGCCGCCGGGCCGACGTCGTCGGCGACGGCGTCACCTTCGTCGCCAACCTCAATAACAACGTCACGACCGCGTGCAACACGGGGTGTCTGTTCTGCAACTTCAAGGACCGCTCGGACCAGTTCCTCGCCGAGAACGACGGCGACCACGGCGGCTTCACGAAGACGCCGGCCGAATCTCGACGCATCGTCTCCGAGGCGGTCGAGCATGGCATCTACGAGGTCACGTCGGTCTCCGGACTCCATCCGGCTCTCGTCCTCGACGACGAACACCGTGAGGTTCTCGAGGCAAGCGACCGCGGCGACCTCAACTACACCCCGGCCGCGGCATACGAGACCGATCCCGGCACCTACGCAGCCCAGATTGAGGCGATGAGCGTCGACGACGTCCACGTCCACTCGATGACGCCGGAGGAGGCCTACCACGCTCGCCGAGGCACGGACTGGAGCTACGTCGAGGTGTTCGATCGGCTGAAGGCGGCAGGCCTTGACTCGGTACCCGGGACGGCTGCGGAAATTCTCGTCGACGAGGTCCGGGACGTCATCTGTCCCGGGAAGATCGGGTCCGACGAGTGGGTCGAGGCAATGGAGGCCGCCGCCGCAGTGGGCCTGCCGACGACGGCCACCATCATGTACGGTCACGTCGACAACGAGATGCACCGAGTGAAGCACCTAAAGGTGATCCGCGACCTCCAAGATCGGACGGGGAACATCACGGAGTTCGTCCCGTTGTCGTTCATTCACCCGGACACGCCATTGCACGACCGCGGAATGGTCGACGGCGGCGCCTCCCGCCACGAGGACGAACTCATGATCGCGGTCTCCCGCCTTTTCCTCGACAACGTTCCCCACATCCAGTCGTCGTGGGTCAAGTACGGCGACGAACAGGGCCTGAAGATGTTGTCCTGTGGGGCCGATGACTTCATGGGGACGATCCTCTCGGAGGAGATCACGAAGCGAGCCGGCGGGGACTACGGCGAGGCTCGCTCCTTCGCGGAGTACGTCGAGATGATCGATGCCATCGGCCGCACGCCCGTCGAGCGATCAACCGACTACGAACAGCGCCGGCGGATCGACCCGGAGGACCCCCCGTTCGGGCCGGCACTGGGACCGAAGGCGGACGGGACGCCGCTCACGAACTGACGGCGACGGGATTCCGGCCCCGCTCCAGCACCGATCGGAAGCGTGCGCCGTGTTCGTCGTCGGCGGCGATGGCGGCCTCGATGCGGTCCGAGCACCACCCCGACTCGACGTACCGCTCGTAGACCGGCAGCCGCTCCCGAAGCGGCACCCCGGCGTCGTCGGCGATCGTTTGTAACCGCTGTAGCGCCGGCCAGTCGTAGTCGGGGTTGATGTGGTCATCCGTGACCGGCGAGACGCCGCCGAGGTCGTCGATGCCGCAGTCGACCACCTCGTCGGCGGGCGCGAGGTTTGGCGGCACCTGGACGGAAACCTCCTCGGGAAGGCCGGCCCGGGCCATCGCGACGGCACGGCGCAGCGCGTCGACTCCGGGTGAGCCACCCGACCACCGCTCGTTCTCGACGACCGGCTGGACGATCACCTCCTGAACGTGCCCGTAGCGCTCGTGCAGTTCGCGGATCGCCAGCAGGCTCTCGGCGCGGTCCCGCCAGTCTTCGCCGATACCGACGAGGATTCCGGTCGTGAACGGCACGCCGAGCTCGCCGGCGACACTGATCGTGTTGAGCCGTTGCCCGGGTGACTTGACACGCTGGCCGGCGTGGGCCGCGACGTCGGCTGTCGTCTCAAGCATCACGCCCATACTTGCGTTCAGGTCGGCGACTGCCGACATCTGCTCGCGCGTCTGGTCGCCCGGGTTGGCGTGGGGCAACAGGCCCTCTTCGAGGGCGATCTCACAACACTCCCGCAGATAGGTATGGATGGAGTCATGGCCCCACGTGGCAAGCTGGTCGTGGATCGCGGTGTACCGGTCGTCGGGGTCGTCGCCGAAGGTAAACAGCGCCTCCGTACAACCGGCCTCGGCCCCTTGTCGGACCACCTCGCGGACATCGTCGGGGGACATGAGTTCTGCCTCGCCGGGCGGATCGAAGTACGTACAGTAGGTGCAGGTATATCGACAGGCGGTCGTCAGCGGGACGAATACGTTCCGGCAAAACGAGAGGTGGGGGGCCGCTTCGACGTCTCCCGGTTCGATAGAGAGCAGTCGGTCGACGTCTGACTCATCGACCGTCACGTCTACGTCGTAGTCGGCAGCCCCGGGAAACACGCCCGGACATGCGACGGCGGGGGTCAAAGCCTTCACGAAAAGTGGGGCCGGCCATGGGCAAGGCCGAAGCCCCGCCAGGAGCGGTTTCTGGCACGGTCCGGGTCCGCGGCGCGAGACGCGTCCCCGAGTGCACGGGTCGGCCCGTGCGGGGAGTAGTTTGACCGCTCGACTCAAAAATCCTTGTCAGGATGTCTGACAGGACCGCTCGATGCCGACGCGACCGTCCGTCACTGCGAGCTCGACCCCGGCATCGCGCAGCCACGCCACCGCCCGCCCCTCGGCGTGGAGTAGCACCTCGGCCAGGTCCTCCGGTTCGTCGACATCGACGGCCAGCCGAAAGGAATCCACGACCGACGGTTCGACGCCGATATCCCGCGCCCGCTTTCGATGGTCCTGGATCGAGGCGTCGTGGTAGTCCGCTCGGAACGCGCCGTCGCGGACTACCAACCCGTTCGTACCACCGCCGAGCCCGGGAGCGAGCACCACTGCCGAGTGGGGTTCGACGAGGCGTTCGACGGCATCTGGGGTCGCGAGCGGGAGGTCGGCGACAAGGATTACTACCGGTGTACCGGCGTCGTCGATGGCGCCGTTGACGGCGGTCGACAGCGCCCGGTCGTCCACACGGACGGGGTAGTCGACGTCGAGATCGGCCGTGGACAGTACTGATGGATCGAGCCCGGCGGCGTCGACCACGTCGAGGACGTCAAGCAGCATTGCCCGCGCGAAGTCCCGCCGCTCGTCGACGTCGAACAGCGAGGACAGCCGCGATTTCGGCGCGTCGGCGTCGAACGGGACGAGGACGTCCATCCCCTACTGCAGCTTGTAGCCGGTATCCCGCTGCTTGCGCCAGTAGTAGACTCCCCCGCCGACGACTGCGAGGAGGACGATCGCGATGGCTGCGTAAAGGAGGAGCTGTCCGGACTGTGCGCCACCCTCTGCCTCCTCGGCCAGACTTTGTGCGTTTTCGAAATTACCGTTATCGTAGGAACTGATCGCCTGCTCGATCTTGTCGTTCCGGTCGCCGACCGCCTCGATAGCGCTGTCGATAGCGGTCCGGGCGTTCTGGCTGGCCTCCGTGTAGCGACGGACCTCGATCGTCTGCAGCTCGTTTGCGTTTCCGTCGGTCACGCGGGAGATCGTCAGCAGCTCGATGCGCTCGCTCGCGGGCTCGTCGTAGCTGTATGCGTCGATTGTCGGCACGTCACCGCCGACGGTCACGTTCACGAGGGTGGGCGTCGGACTGGTGGACTGGCTCAGGTCGTACGTGACGTTTCCTCCCGCGCCGTCCTGCGTGTCGACGGGGTCACCCTGGGCGGAGACCTGGATCGTCCACGTGGCGTTGCCGAGGCCGGTCGAGGCCTGGAGCGTCCACTGGTCCGGCGCGTCGCGGAACGGTTCCTCGACGGCGACGCTATACTCGACTTCGTCGCCGACCTGCACCGGCGACGGCTCACTAAACTCGACCGTGACCGCGGCTGCCGTCCCGACGGAGGCGAGCAGGACGACCGCCAGAAGCCCGATCGAAACGTGCCTAGAACAGGGGATCCAACTCATCTTCCTCGTCTTCGACCAAGTCGGCTAAATTCTCTTCGCTCTCCTTCCTGATGTCGTCGATGTTGTCCTGAGCCTCGATGGCCACCTGCTGAAGCTCCTTGATCCGGGGGACGTTGTGGACGCCCGACAACAGGATCGACGCGGCGACATTGGGCTCGTCGAGCGGGTAGTCCCCACCCCGAACCTCCATGCTGCCGGTTTGCTCCTCGAGCCACTTCCGGCCCCGCTCTATTCCCTTCCTATTGAGGTGGTTCGGCGGGCCCGAGAGTACCAGGAGGGCCCGCTCGGCGCCGTCGATCTCGCAGGGCAGCGTCAGCCGCCCGAGCGCCGCCTTACGCACTAGTGACGTGATGCGGTTCGTAGTATTGGCGGACTCCATATCGTCGGCCTCGTCGCCGGTGAACCGCGAGAGCAGACCCCCGCTGTTGGCCTGCTCGATCGACTCGGCGGCGTACCCGACCGTGGAGACTCCGCCTCCGGCCAGCGTGTTGATGATCTCCGAGGAGTCGACGACGCTCTCGGCAACGTTGTCGCCTGCGGAGACCTCGCCGGCGCCGAAGAGGACGCCGAACCGGCGGACGATCTCGTCGTTGATCTCGTCGTAGCCGCCCTCAACGGATTCGCCGGTCTTCCGCCAGGCGTCATTGTCGAAGACGAGGAGGTTGTCGACCTCGCGGACGAACGTCTGAAACGAACGGGCGGCGTTGAGAGTGTAGATGCCGCCCTCGTCGCTGCCGGGCAGGATCCCGAGGCCGTAGACGGGTTCGGTGTAGATCCGTTTGAGGTGCTTCGCGAGGACGGGCGATCCCCCGGAGCCAGTACCACCGCCCAGGCCCGCGATGATCAGGAAGGCGTCGATCTCGTGGACGGGGATGTTGTCGATGGCCC
>CAYUFG010000129.1:0-6074 GCA_964443815.1 uncultured Halobacteriales archaeon | reverse complement strand
AACGAGGCCTTCGCCAGCCAGTGTCTGTACTGCCAGCGGGAACTCGGCTTCGACGACGATATCTACAACGTCAACGGGGGCGCCATCGCCATCGGCCACCCGCTGGGCGCGACCGGCGCGCGCCTGCCGGTGACGCTCGTCCACGAAATGAGCCGTCGCGATGCCGACCTCGGCCTGGCAACGGAGTGTGTCGGCTTCGGCCAGGGTGCCGCGATCGAGTTCGAACTGCCCTGACTCACGTTTCAGTGTTCACCGCCAACCGGGGCGGATCGTGGGGTGACGCCCCATTCCCGTGGTGGGCCTAGTCTGAGACGGCATCCATCGTTAGTTCCTGCTGGGCGTCGTCCATTCCATTGACGAAGCCCATTCGGACGGCGTCGACGCCGTCGATCGAGACGTAGTCCTCGACCCACTCGCGCACCTCGTTGGGAGTTCCAGCCGCGGCGAGCTCGTCGAGGAGGTCTCGCGGCAGTCGTTCGGCCATCAGGTCGGTGTCCCGGTCGTCCCAGGCCTCGCGGATGGAAGCCACGACGTCCTCGTAGCCCTGGCGGGCAACCGAGTCACCGTAGTAGGGCCCGTAGGCGCCGAGGAAGAACGCGACGTGCTTACGCGCCAGTTCCCGAGCCGCCTCGCCGTCCTCATCGGCGCAACAGCGAACGATCGGACTCACTCGGATGTCGTTCGGGTCACGATCGCCGAGGTCGGCACCGTGCCGGAGATCCTCGAGGCGGTCGCGGAGGCCATCCGGCGTCAGGAACTGGGGAACCCAACCGTCGGCGAACCGCCCGGTCATCTCGGTCGTCGTCGGTCCGAACCCCGCGATGTCGATCTCCGGCGGGTCGGCCGGCGCGTCGCACTCGTAGGCGAGGCCGCCGAAATCGTACACTTCACCTTCGTACTCGACGCGACCACCCGCGGAAACCTCGCGGACGACCTCGATGGTCTCCCGCAGTCTGCGGAGCGGTCGGTCGAATTCCTGGGCGTGCCAATTCTCGGCGATCGCGGGTGAGCTCGTGCCGAGGCCGAGCCGGAAGCGGCCGTTACTGATGTCTTGTAGCGTCAGCGCTGCCTGGGCGATGGTCGTCGGCGCCCGGGAGTACGGGGAGATGACGTCGTCGCAGATCCCCAGGTCGTCCGTCCGATCGGCGATGACCGCCATCGCGGGGACGATATTCCAGCCGTTCGTCTCGCCCATGCTGACGTACTCGAAGCCGAGTGACTCGGCGAGTTCGGCTCGGTCGGCGATGCCGTCGACGCTGTCGTAGTCCTCGGGCGTGATCAACAGGTCGGTCGTGGGGGCCATGGACCGACAGTGTGTGCGGCGGTTCTTAAGTCCCGACGACTACTCCCTGAGGAAGGCCATCCCCTCGCGGACGCCGTCGTGCGTTCCCACGAGCGTGAGGTGGTCGCCGATTTCCACCGTGTCGTCGGCGTTCGGCACCGCGACCTCGCCATTCCGGCCCTGGAGGACAATGAGACAACCTTCGGGGAGCTTGGGCCCGAGTTCGGCGATGGTTAGTCCTGCGACT
The DNA here is from genome assembly GCA_964443815.1 of uncultured Halobacteriales archaeon. Classification (GTDB taxonomy): domain Archaea; phylum Halobacteriota; class Halobacteria; order Halobacteriales; family Haloarculaceae; genus CAYLJD01. Next base: position 4,545 of record CAYUFG010000129.1, on the reverse strand, counting down.
GATTCGTTCTGCAGTTCGACCTCCTGGACGTCGCCGACGCGGTCGACGTCGTTCATCCAGTTGGCGAGGGCGGGTCGCTCGATCTGGTTGTCGATGGCCCACGCCGCCGCCATCGACGAGCTGACCGTCTTGACGCCAAGCTCCTCGAACGCGTCCACGTTGTCTGGGTCGTTCGCCCGGGCGTAGATCTCCGGCACTTCGAACCGCGAGCTGACGAGCTGGGCGACCAGCAGGTTCGTTGTATCGTCCCCCGTCGCGGCGACGACGATACGTGCGTTCCCGATGCCCGCTTCCCTGAGGACGTCGGTGTCGGTCCCATCGCCGATGACGACCGTGTACCCCTCACTACGGGCAGCGGCCGCGGCTTCCTGGGCGTCCTCGACGATAACGACGTTCTCGCCACGGTCGACCAGCCGGTCCGCCAGCGAGCGGCCCACCCGTCCGGCACCGATGATAATCACGCGCATGGGGATGACGTTGAGGTAGGCGGCCATCTGTCTGGCGAAACCACCCTGGAAGACGACCGTCGCCAGTATGACCACGAAGACGGTCCCGACGAGGACGTCGGCCTGCTGGTTCAGCTGGGCGACCTCCGCGAGCATCGCCGTCCGCTCGGCACCGGGGTCGAGCGCCATCGCGTCCGCCCGGACGGTCTCGGCGTGGTTTCGCAACTCGACTGCGAACAGCGTCGCGACCGAGGCGGGAATGATCCCTCGGGGACCGAGCAACCCCATGAAGATCCGTTCCTCGGTGGTGAAGCGGCCGCCGAGGGTCGAGACGTACATCAACAGCGGCCGGACGAGCAGGGCCACGGCGGCGATCACGACCAGCTTGCCCATCCAGAACTCGAGCAGGATGTCGAACCGCAACAAGGCGGTCAGCATGATGAATACGATGGGCAACACGAGCAGCGTGATGTCGCCCTTGAATCCCTCGATCTCGGACTCGTAAGGGACGTCCGCGTTCCCGAGGACGACCCCCGCGGTCGCCGCGGCGGCGACGCCGGCCTCGGCCTGCTGGGCGTTCGCCACTGCGTAGGCGACGAGTGCCCCAGCGAGCACCAACAACCTGGCGCTCTGGGGGGCGGCGACCGGCGACAGGTCGATGTACCGTAGGACGTAGTACACGACCGCGGCGACGATCAGACCTACCAAAACGCCCGTCCCAAGCCTGGTGGTGAAGTCGGTTAGGAGATCGCCGGAGCGACTGCCGGGGTTGACGAGCTTGAAGATTACGACGGCTAGGATCGCGGCGGTGACATCGTTCACGATCCCCTCGACCTCGAGGGTGGCCGCGACTCGGTCCCGGACGGGCACGACCGAGAGGATGGGCGTGATGACCGTCGGGCCAGTGGCGACGAGCAGGGCACCGATGAGTCCGGCCAGCGGCCAAGTCGTACCGAGGCCGAATCGGACGGCGATGGTGGTCCCGACGAAGGCAATAGCGGCGCCGATCGTAACGAGCCGGCCGGCGGCACCGGGGGCCTCCCGAATCCGGTCGACCTTCAGGTGAAAGGCACCCTCGAAGACTATGATCGCGACGGCGAGGCCGACCAACGCCGGCAGCGCGTCACCTAAGGTGGTCGGCCTGACGAGGTTGAGGACCTCCGGCCCGAGGACGACTCCCGCGGCGATGTAGAATATAATGCTCGGGACTCGGAGCCGGTTCGCGAGCAGCTGGGAGAGGACGCCGATGGCGATGATGCCGGCGACCAGGAGGATCAGTTCGGTGGCCGCCACGGCGATCCCTCCATCTACGGCCGGCTGGGGGGGCAGGCAACATAAACGCCCGCACTGCGGTCAGGCCCGTGCGAGGACGCCCCGGACGTTCAGCGCCTGAGTCTCGCGGACGTGCTGCTCGCCCCAAACCGCGGCGGCGTCCGGCCAGGGATCGAGCTCGGCCACGATGGCATCGACATCGTCGCTACCGACCGTCTCGCGGGCGGCATCGACCTCGCGCACCCACGTCCGTAGCGCCGTCGCCGTGGCTTCGAGCAAGCCATCAGTTGGAGCGGGCCCGCAGTGTGCGAAGAGGAGTCCGCTGCGGTCGAGCGACTCGACCAGCTCCACATCCGTTAGACACTGCTCGACGTCGAGGTTCGGCGGCGGCGTCGTCGGGTACGGCCCCTCGAGCCCCTCCGTGTAGAGTCCGGCGGCGTCGGCGACGAACACACAGTCGCTACCCGGGTCGTCGTAGACCGCCTGATGTGGCGCGTGTCCCGGCGCCTCGTACACATCGAGTTCGCGGTCCCCGAGGTCGATCGTATCCCCATCCGTGAGTTCGACCAGTCGCTCCTCGGGAACGGGTTTCGGCTCGGCGTAGTGATCGAGCCAGTCCGGTACCGCCTGCTTGGTCCCGGTCCAGAGTCGACCCGGGTCAGCCAGGTGTCGAGCGCCGCGTTCGTGAATGTGGACGTCGGCGTTCGGACACCGATCCGCCAGATATCCTGCTCCACCGGCGTGGTCGAGGTGGACGTGCGTCGGGGCGATGATCTCGAGCTCGTCCGGAGCGATGCCGACCTCGCGAACGGCCTCGAGCAATAGGTCGACGTTCGCGCCGGTTCCGGTGTCGACGACCGCGGGTCGATCGGCATCGATCACGTAGACTGCACCGTAACGGGGGACGAACATGTCGACGTCGACGGTATAGATGTCGTCCGCGTCGCCGACCGAGACCGGTTTGGGCTCGCCGGGTGTCATGCAGGAGTCTGGTGGCGGCGGGGACAAAGCGTTTGCCGACGAACCGTCGACCCGACACGGTTTTTTGGCCCCCCGGCGAAGCCGCGCCCATGCTCGGCCGCCAGTACGTCCGCGAGCACCCCGAGGCGGTGCGCGAGGCCCTCGAGCTTCGGGGGACGTCGGACGTCGACCTCGACGGCATCCTGGAGATCGACGCGGAGTGGCGCGAGCTGAAGGCCCGCGGTGACGACCTCCGCCACGAGCGCAACGAGGTCAGCCGGGAGATCGGCGAACTGAAGCAGGCCGGCGAGGACGAAGAGGCGGAAGCGGCCATCGAACGATCACAGGAACTCAAAGGCGAACTCGAGGACGTCGAGACCCGTGCCGACGACCTCGAGGCCGAACTGGAGGCCCGCCTGCTCGAGCTGCCGAACGTTCCCCAGGCGGACGTCCCGCGGGGCGACGACGAACTCGACAACGAGGAGGTCCGACGGTCGGGCTTCGAGGACTCACGCGACCTCCCCGAATCGGTGGTTCCCCACTACGACCTCGGGGAGGACCTGGAGATCATCGACTTCGAGCGGGGTGCAAAGGTGGCCGGGGGCGGATTCTACTTCCTGAAGGGCGACGGCGCCCGCCTCGAACACGCCCTCATCCGCTTCATGCGCGACCTCCACCGCGAGCAGGGCTACACGGAGGTTTTCCCCCCGATTCCGGTCACCTCGCGGTCGATGCGCGGAACCGGCCAGCTCCCCAAATTTAACGAGGACGCCTACCGCGTCGGCGGCGGCGAACACGAGGACTACGCCGACGACGATCTCTGGCTGTGTCCGACCGCTGAGGTCCCCGTGACGAACATGTACCGTGACGAGGTTCTTCGGCCCGAGGACCTGCCGCTCAAGCACCAGGCCTACACCCCCAACTTCCGGCGGGAGGCGGGCGAGCACGGCACCGAGACCCGCGGCATCGTCCGCGTCCACCAGTTCAACAAGGTCGAGCTGGTCAACTTCGTGAAGCCGGCCGAGAGCGACGAGCGCCTCGAATCGCTCGTCGACGAAGCGACAGCGGTGCTCGACCGCCTCCAACTGCCGTACCGCGTGTCACTCCTCTGTGGCGGCGACCTGACATTTGCCTCGGCGAAAACCTACGACGTCGAAGTCTGGGCGCCCGCGGACGATATGGACCACGGGCCGGACCGCGGCGGCCGCTGGCTCGAAGTATCGAGCGCCTCGAACTTCGAGGCGTTCCAGGCGCGACGGGCGGGCTTGCGCTACCGGCCCGAACGCCACGAGTCTGCCGAGTACCTCCACACCCTGAACGCCTCCGGACTCGCGCTCCCGCGGGTCATGGTCGCCATTCTCGAGTACTACCAGAACACCGACGGGACCGTCACGGTGCCGGAGGCGTTGCGACCGTACATGGACGGTCAAGCGCGTATCGATGGCCACGACCCGGTCGGCGAGAGTGTCCTCGGTACCAGCGACGAGGCGTAGCGAGGACGACTTAGGGCGTGTAGGTTTCGAGGCCTCGCAACCGACCATCCTCCACGGTGAAGACGTCCACGAACGCCGTGATGACCGAGCCGTCGGCCCGGCAGAGCCTGCCGCGGACCGCGACGCCGTCCCCCTCGGCTTCGACGTAGACGCCGTCGACGGGGTGGGTCGTGTCCGTCGACGGCCGGCCCGACCGCATGAACTCGACGAAGGCGTCCCGCCCCTCGATGGTCCGGTCCGGCCGATCGTGAACGAACGTAGCGGCGAGCAGCGATTCGAGGCGGTCGTAGTCGCCGGCGTCGAGCGCAGCGTAGTACGCCCGCGCCAGCGCCACGCCCTCATCGGTCGACTCCGGCGCCATGGCGACTAGTCCG
>CAYUFG010000128.1:0-6107 GCA_964443815.1 uncultured Halobacteriales archaeon | reverse complement strand
GGGCATCTTCGAGTACCTCGACGACGAGGAGGCCGCGAGCGTCGTCGCCCACGAACTCGGCCACGTCACGAGCCGGGACTTCGTGATCATGACGCTCGCGAACACCATCGTCCAACTGCTCTATCTCGCCGCGGTGTACTCCTGGCGGATCGCCGCCGCGAGCGGCGGCGGGAGCTCCAGTAGCGGCCGGGGCCGGGCTGCCGGTGCGCTCTACGGCGTCGCCGTCCTCTCCTATGTGCTGTGGTTTGTCGGGCAGTACATGGTGCTCTACCTCAGCCGCGTCCGGGAGTACGCCGCCGACGCCTTCTCCGCGGAGTACACCCACCCGGACGCGCTCTCATCGGCGCTCGTCAAGATCGCGTACGGCATCGTCATGAGCGAGGACGACCCCGAACTCGAACGCGCGACGCGCAACATTGGCATCCTCAATATCGACCGGAGCAAGACCGAGGGGATCATCTATCACAACACTCAGGGGTCGAGCGGGGATCCCGACCTCCTGCTTCGCTCCTTTCTCTTCGACCTGAAGAACCCTTGGGCGACGTTGCTCGAACTGAACTCCACGCACCCACTCACGGGCAAGCGAGTCAAGGCGCTGTCGGGAATGGCCGGCGCCGCACGCTTCGATTTCGACGACATCGAACGCCGACTCTCCGTTGACCGGGGCCGGCTCTGGCGCAACTTCGCCCGCGACCTCGCTGTGCTCGCCCTTCCCATGGTGCTCGCTGTCGGATATCCGCTCATCTACCTCGGTGTCGTCTTCATCGAGTTCGTCGCCTTCTCGTGGCTCGCTCTGGCGGGGGGCTGGCTGTTCTTCGTCGGTCTCGCCATGGTCGCACAGACCCGGTATAAGTATCCCACCGGCGAGGCCACGAAGACGTCGGTCATCGAACTGCTCGCCGACGCCTACGTATCCCCGGTCCGGGGGACCCCCGCTCGGCTGGACGGCGAGCTGATCGGTCGCGGTCGGGCCGGCTACCGCTTCTCGGAGGACCTCATGTTCCAGGACGAAACGGGGTTGATGTACATCAAGTACGAGCACTGGTTACCGATCCTGGGCAACTTCCTGTTCTCCGTCAAGCGAGTGCCGGAGCTGATCGGCGAGACCGTCGAAATCGACGGGTGGTACCTCCGGGGCGTGAGTCCCTGGCTGGGGATGCACCGCCTCAGGACTGACGGCGAGACCGTCAAGGGGTTCATCCATCTCGGTGGCTACGTCGCCGGCGGTTTCCTCCTCGCCGTCGGCTCCGTCCTGTTGGTAGTCGGCTTCTAGGGGTGGTGCCGGAAGGAGACGACCGTCTGAACCTCGTCGCCGGCGGTCGATTCGGCGGTGACGTCGAGACCCACGATGGCGTCCTCTCCACAGACGTCCCTCGCGATCCGCCGGAGGGACGCGACATCCGGGCCCTCCTCCCGGAGTGCCACCCGGAGCTGTCCGCGGTTGTCGGTGACTGAGGCGACAGTGTATCCCTCGGATTCGTACGCCTCGCTGAGAGCGGCCGTGACATCGCTCATGCGGGATACCACGGACTGGAGCCGGAAACCCTATCGGACGATGGTGACTGGAACTTCCGACCGGCGAGTCACCGACTCGGCGACGCTGCCGAGGAGCACGCGGGAGACACCCTTGCGGCCGTGGCTGCCGATGACAACGTGTTCGACGTCGTTCTCGTTTGCGTACGCGACGATCTCCCGAGCGGGCCGTCCCGACTGGATCACCGTCTCGATGGACTGCTCGTGAAAGCCCGCCTCCTCGGCCCGCTCAGCCGCGCGATCGAGCACTTCCCGGCCACGCTCCATGGCGTTCTCGAGGACACTCTCGTCGAAGTATCCCCCCTCCATATCGCCGTAGACGCTGTTGACGGGGTCGACCACGTGGATGATCGTGAGGTCGGCATCCTCGAAGGTGTCGAGGGCGTGGTCGAGTGCATCCCAGCCCGGTTCCGAATCGTCGAGTGCAACGAGTACGTGCATATGTGGCTAGTCGGCGCTCTCCGGCTTAAATGGACCCCACTGGTCCCGCGGTGCGGAAGCCGCTGGCACTCAGGCGTCTGGATACGTCCACGGACGTTCGGCTTCGACCGCGGAGGCGATTTCGAGGAGGCGGGGCTCGGAGAACGCCGGGCCAACGAGCTGCATCCCGATCGGCAGCCCGTCGGCGAGATCCGCTGGGACGTTCACGACGGGGTGGCCGGTGAGGTTGAAGATCCAGCCGATCGCCCAGTCGGTCGGCATCCCGTTGGTCTCGGTGCCGTCGATCTCCGGGGGGACAGGCTCGTCGTGGGTCAACGGTGGCGTCGACAGCGTCGGACAGACGAGCGCGTCTACGTCCGAGAGCACGGATTCGATGGCGTGATACAGTTCTGTCCGGGGGAAATCCGCGTAGGCGTAGTCCGTCATGTCGTGGCCCTCTCCGGCTCCGACCATGTCCACGAGTACCGGCGGGAGGTCGTCGCTGTGATCGCCCACGAGGTCGATGCCGAGCTCGCGGTTCAACGCCTCGACTTCCTTTGCGAAGTACGTCGTCACCGTCCGCATGTAGGTCTCGTTGACGATATGTCGATCGGGCACGTCGAGCGAGACCCGCGTGACTGTGGCCCCCGCGGCCTCCATTCCGTCGAGTGTCGACTCGACCGACTCGCGAACCGCCGGATCGATCGGGAAGAGGTCCAGGCCGGGCGAATATGCCAGTTCCAGGTCAGCCGGGTCCGTGGGCGTGTCGACGGCATCTCGGTAGCGTGTCCGGTGCGGCACGCTGAACGGATCCACCGACGCCTGCCCGGCCATGACGTCCAACCCGAGCGCGAGGCTCTCGACGTCCCGTGCCATCGGCCCGCGGACGCCGACGGGGGTGTGGTTGCCGAATCCGTTCACGCGACTGACGTTGGGAACGACGCCGAGCGTCGGTTTGACGGAGACGACGTTACAGGTCGATGCCGGGTTGCGCAACGATCCACCCACGTCCGACCCCGTCGCGAGCGCACAGAGGCCGTCGGCGAGTGCCGCGGCCGATCCGCCGGAGGACCCGCTCGTGTTCCGTTCGGGGTCGAAGGGCGTCCCCGTTTGTCCGACGATGTCGTTGAACGTACGAACCGTGTGACCGAGCGCGGGCGTACTCGTGGTGCCCACGACGACGGCGCCGGCAGCTTCGAGCCGTTCCACGGTGACGCTCGTCTCCGTGGCGACGTTGTCCCGCAACAGGCCGAGACCGTGGGTCGACCGGACGCCCGCCTTTGTCTCGCCGAGGTCTTTGATCCCGACGGGAACGCCCGCGAGCGGGAGACTCTCGCCGGCATCGGCGCGGGCGCGAACCTGATGGGCCCGCTCGCGTGCCTCGTCGGGCAGAGTGGTGATGAACGCATTCGTCACGTCGCGGCGTGCTTCGATGCGGTCGAGTGTGGCGTCGACGATTTCGACGGGGTCCAGGTTACCGGAGCGCACGGCCGCCGCGATGGCCGCGGCCGAATCGAAGTGGACACTCATAGCGGCCGCTCGGCGGGCTCCGCGAAAAGTATTGGGCGAGCTCCCGGGTGGATTGACGAGGTGGAGCCCGAGCGTTCATCCCGTTGCCGACTCTACGCGAACATAGCATGTCAGCCACCACTCACAGCTCCCCGAGGCGCCGACCAGACTTTCGGGACCTCCTCGTCGGCGGTGCCGGTGGGCTAGCGGCCTGGCTCGTGGGATACATTCTGACGTACGTCCTCGTCGCGCCGGGGGTCCGCGACTCCGCCCTCAACCAGCTCCTGGAGGCGCTCCAGGGGGAGCCGGCGACCGTGGACATGGTCGGCTGGGTGTTCTACAACGCCCACCTCGTCCTCACGGTAGTTTCGGATGTCCCCGTGTTCGGCAGCTCGTCGATGTCGTTCGTTGGTGGCGACGGCGGCTTCACGCCGCTACTGTACGTCGTTCCAGTCGGACTCCTGATCGCCGCCGGACTCGCTGCGGGCCGGTACCGGGGGGCAACCGCCGTGGACGAGGGAGTGCTCGCGGGCTTGACGGTCGTGCCAGGCTACGCGGTCGGCGCCATCGTGGGTGCACTCCTCTTCTCGGTCACCGTTTCCGGCGCGACCGTGGCGCCGGATCCGGTGACGGCCGTGGCGCTGGCGGGCATCGGCTATCCGGCGATCTGTGGGGCGGTTGGCGGCGCACTGAGCGGCGCGACGGCCTAGTCGTCCAGGTCGGCAAGGAACGTTGCGACGCGGTCGTTGAAGGCTGTCGGGTTGTCGCGGTTCACCAGGTGGGCGGCGTCGTCGACGGCGACAACGGATCCGGTGTCGACGCTGTCGGCGACCCGTTCGCCTTGTCGTTTCACGAACTCGGACTCTTGCCGGCCGTAGATGGCCATCGTCGGCGTCCGGACGTGGTCGAGCGCCGGGGGATCGTACTCGTACAGCGCTCGGTAGATTTTCTGGAACTCCGTGGTGGCGATCTCGCCAGCGGCCTCGATGGCTTGCTCGCGAACCTCGGGGTCCGCCGCGATCCACGGACCGCCAGTAGCGGTGCGGATGCTCCGCAGGAGCGTCCGAAAGGTCGTCTTCGAGCCCGCGACTGCGAGTGTCGAGTCGAGCCCGGGAGGCGGCCCGAACGCCTTCAGCGACTCGGGGAGGTCGACCGGGGGCATCGACCGTGCGGGCCCGCCGAGGACTGCCGCCGCAGCTGCATCGGGGTGCCGGTCGAGGTACTCCTGGGCGATGATGTTGCCCATCGAGAGGCCACAGAGGATCGGCTCGTCGAGGTCGAGGTGGGCGAGCAGCGATTCGAGATCGTCGGTGAATAGCTCCACGGAGTACTGTCGGGTGTCCGTCGGGCCGGTGCGGCCGTGGCCGCGGGCGTCCATACGGACGACTTGATATTCGTCCCCGAATCGATCGATTTGGGGCTTCCACGCGTCGGCATTGCTCCAGGCGCCATGGAGGAACACGAGCGGCCGACCCTCGCCCCGGCTCTCGTACCACACTTCGCCACCGTCTACGGACAACGTCGCCATCTACGGTCCTTGGGAGCGCGTCGCGTATCAACCGCACGGATGCCGACACGTTTTTGCCGTGGCGTAATTATATATCATTATAAGATGGCAGCGACCGACGCATTTCCCGACTACCTCGACGTCGACTACACGGACGGCGAGGGCGAAGATCCCGACGACTATCCAGGCATCGAAGCGAAGATCGAAAAGGCCATCGAGGTCACCCGGCAGGGTCTCGAACAATACGAGAACCCCGTCGTGATGTGGACCGGTGGCAAGGACTCCACGCTGACGTTGTACTTCATCAAGGAGGTCGCCGAACAGTTCGGCCTCGACGTGCCGCCAGCGGTGTTCATCGACCACTACCAGCACTTCGACGAGATCCACGATTTCGTCGACCGGTGGGCGGCCGAGTGGGACCTAGACGTCATCTACGCCCGCAACGACGACGTCGGCGCCTACGTCGAGGAACACGGCCTCCAACCTGGCGACGATATCCCGGTCGAGGGGCTCTCGGCGCACAATCAGGACCACATCAGGGAGATCCTCGAGTACGAGGAGAACAGCTTTCCCTTCCTCCTGGACACCTACGTGGGCAATCACCTGTTGAAGACCGTCGCACTAAATGCCACGCTCGAGGAACGCGGCGTCGACGGCGTCATCTCCGGCGTCCGTTGGGACGAACAGGAGGCCCGCGCCGACGAGACATTCTTCTCGCCCCGGCACGACCCCGACATCTATCCACCCCACGACCGCATCCAGCCTATCCTTCAGTTCGCCGAACCCGACGTCTGGGAGGCCTTCTGGTACTACGTGGTGCCCGACACCGTCGAGGGCTTCCCCGAAGACGGCTACGTCCCTGAAAGCGCGGGCGACCTCCCGAGCGGGCTGACTCAGGACGACATACCCGTTTCACCGAAGTACTTTGCCGGCTTCCGCTCGCTGGGGAGCGAAGTGAGCACGGAAAAATCAGCCGAACAGCCGGCCTGGCTGCAGGACATGGCCAACACGACCGAGCGGGCGGGCCGCGCTCAGGACAAGGAGGACCTCATGGAGCGCCTCCGCGACCTGGGCTACATGTAACGCCCGGGACCACACAGCACTTATCTGCCGCATCCGCGTGTCCCCAGCCATGCAA
>CAYUFG010000127.1:0-6114 GCA_964443815.1 uncultured Halobacteriales archaeon | reverse complement strand
TCTCCGTGGCCGCGTCGATGTCGTCGTCGTAGCCGATGCCGAAGACGAACTTCAGCCGGAGTCGGCCCTTGGCGACCGGATTCTTGATCACGCCGTTCGTAAGCTGAGAGTTGGGTACCGTCAGGAGTTCGTTGTCGAAGGTCTTGACTCGCGAGACGCGCAGACTGATGTCCTCGACGATGCCGGCGTTGTCGTCCCACTCGATCCAGTCGCCGATCCGAAACGGCCGGTCGGTGAAGATGAAGATACCGGCGACGAAGTTCTTGATGACGTCCTGCATGGCGAAACCGATGGCGAGTGTGGCCGCGGCCGCGATCGTCGCCAGCGATTGGAGGAAGCTGCCAAAGCCAGCGAGGCCGAAGGCGACGGCGATTGCCACGAACACGAGGACCCCGCTCGTCAGTTTGCTCAGTGGCCTCCGGGCGTGGGTATCGACATCGCGAGCCGCCAGGAGCCGCTCAACCACTGGGACGAGGGTCAGTCGGCCAACGAGATAGATCACGACAAACACTAGCACGAACGTCACGACGCTGCCAACGGGCGCGGCGTACGGAATGCCCAGATCCGCGAGCCAGTCTGCGACCGGCGGGAGGTCCGTCTGGAGTGTCATCCCTCGAACACCGCCGTATGGCCGCGCGTCTCGACGACGGTCGCCCCGGATTCATCTGCCAGATTCGCGGCGAGGCTCTCCGTGTCGGTACCACCCCGCGACGCTCGGAGGAACTTCACCTTGACCAGATCGCGGTCCTCGAGCTGTGTCGCGAGTTCGTCGGCGACGGTTGACACGCCACCCTTCCCCACGCGGAGCGTGGCCTCGAGATCGTGGATCGCCCTGCGTCGATCGATGTCGCTCATGTGCCACGTCTCGCCGCCGGGACGCTTTAAAGCTGCTCCAATAGGAATTGGCTCAGTCGTAGGGGTAGCGGGACTGTGCGCCACAGTCACAGGTCACGACCACGTGCCCGTCCTGCGTCCGGACGCGGGCATCCCGGCCCGGCCGCAGCCAGGTGCTACAGTCGTCGCAGACAAAGCGTGTGATTGATTTGGGCATGGAGAGGCGCTGTCGCTCCGCGATTCGTTTCGCGCGAGCGACGTACTCCCGGGCCCGGTCAGACTTGCCCTCGGCTGCGGCCCGTTTCGCCAGTGTACCGAGCCGCTCGATACGCTCGGCGGCGATCGTCACCTCGTCGGCCATCGTCCGGAATCCGGCGCGAACCCCGGTAAGCGTTGCGCTCAGACCAGCGACCGGTAGAGCGTGACGAGGTTCTCGCTGACTGCCTCGAGTGTGAAGTCCTCGACGGCCTCGGTCGCAGCTCCACCGAGTCGGTCGCGAAGATCGGCGTCGGTGACGAGTCGCCGGATGGGCTCGGTGAAGTCCCGGTCGGCCTTCAAGCAGTTCTCGCCGTCGACCAGCCAATCGAAAGTCGGGATATCGCTAACTACCGGCGGTGCCCCCGTCGCCATGGCCTCGAGCAGCGCCATGCCCTCATTCTCGTTCTTCGTCGGGAAGAAGAAGACGTCCCCTGCGGCGAAGGCCCCGCGGACGTCGTCGACGTACCCCGTGAATGTACAGTTGTCCGGCGATCGTTTCACGTGTTTGGTCGTTTGTCGGCTCCGGAGGACACGGTCGAGCGTGCCCCCACCAGGGTTGAGGTAGCCGAACCAAACGAACTCGATCTCGGGGAGGCGGCGGGCGGTCTCGACGAAGGCAGACAGGCCTTTCCGCTCGATGACGTGCCCCACCATGAACACAACGGGCGGGTCGAGGTCGTAACGGTCGAGGTACCGATCGCGGAGTGCCTCGTGGCCGGAGAGTTTCGCTGGGTCGTAACCGTTCGAGATAACCGTCCGAGGCGTGTCGCAGTATCGATCAAGTACGTCAGCGGTGTGTTTGGAGGGACATATCAGGTGGTCCGCCAGGCCGTATGCGTAGGAGAGATAGGGTTTCATCGGCCGAGCGAGCCAGTTCGAAAGCGCGAAGCTCTCGCGGAAATCCTCGGCCGTCTGGTGGGTGTGGGCGACGACCGGGACACCACATTGGCGGGCTCGCCTTGCGTAGTAGATCGACCGTGGACCCATGTTGTTGAGGTGGAGCACGTCCACGTCGAGACTTGGCCGTGTCGTGTAAGCGATCCCGTGGTGGTCGAGCATTTGCCGCTGGTTGCGGACCGACTGGGCCTGTCCGCCGGTAATGTACGCCTCCCACTCGAAGTAGTGACTCACGCGGAGGTCGCTGTCGGCACCTGCGCATGCGTCGACCATCGACTCCTCGACCCTTTCCGGTGGTCGCCAATCTATCTTCCGGACCCGGAGACACAACGCATTAGGCACGCGGTGACGCAATCCCGGAGGAATGAGCCTGCCAGGCGTGGCCGCCTTCACGGACACGTACCTTCCCACGGTCAACGGCGTCACCTATACCGTGAAGACCTGGCGGGAGCGCTGGGCGGCCCGTGGCGGCCGGATGGACGTGGTTTACCCGGACGGCGACCACACCCCGGCCGACGGCGAATATCCGGTGCAGAGCCTCCCCTTTCCCTTCTATGAGGGGTTCAGAGTCGGCATGCCGCACACTCCCTCGGCAGTGCCGCCGCCCGATATCGTCCACGCCCACACGCCGTTCGCGCTCGGACTCGCGGCCCTTCGAGCGAAGCGTTCCTTCGAGACGCCCCTCGTGGCCTCGTACCACACGCCGACCGCCGAATACGCGAACTACGTTTCGGTCAACGGGACTGTCGAACGGCGCCTTCGCAGCGTGGCGACGGCGTACGAACGGTGGTTTCTGGATCGGGCGGATGTCGTGGTCGTCCCGAGCGACTCAACCGCGCGGGCGGTCCGCGAAGATGTCGGCGTCTCCGTGCCCGTCGAGGTGGTACCCAATGGTGTAGACACTGACGTGTTCCATCCGACCGATTCGGACTTCCGGTCCAGGTACGACCTTCCCGAGGAGCCACTGATCGGCTACACCGGCCGCCACGGATTCGAGAAGAACCTCGACCTCCTGATCGACGCCGTTGCCGGCCTCGAGTCGGACGCCACGCTGGTGTTCGGTGGCGACGGCCCGGCACGGGACTCGCTCGAGGCCCACGCGACCGAGAGGGGGGTAGACGCCCGGTTCCTCGGCTTCCTCGATCGGGACGAACTCCCCGAATTCTATTCCGCGATCGACGTCTTTGGCTTCCCGAGCCCGGTCGAGACTCAGGGACTGGTCGCCCTCGAGGCCAACGCCTGTGGGACGCCGGTCGCCGGCGTCGGTGCCGGGGCGCTCGGCGACACCGTCCAGAACGGCGAGAACGGCTACACGGCGGACCGGGTCGACGTGACTTCGTTCCGCGAGACGCTTGAGCGAACGCTGGCGGACGTCGACCGACTCCGGGAGCGGTGTCTCGATCGTCGCGAGTCGATCAGCGTCGAGACGGCCATCGACCGACTCGAGACCGTCTACGCCGGGCTCCGGTGAGATGAGCTACGCCAGCACGCTCCCGGCCCTGAGGATTGCCCGCTCGCCGAAGGCCGGGCCGACGAACTGGATCCCGACGGGGAGGCCGTCGTCGGTCTCCCCGGCCGGGACGGAGATCGCGGGGAGGTTGGCGAGGTTGACGGGAACCGTGTTGGCGTCGGCGAGGTAGAGTTTGAGCGGGTCGTCGAGACCCTCGCCAAGCTCAAAGGGTGGGACGGGCATCGTCGGTGAGGCTAGCACGTCGGCGTCGTCGAAGGCGTCGTCGAAATCTCGCTTGACCCAGGCGCGGGCGTCCTGAGCCTTGGCATAGTACTTGTCGTGATAGCCGGCCGAGAGCGCGTAGGTCCCGAGCAGGACACGTCGCTTGACCTCCTCGCCGAAGCCCGCCTCGCGGGCTCGGGCGAAGGTCTCGTTCCAATCGCCGTCGTATCCGCCGGAGGTGCCGTATCGTACGCCGTCGAACCGCGCGAGGTTCGACGACGCCTCGCCCATCGCGATCACGTAATAGGCCTCGACGGCGTGCTCGAGCGAGGGTAGCTCGACCTCGTGGGTGGTCGCGCCTCGGGCCTTGAGGTCGTCCACGGCGGCTCGGAACCGTTCGAGAACCGCCTCGTCGACGCCATCGACGAGTTCCCTCGGGATGCCGATTTTCAGGTCGGTGGCGTCGCCATCGGCTGCGTCGGCGTACGAGCCGTCGGCCTCCGGCGCTTCGCGCGTGGTGGCGTCCCGATCATCCGGGCCCGCGATGACGTCGAGCAGCTCCGCAGCTCCCGCGACGTCCGGGGCGATCGGCCCGATCTGTTCAAGGCTGTTGGCATACGCGACCAGGCCGTACCTCGAGACCAGCCCGTAGGTGGGCTTGAGCCCAACCACGCCACAGAACGCTGCCGGACACCGAACCGAGCCACCGGTGTCTGAGCCGAGTGCCAGGTCGGCGTCGCCAGCCGCGACGACGGCGGCCGATCCCCCTGAGGAGCCACCTGGGACGTGTCCAGTGGCGACAGGATTCTCGGTCGGCCCGAAGGCGGACGTCTCCGTCGTAGTGCCCATGCCGAACTCGTCCATGTTCGTCTTCCCAGTGATCGTCGCCCCTGCCCCTTTGACACGCTCGACGACAGTTGCGTCGTACGGTGGGACGTAGTCCTCAAGCATCGCCGAACCGCAGGTCGTCCGGACACCGTTCGTCGACATGTTATCCTTGACGGCGACAGTCCGGCCCGAAAGCGGACCGTCGGCCGCCCCCTCGATGGTCGCCTCGGTGATGTAACCGTTGTAGCCCATCTACGAGACTCGTGGGCCCTTGAAGTAGCCTTGCTCCGTTTCCGGGGCGTTCTGGAGCGCCGCCTCGCGCGCTAGCCCTTCGGCGACCTCGTCGTCCCGCATCACGTTCGTCATGTCGGGGTCGGAATCGACGTCCGGGACTTCGTCGAGAGTCTCGAAGTACGAGAGGACGTCAGAAAACTGCTCGGCGAAGCGGTCCACCTCTTCCTCGTCGAGGTCGATCCGTGCCAGCTCCGCCACGTGCCGGACCGTCTCGGGATCGACCGCCGTTTCGCTCATGGCTCAAGGCGCGCCTGGGCGGGCACTAAGGGTTTCGATACCCGGAATACCACCGCTCAGGGGGCGTACCGGCACTGATTAGCAACAAAACTTAAGTAACTGCCTTCGCAATTTATCAGTTGCGACAGAGGATTCTACGGGGATGGTCCCCGAATCCACAAAATGACCGATACGACAACGAGACGCTACACGCGAGAGACCGAGACCGAGGACGAAGCGGAAACCGAGCGGGAGGACGAAGACACGCTGGTGTGTCCGGAGTGTGGAGGCCGGCTCCAGTCCGACGAGGAGCGCGGCGAGACAGTCTGCTCCGAGTGCGGCCTGGTCGTTGAGGAGGACGAGATCGACCCGGGGCCCGAGTGGCGCGCCTTCGATTCGAAGGAGAAAGACGAGAAGAGTCGCGTCGGTGCGCCCACGACGCAGATGATGCACGACAAGGGCCTGTCCACCAACATCGGCTGGCAGGACAAGGATGCCTATGGCAATGCGCTCTCCTCGAGACAGCGCGAGAAGATGCAGCGCCTACGGACCTGGAACGAGCGGTTCCGCACCCGTGACTCGAAGGAGCGGAATCTGAAGCAGGCACTCGGCGAGATCGACCGGATGGCGAGCGCACTTGGACTCCCGGAGAGCGTCCGCGAGACGGCGAGTGTAATTTACCGCCGGGCACTCGACGAGGACCTCCTTCCTGGCCGGTCCATCGAGGGTGTTTCGACGGCGTCGCTGTACGCAGCGGCCCGACAGGCGGGGACGCCGCGGTCCCTCGACGAGATCGAGAACGTCTCCCGAGTCGAAAAGGACGAGATCGCCCGGACCTATCGGTACGTTGTGCGGGAACTAAATCTCGAGATCAAACCCGCCGATCCGGAGAGCTACGTGCCGCGATTCGCCTCCGACCTCGACCTCTCGGAGGAGGTCGAGCGGCGCGCGCGGCAACTCCTCCAGAACGCCAAGGACAAGGGAGTTCACTCCGGCAAATCTCCGGTTGGGCTGGCTGCCGCCGCGGTCTACGCGGCTTCGTTGCTGACTAACGAAAAAGTCACCCAGAATGAAGTCAGCGAGGTAGCGAATATCTCGGAAGTGACGATCCGTAA
>CAYUFG010000126.1:0-6115 GCA_964443815.1 uncultured Halobacteriales archaeon | reverse complement strand
GGATCTGGCCACGACCGTGTCGGGGCGTCTCCGCCACCCCGTGGTTGTCATCGCCGCCGTCGTCGCGCTCACAGTTCCTTGGCTCGCCATCTGGGGCCTGGGCCTCGTTCCATCACTCCCCGTAGCGGCGGTCATCCTGACGAGCGGCGTCGCGGTGATCGGTGCAGCCTTCGTCCTGACGTGGGCGGCCGAGACTGCGGAGGTCGACGTGCCCCGTTCGTTCGCACTGGCGGTGCTCGCCATCATCGCGGTCGCGCCCGAGTACGCCGTCGACGCGCTGTACGCCTGGGAGGCGGGCGTTGCACCCGGAACTGAGGCTTCCGAAACGGCGGCGAACCTCGCCGTCGCCAACATGACCGGGGCCAACCGCATCCTGGTCGGATTGGGCTGGTCGCTCATCGCGCTGTATGCCATCTACCGCGCCACGACCGCGGCGGACGCGGCCGTCCAGAAGCGGGATGGCCTCCTCGCTGACGCCGTCCGCCTCGAATCACGGATCAGTATCGAGATCCTCTTCCTGGGGGCGGCGACCGTCTACGCCCTGTTTATCCCGTTCGGCGGCGGCATTGACGCGTTGGACGCGATCGTCCTCGTGGGTCTCTACGGCGCGTACGTCTTCGTTATCCTCCGAGGAGATTCGGCACACGAACCCCAACTCGGTGTCGCCGGGTACCTCCAGGGGTTGCCACGGAGGCGACGCATTGCCACGGTGCTCGGGATGCTCGCATTCTCCGCGTTCGTCATCCTGATAGCCGTCAAGCCCTTCGCGAAGGGACTGGAGACGCTCGGCCCGCAACTCGGCCTCTCCTCCTTTTTCATGATCCAGTGGGTCGCCCCGCTCGCCAGCGAGAGCCCGGAGTTCATCGCCACCGCTTACCTCGTGAACAAAGCCAGGACGACGTCGGCGTTCAACGCGCTCATCTCGTCGAAGCTGAATCAGTGGACGCTCCTCATCGGGACGCTCGTGGTCGTGTATAGTGTCTCACTGGGCGAGTACGGCGTCCTCGGCTTCAACCAGAAACAGGCCGGCGAGATCTGGTTGACGGCCGCTCAGAGTTTCTTTGCGGTCGTTCTCCTGATCGACTTCGAGATCAGTATCCGCGAAGCGCTCGCGCTACTGGGACTCTTTGCGCTCCAGTTCTTGCCCGTTTTCCAGCACTACGAGGGGCTCATGGCGTTCAGCGCCGTCTACCTCGCCCTAGGACTCGTGATACTCGTTTGGCGCCGGCGGCACCTTCGGACGGTCGTCCGGCGGGCGCGCCAGCACGCGTCCGGAGAGCCACCCGACGAAGCGAAGCTCGGATCCGAGCCCGGTCGTTGAGCGACGACTCGGTTCGCCTCGACTGGCCGTACCGCGTCAGGCAAAACGGATCCGTCTCGTGTCGGCTCCCGCTCAGTCTCGATCCTCTTCGTCCAGGAGGAACTCGAGGTCGTCGTCATCGGTTCCGCCGTCCGCGACACCCGGCGAGGCTCCGCCGACGCCTGTGTCTCTGACGTACGAAGTCTGATTCGAGCCGGTCGGTAGGTCAGTGCCGATGGCGCCGTCGAACACCACGCCGGTGAGGGTGAGCGAACCCGCGAGATAGAGCAGTCCCGCGAGCAGGAGTGTGGCTGTGCCGATCGTGCCCGGTGCGGCGGCCCAGGCGGGGACGACGAGGACGATCCCCAGTGCCGACCCGGCGATGCCGGCGCGCACCCGACGGTCCATCGCCTGCTCGTGGAGAACGAGGATGGCGACCGATAGCACCGTCGTCACTGCCCCACCGGCGACAGCGAGTGCGATCCCTTCGAGGAGGTCGGCGGGGGCTGCCCCACGTAGTGCGTCCATCACGACCGAAAGCGCCCCGATGCCGACGAGGACGAGTCCGGCGATGAAGATGGTCGCACCGACATACGTGCCGAGCGAGTGCCGCTGGCCGGCGAAGGTCTCGTCGAGTCGGTCCATTCGATTGTCACCGTCACCCACCAGCCCAATAAAGCCACGTCAGACGCTGGTCTGACTGACTTTGATGGTCTCGCTCTGCCCAAGCTCTCTTGTGAGTTACCGCCGGCAGCAGCCGTCCGGAGGCCGCAGCGTTCCGTTTGTCCTCCTGAGCGTTGCGCTTTCGATCCTGCTGATCGGCGTTCTCTGCCTATTCGCCGCCATCTACGTCACGTCGGCCCTCGGCGCGGTCGAGGCGCCTGCCGGCGGCCAACTCTTCGGGTCCCTGTTCGTCGAGCCGTTCGTCATGTTATTCCAGGGGGGCGCAGCTACGCTCGTGGGCGGCTGTCTCCTGACGTTCTGTGGCGGGTTCATGATGATATTCTCGAGCTGATCAACCCGGATCTCCAGTCCCCCGCCCCGCTCTCTTCTGGACCATCAGCCACCTGTCCGGCAGCGAGGAGGATCCCGCGCGGGATGCCTCGCTACGGCCACCGACAGTTCCCACAACGCTTCGCCTCGTCGCGGTCGACGCGGTCGCGCACTTCCGCCCACGTCCCCACGACCGTCTCGTCACCGGGATCCGCGCCACAGCCGCGATTGCCGACGAGGTGCCAGGTTCCTGACCGCTCGTTCTTGCTGGCTCGCATACGCCCGCGTGTGGAGCCCTCGCCAAGACGCTACCGGTTGGGCCGGGTGATTCCACTGTAGTGGCGCCTACCGAGTCCATGGTGGCGCCGAAGGCGTGATACCGGCAGTCCGACGGCAAAGCCTTAGGTCGTCGAACGCGCCGTTGGGGTATGTCACGTGTCCCGTACGTCGACCAGGACGACATCGCACCGGACTACCAGGATTATCTCGTCTCGTCGCTCCAGCCGGGCAAGCGGGTGAACGTCTACGCCGCCGTCGCCAACAATCCCGAGGTGGTCAAGGGACTCCGACAGTTCCTCGGGGCGCTCTGGAGCGACTCCGGCCTGAGCGACCGCGAGCGTGAGATCGTCATCCTGACCGCCGCGACCGAGCTCAACTCCGAGTACGAGTGGCACCAGCACTGCAACATCGCACCGGACGCCGGCCTGTCACCGGAGGAGGTGGTCGCCATCGCCCGCGACGACCACACATACTTCTCCCGGGCAGAGCAAGCGCTCGTCTCGTATACCCGAGCCGTCGTGCGGACGCGCGTCACCGACGTACTCCACGAGGCCGTCGCGGAGCACTACGACGAGCGGACCCTCGCCGGGGCTGCGGCGACGGCCGCCGGCTACGCGGCGCTCGGCATGCTCATCGACGCCTTTGGGGTCGAGATCGAGGAAGGTGACGAGTTCGTCGGCTGGGATTTGGACGGGTAGGGGAAAGCATACGTCGACGCTGGTGCTTTCACCGGCCATGGACGCGGTTTCGACGTTCGAATCGGCGCTTGCGGACCAGTCGACGGTCCACCGGACGCCCGCGGCGGACTTCGCCGCGACGATCGACGCCGCAATTACCGAGCCTGCGGTGGGGACGTCGATTCCCTACACGGGGGTCTCCTTGTCGGATACGGCCGTCGACTCCGATCCCGACCTCGCCGCCATCGACGCCGCGAGCACCGGAGTGACGCCCGCCGGGCTCGGTATCGGCGAGTATGGGACGGTCACGCTCCCGTCGACCGCCGACGGCGCCGAACTCTGCTCGCTGTACGTCGACCACCACGTCGCCGTCCTCGCCGAGAGCGACCTTGTCGACGGCATGGAATGCGCGTACGATCGGATCGCCGACGAGGTTGCCTCGGGGACCGCGACGCAGATCCTCGCAACGGGGCCCAGCGCGACGGCGGACATGGGCGAACTGATCCGCGGCGTCCACGGCCCCCACGAGACGCACGTCGTCGTGGTGACTGACCGATGACCTCCCGTCGGAAGCGGGCGGCTGAACTCGACCACCTCATGGAGACCGAGGGCTCGGCCGTCCGGCAGAACACCTCGGGCCTGAACGACCAAGCGACCGCCGCCCTCGCGGGATTTGAGGGCCGCGAGCAGCAACGGTCGGCCGCCCGTGCGATCAAGGAGCGGGCGATAGAGAACCTTCCCGACCTGATCGAGCAGGTTGAGCAGGCCGTGGCGGCGAACGGCGGCCAGGTCCACCTCGCGAGCACGGCCGCCGACGCCCAGCGCATCGTCGCCGACATCATGGCGGCCCACGACGCGGACAAACTCGTCAAGAGCAAGTCGATGACGACCGAAGAGATCGAACTCAACGATCACCTCGAAGGCGAGGGGTACGAGGTGGTCGAGACGGATCTCGGCGAGTACGTCATCCAGGTGGCCGAGGAGGCCCCCTCTCACCTCATCGCGCCGGCTGTCCACAAATCCCCCGCTGATATCGCCGAATGCTTCAACCGCGTCCTGGATCCGGACCAGAAACTGTCGGCGGATCCCGAGGAACTGACGGCGTTCGCCCGCGAGCGGGTCGGCCAGCACATTCGCGAGGCCGACGTCGGCATGACCGGCGCGAACTTCGTCGTCGCCGAGAGCGGGTCGATCCTCCTCGTGACGAACGAGGGGAACGCGAGAAAATCGGCGGTGACGCCCCCGGTCCACGTCGCCGTAACGGGAATCGAGAAGATCGTCCCGACCGTCGAGGACCTCCAGCCCTTCACCGAACTCATCGCTCGATCGGGGACCGGCCAGGACATCACCTCCTACGTCTCGCTCATGACCCCGCCCGTCGAGACGCCGATTCCCGACTTCGAAGCTGGCGAGTTACGGGACGCGGACGACCGCGAGTTCCACCTTGTTCTGCTCGACAACGGCCGGATGGGCATGCGCGAGGACGATCAGCTGCGCGAGACGCTCTACTGCATCCGGTGTGGCGCGTGCAGCAACTCGTGTGCGAACTTTCAGGCGGTCGGCGGTCACGCCTTCGGTGGCGAGACTTACACCGGCGGGATCGGCACGGGCTGGGAAGCCGGCGTCGGCGGGCTCGACGCGGCCGCGGACATGAACGACCTCTGTACGGGCTGCTCGCGGTGCGTGCCGAAGTGCCCCGTCGAGATCGACATTCCGTGGATCAACACTGTCGTCCGCGACCGGCTCAATCGGGACGGCGAGGTCGCGGCCACCGATGTCCTCGTCGACGGGCTTGTCCCCGACGAGGAACCGGCAGGAATTGACCTCCAGAAGCGTTTCTTTGGCAACATCGGGACGATCGCCCGGGTCGGCAGTCGCCTACCCCGGCTCTCGAACGCACTTGCGGACACCGCCCTCGCCGACCGGTTTCTCGAACGGGTCGTCGGCCTCGACCGCCGTCGAGATCTCCCCGAGTTCGCCACGCAGACGCTCCGTGAGTGGTACGCGGGCCGGGGAGCACAGGTCACCGATCCGGAGCGTGAGGTCGTGCTCTATCCCGACGTCTACACGGACTACTTCGACCCCGGCCGGGGCAAGGCGGCGGTGCGAACCCTGGAGGCGCTCGGGGTACGGGTCCACGTTCCACCGGTCTCCGAGAGCGGCCGCGCCCCGCTCTCCCAAGGTATGGTCGAGACGGCACGCTCGGCCGCCGAATCCGTCTACGGCACGCTCGTCGCCCACCTCGACCGCGGCCGCGACGTGGTGGTAATCGAGCCGAGCGACCTGGCGATGTTCCGATCGGACTACGCCAAACTACTCCCCGAAGCGTCCGCCGACAGGCTGGCAGAGCGGAGCTACGGCGTGCTCGAGTACGTCTATGGACTCCTCGAGAACGGCGCGGACGCGGGGAATCTCAACGGATCGCTCGGGGACGAGCCCCTCGCGTATCACAGCCACTGCCAGCAGCGAACGCTCGGGTTGGAGGGGCCGACCGTGGCCGTACTCGACACCATCGGATACGACGTCGAAACCTCGAGCGTCGAGTGCTGTGGCATGGCCGGCAGTTTCGGCTACAAAACCGAGTACTACGGCGTGAGCATGGACGTCGGCGAACAGCTTCGAGACGACTTTGGTGAGGAGCCCGGCCGGGTGGTCGCAAGTGGGACGTCCTGTCAGGAGCAACTCGGTGTGCTGTACGACCGCGACGTTCCCCACCCGATAGAGCTGGTCGCACCCCGATAGAGACCAGTTGGTCGTCTTCCTGCGAGTTGGGAGTCTGCCATCCGACGACCGGCGATATTTAGCTGATTATAGGCGCTACTCCCCCTTCCTCAAGGAGCGAACGTAGTGAGCGAGTAGGGAGGGG
>CAYUFG010000125.1:0-6157 GCA_964443815.1 uncultured Halobacteriales archaeon | reverse complement strand
CATCGGCTCGAAAGGCCGAAATGATTGGCCGGACTACACCAACCGAGCGCGACGGTGAAGCCGTCGTTCGACAATTCGGTGGCGGATATTTAAACTCGGTTATCCCGCGCTACCGGCCATCGAACTCGGGGGCCTCGTCGCTCTGTATCTTCGAGACGCCCTCGAGGAAGTCCTCCGTCTGCACGAGGTGGCCAAAGGCCTGGGCCTCGACCTCGAGGCCGGCATCGGTGTCGTCTCGGCCCACGAGCATCGCCTTCTTCAGCGCATCCATCGCCAGTGGCGGACCGGCAGCGAGGTCTGCAGCCTTCTCGCGGCCGTGGTCGGCGATTTCGTCCGCGGGGACGACCTCGCTCACGAAGCCGAAGTCTACCATCGTTTCGGGATCGTAGTGATCGCCGGTTAGCATGATCTCGCGAGCCCGCCCCTCCCCAACGATGTTTGCCAAGCGCTGCGTGCCGCCCCAGCCGGGGATGATCCCCAGATCAATCTCCGGCTGGCCGAACGTCGCCCGGTCGCTCGCGATGCGGATGTCCGCACACGCGGCCAATTCCATCCCGCCGCCCAGTGCATAGCCGTCGACCGCCGCCACGACCGGCAGCGCCGACTCCTCGAGCAGTCCCCAGGTTCGTTGCCCCTTCCGCGACAGCGCGACCGGATCGAAGTCGTCGTCGCCCGCCATGCCGACAGCGTCCGCGCCGGCGGAAAACGCTTTGTCACCGGCCCCACGAACCAGGAGGGCCCTGACGTCCTCGTCGCCCTCCAGTTGCTCGACGGCGTGCTCGAACTCGTCGAGGAGCTCGGGCGTGACCGTGTTCATCGCGTGGGGGCGGTCCAGGACGATTTCGCCCACTGCCTCGCCTGGATACTCCACACGGATCGTCTCGTAGGAGACGTCCGACTCGTCGTCGCCGCTGTCGTGGAAGCCACCCGCGGCCGCGGCTTTTTTGAGGCCTTCCGAGACCTCGTACCGGACAGCGCCGGTGTCCCCATGGGCAGACTCGAGCGTCTCGACGAGGGCCTCAAGGCCGACGTCGTCCGCGAGCCGGGCCGGACCCTGGGGGAAGGCAGCTCCGAGCGTCATGCCGTTCTCGATCGCCGAGAGGTCAGCGATGTCGTCCTGGAGGATTTTCCCGACTTCGTTTGCCATGATCCCGAGCAGGCGGCGCTTGACGTCCTCGCGGCCGGCGTCCGCGGGGATGTCGACGCCGCCGTCGTCGTAGTCGTAGAAACCGACATCCGTCTTTCGACCGAGTTGGTCGTTCTCGACCTTCTCGACGAGAATCGGCGCGGGTTCGTACGCGTCCCCGAGCTCCTCGTGCATGTACTCGAGAACGTGGAGATTGACGTCGTTCCCGGTGAGGTCGGCGAGTTCGAAGGCACCCATCGGGAGGCCAACGTCGAATTTCGCCGTGGCGTCGACCTCCGAGATCGTAGCGACCTCGTCGTTGACGAGCCAACAGGCCTCGTTCAGCAGCGGAACCAGGACGCGGTTGACGACGAATCCAGGGGCGTCCTTGTGGACGTGAATGGGCGTCTTGCCCATAGCCTCGGCGAGTTCGGCGATCGTCTCGACCGTCTCAGCCTTGGTCTCGCCACCGCTGATCACCTCGACGAGGTCCATCTGAACGGGCGGGTTGAAGAAGTGCATCCCGCAAACCTGCCCCGGACGGTCGGTGGCCGTCGCGAGCTCGGTGATCGAGAGGCTCGACGTGTTCGAGGCGAAGATGGCATCTCCGGGAGCCATCGCCGAGAGATCCTCGTACACGTCCTTCTTAATGTCCATATCCTCGATGATCGCCTCGATCACGACGTCGGTCTCAGCAACCGCCTCCTCGAGGTCGACGAGTGGCGTGATAGCGGAGGATGCTGCCTCGGCCTCGTCCGCGCCGATCCGGTCGTTCTCGACCAGCTTGTCGAGGCTCCACTCGATCTGCTCATAACCATCCTCGACGAGGTCCGCCTCCACGTCCCGGAGCCTGACCTCGTAGCCCGCGAGCGCCGCGACTTCGGCGATGCCGTGTCCCATCGTTCCGGCGCCGAGCACCGTGATCGTCTCGATATCGGAGAGGTCCATGGCGGAGTTGGCGGCGGCGGCGGTTTCAACGTTTCTGTCGCGCAGCCGGCCGGTTTCGTGGCGCTGGATCCTGCGAGTCCCGGACTGTGATCCGCCGACGGCACGACGTCGTCGGGACGCCGTGGGCTCACCAATCATTATGTGCGGACGCCCGAACAATCGACCATGGATTTCCAGGTTTCTCCAGAGCAGGAGCAACTCCGGGAAGAAGTCAGAAAGTTCGCTGAGAACGAGATCGCCCCTGTGGCCACGGAGTACGACGTCGAGGAGAAGTTCCCCCACGAGATCGTTGAAGATGCCGCAGAGATGGGCCTCACCGGGGCCGGGATCCCCGTCGAATACGGCGGGGCCGGTTACTCTACGCTCGAAGTCATGATGATTATCGAGGAGCTGTTCGCCGTCGACCCGGGGATCGCCCTGAGTATCGTCGCCGCGTCCTTTGGCTCGGACGCGCTGAAGGGTTTCGGCACCGAAGAGCAGAAGGAACGGTTTCTCCGGCCGGTCGCCGAGGGCGACGCGATCATGGGCGCAGCGATTAGCGAGCCCGACGTCGGCTCGGACGTCTCTGCCGTCTCGACCACTGCTGAGAAGGACGGGAACGAGTGGGTCGTCGACGGTACGAAGATGTGGATTACGAACGGCTCTGTGGGGGACTACTTCGTCGTGCTCTGTAACACCGATCCAGAGGCCGAGCACCGGTACGACGGTTTCTCCCAGATCGTCGTAGAGTCCGATCGCGACGGGTTCAGTGCGGAGAAGATCACGGGCAAGCTGGGCATCCGTGCGTCGGACACGGCCGAACTCGTCCTCGACGAGGTCCGCGTCCCTGAATCGAACCTCGTCGGCGAGGAGGGTGCCGGCTTTCTCCAGCAGATGCAGTTTTTCGACGACACTAGAACGGCGGTCGCCGCCCAGGGCGTCGGCATCGCAAAGGGGGCTGCGGATCGGGCGCTCGAATACGCTCAAGAGCGCGAGCAGTTCGGCCGGCCCATCGGAGACTTCCAGGCCATCCAGCACAAGCTTTCGGAGATGTTCACAAACACCGAGGCCGCACGGATGTTGACCTACAAGTCCGCCTGGAGCGTCGATAACGCTGAGGACCAGCTCACGACGCTCGCGTCTATGGCCAAGGAGTACGCGTCGCGGGTCGCCGTCGAAGTCGCCGACGAGGCCGTACAGATCCACGGGGGTGCCGGATACGTCAACGATTTCGACGTCGAGCGGTTGTACCGCGACGCGAAAATAACACAGATCTACGAGGGCACGACGGAGATCCAAAAGAACATCATCGCCCGCGAGATGATGGGAAAGGGCTTGTGAACTCCCCCAATAGCACGGCGTGGGACCGATACTGATCGAGCGGCTATCCTCGCCTGCCGGGCGAAAACCGGTGCCAGCCGCCCGGCGGCTCGGGGACTCGTTCCCGCGGTCGGCCGACCGGGGCCGACCGTGCCGGGTTCCGAAGCACTGATCCACCAATCGTAACGCTCCTTTCGGCGCGGTCCCAACACCCGCCGTCAATGGACGACGAGGTTCTGGAGACGCTGCGTGGGGACCGGCGGATGGCGACGCTTATCGACCGGCATGGGCCGGTGCAACTGGAGCCCGCCGAAAACGAATTCCGACGGCTGGCACGGTCCATCATCAACCAGCAACTCTCCACGGCAAGCGCCACTGCCGTTCGAGAGCGAACCTTCGCCGAACTTGGCGAAGTGACCCCCGAAGCCGTCCTGGGCGCCGACAGGGGAGCCCTGCGAGAGGCGGGACTCAGCGAGTCCAAAATCGACTACCTCCGTGAGAGCGCCCGAGCCTTTCAGGAGCAGGATCTAAGCCGTGGGGGGCTCGCCAACCTCGACGACAGGGCTGTCGTGGATCGACTGACCGAGATCCGCGGCATCGGCGAATGGACCGCCGAAATGTACCTCATGTTCGTCCTCGGCCGCGAGGACGTGCTACCCCTGGGAGATCTGGCCGTCAGAAAAGGGATCGAGCAGGTCTACGGAAACGGCACGGAGCTGAGTCGGTCGGAGATGCGCGAGATCGCCCGCGCCTGGCAGCCATACCGGTCATACGGGACCCGCTATATCTGGCTCGAGTACGAGGACGGCTGACCCGGTATCCTCTTGCCCGCGGCCGTCGCAGGCGTGAGCATGAACGTGACGGTAGCCCGGTCGAGCGTCGCCGGGCGGGTGCAGGCGCCGCCCTCCAAGAGTTACACGCACAGGGCAATACTCGCGGCGGGGTACGCAGACGGCGCGACTGTCCGCGACCCGCTAGTGAGTGCCGACACGCGCGCGACGATGCGAGCCGTGGAGGCGTTCGGCGGCGCGGTGTCGGTCGGTGACGCTGGAGTCGATGTCGTGGGCTTCGACGGGCGCCCGGCAGTTGCTGACGACGTGATCGACTGTGCAAACAGCGGAACGACGATGCGACTGGTGACAGCTGCTGCATCTCTCGCGGATGGGACGACGGTGTTGACCGGCGACGACTCGTTGCGATCGCGGCCACAGGGCCCGCTACTGCGAGCGATCGAGATGCTCGGTGGTCGGGCAGAGAGTACCCGCGACAACGGCCAGGCCCCACTCGTGATCCGTGGCCCGATCACGGGCGGGTCGGCCGCCATCCCGGGGGACGTATCCTCGCAGTTCGTTACAGCGTTACTGATGGCGGGTGCCGTAACCGACGCTGGGGTGGATATCACGCTGCAGACCGAACTGAAGAGTGCACCCTACGTCGATATTACGCGAGACGTACTCGACGAGTTCGGCGTCCACGCCAGGGAGACCGGCCGCGGATTCGCCGTTCAGGGCGGCCAGCGGTACGATCCGCCCGGTGGCGAGTACGCCGTTCCCGGGGACTTCTCGTCGATGTCGTATCTCCTCGCCGCCGGTGCGCTCGCCGGCGATAACGTCGTGACCGTCACAGGGTCCCGCCCGAGCAAGCAGGGCGACGCGGCGATCGTCGATATCCTCGCAGACATGGGTGCGGACATCGACTGGGATCGGGAAGCCGGCGAGATTACCGTCAAGCGCAGCGAGCTGTCGGGAATCGAGGTTGGCGTAGCCAACACGCCCGACCTGCTCCCCACCATCGCCGTGCTCGGGGCAGCCGCGAACGGAACAACCCGGATTACCGACTGTGAGCACGTCCGCTACAAGGAAACGGACCGTGTCACCGCGATGGCAGCGAGTCTCGAGTCACTCGGGGCAACGGTGGAGGAGCACGAGGACGAACTGGTGATCCACGGCGGCGATAGCGACCTCGTGGGAGCACACGTGGACGGCCGCGGCGACCACCGGTTGGTCATGGCGCTCTCCGTGGCGGGGCTTGTCGCCAAGGGGAGGACGACCGTGGCTGGCGCCCAGCACGTCGATGTCTCCTTCCCCGACTTTTTCGACGTGCTCGATGAACTCGGCGCGTCGGTCGACCGATAGCGGACAGGCGGTGCGTGGATGGGCCGCTTCCGGTGGGTCGCATAGCAACGCCACCAGGACTCGATCGTCTCTCAGATCCAAGGCCCCCTGGATGCGTCCCTGCCCAATAGGTGTCCCCCCGAGTGCAACCTTGAAATGGCCCGGCCTCCGACTCCGCCGTAATGAACGGGAACAGCATTGGGCGACTCTTTCAGGTGACTACCTTCGGCGAGTCCCACGGCGAGGCCATGGGGTGTACCGTCTCTGGCGTGCCCGCGGGCGTCGAAATTTCGACCGAGGACGTCCAACGGGAACTCGACCGCCGCCGTCCCGGTCAGTCGATGATTACGACGAGTCGTGACGAACCGGACGCTGTGTCGATCAAGTCGGGCCTCCAAGATGGCTACACGACCGGGACGCCCGTCGGCATGGTCATCCAAAACAAGGACGCCAGGTCCGGCAAGTACGAGCCCTTCGTGACCGCTCCCCGCCCGTCCCACGGGGACTATACCTACTCGGCGAAGTTCGGTACGCGCAACTGGGGCGGCGGCGGTCGGTCGTCGGCCCGCGAAACGGTGAACTGGGTGGCCGCCGGCGCCGTCGCGAAGCAGGTCCTCGACCAGAGCGAGTTCGACGTGCGGATCAAGGCCCACGTCAACCAGATCGGCGA
>CAYUFG010000124.1:0-6220 GCA_964443815.1 uncultured Halobacteriales archaeon | reverse complement strand
GACGGCGGTTTCTCCCTCCGCGAAGACGACGATCTGCGTGTCCTGGCCGGTGCCGGCCGGGAGGACCACGCTCTCGTCGACGCGATTCGACGGGTCGTCAAGGTCAAGGTCGCGCAGGTTGATCGCGATGTCGACCGTTTCGCGGAAGTTCCGCTCCGGCCGTTCGCTGAGTGCGCGAGAGACTGCGTCTTCGATATCCTGATCTGCCATCGTTCACCTCCGTAGTACGCCAGTGGCTCCTACGGGCGACAGGCCAACGCCTGTCTCGTGAGGGTAGTGGCCAATCGGACACTTAAACTCGTCGGACCGACGATTCAGCCCTCGAGCGCCCCCGACAGTCCGTCGATCGCCGGTGCAGCGACTTCGGTGCGTCGCCACATCCACCTTGGATCAGACCGTCGGGCCGCGGCGTCAAGACGCTTTGAGATACCCCAAAACACGACGTGACGTCGGCTCACAAACCAAATCAGCCGGTTCGTGGCCTCCGGAATTAAGCCGCCGCTTCCTCGGCGAAGTGCTCGTCGTACTCGCCGGCATCGATCCGCGCCTTGAACTCGCGGGGATCCTCGCCCTCGATTGTGACGCCGAGGCTCGTACAGGTGCCCACGACTTCCTTCGCGGCGTTCTTCAGGTCGTACGAGAGCAGATCGGAGTGCTTCTGCTCGGCGATCTGGATGACCTGCTCGACGCTCAGGTCGGCGACGAAGTTGGTCTGGGGCTCGCCGCTGCCGGTTTCGAAGCCGGCCTCGTCCTTGATGAGTTCGGCTGTCGGCGGGACGCCCACCTCGATCTCGAAACTGCCGTCCTCTTCGTACGTAATCGTGACGGGTACCTCCGTGCCCTCGAAGGCCGCCGTGCGGTCGTTGATCTCCTGGACGACCGCCTGCACGTCGACGGGCGTTGGTCCGAGCTCCGGGCCGAGCGGCGGGCCAGGGTCGGCCTGGCCGCCCGGGACCAGGGCTTCGATGGTGTCAGCCATACCGGAACGAACCGCAGGCGCGGTGTTAAGGGTTGCTTTTCCGGGAGGCGGACTGCCCCAACACCCGGGGCTTCAGCCGGTTCAGTCGACGGAAACGCCGCTGCGGGCGAGAAAGTCGCTGACGGCCTTGATAGCCACCGGGCTACCGATGATTCGGACTCGCCCGTCCTCGCGGCGGACCGTCACCGCGAACTCCGCTTCGAGGTGGGCGTCGATCCCGTCGAGCGCGGAGGCGGGGAGCTGGATCTGCGTGCTGTCACGCAGCCGCTCGGCGCCTGGCATGGTCTGACCCACCCGCGCCGGTCGTATGAGGCTGTCGGAACCGCCGCGGATACCGACGGAAGCCCTTTTGCGCGACCGGTACCCACGGGCGGGTGATGGGGCTCGAGGAGGAGATCGAGGAGATCCGCGAGGAGATCCGGAGCACGCCCTACAACAAGTCCACGGAGGCCCACATCGGTCGGTTGAAGTCCAAGCTCGCGGAGTTGAAAGAGGAACTCCAACAACAGTCCGGCTCCGGCGGTGGTGGCGGCTACGCCGTCGAGAAGACCGGCGACGCGACTGTGGCCCTCGTCGGGTTCCCGAGCGTGGGCAAGTCCACACTCCTCAACGCGCTCACCAATGCCGACAGCGACGTCGGCGAGTACGAGTTCACCACCCTCGATGTGAATCCTGGCATGCTCCAGTACCGGGGCGCGAACGTCCAGATCATGGACGTTCCCGGCCTGATCGAGGGGGCCGCCGGCGGCCGTGGCGGTGGCAAGGAAGTCCTCTCAGTCGTTAGAACGGCGGACCTCGTCGTTTTCCTCCTCTCGCCGTTCGAAATCCAGCAGTACGACCGCCTGCAGGAGGAGCTGTACGCGAACGGCGTCCGTCTCGACACGGAACCGCCTCGCGTCCAGGTCCGAAAGAAACACAAGGACGGCATCACCGTCAACGCGAGCGTCGACCTCGATCTCGAGGACGAGACGATCAAAGAGATTCTCTCCGAGCACGGCTACGTCAACGCCGACGTGACCATCGGCGAACCCGTCGACGTCGACAGGTTGATCGACGGTATACGTGACAACCGCGTCTATCTCCCCTCGTTCGTCGCAGTTAACAAGGTAGACTTGATCGACCCCGGTTACAAGGAGACGGTCGACGCCGATCTCGCACGCCGGGACATCGACCCGGACGACGCGGTCTTCATCAGCGCCGAGGAGCACAAGGGGCTGGAGTCGTTCAAGGACCGCCTCTGGGACGAACTCGGCCTGGTACGGATCTACATGGACAAGCCCGGCAGGGGCGTCGACCGCGAGGAGCCGCTCGTGCTGCGTGAGGGGGATACTGTCGGCGACGCCTGCGAGAAACTCGGCGGGTCTTTCGACGACAGATTCCGATTCGCCCGCGTCTCCGGCCCAAGCGCCAAACACGACGACCAGCAGGTCGGCCGCGACCACGAACTCGCCGACGAGGACGTCCTCAGGATCGTCACCCGGAAGTGATCCGTAGGCTTTAGCCGGGCTCCGCCCTCACACGCACCCATGACGGGTATTCTCGACCATACGATGATCCGCGTGGAGGACCTCGAGGAATCGCTGGACTGGTACAAATCACACTTCGGCTTCGAAGAGATCGGCCGGTGGGAGGCCGACACGTTTACCAACGTGAACCTGAAGCGGCCAGACGCCCACGAGGACGGCGCCTACCTCGAGTTGACGTACAATCACGACGGCCGCAGTTACGACATGGGCGACGCGTGGGGCCATATCGCGGTTCGCGTCCGCCCGGACGAACTCGAGTCCACCTACCAGCAACTCATGGACGAAGGCGTCGAGGACTACCGCGATCCCGAGTCGTGTGACAACCGGTACGCGTTCGTCAAAGATCCCGACGGCCACGAAATCGAGATCGTCAAGCGCGATCACGGCGCGAAGTTCAGCCTCGACCACACGATGATCCGGACCGCGGACGCTGACGCGGCCATCGGATGGTACGTCCGCAAGTTCGATTACGAGTTGCTGCGGCGGTCCGAACACGACTCCTTCGCACTGTACTTCATGCAGCCGCGTGACGCCCCCGAGGAGGCGATGACCGTCGAACTCACCTACAACTACGACGGCCGCAGTTACGACATGGGCGACGCGTGGGGACACATGGCGGTTCGGACCGGGGACCTCGTCGACACTTGGGAGTCGCTGATGGACCGTGGGGCGGTGGATTACCGCGACCCCGAATCCTGTGACATGCGATACGCCTTCACGAAGGACGTTGACGGCCACGAGTTCGAGATCGTCACTCGGTGAGCGACGGCAGCCCGACGACAAGACATTTGGTCGCTGTGGAGTAACCGAGGACAACCGATGGTGCCGCCGCTCCTGCTCGACGGTCTCCTGGATCTCGGCTGGGAGCACCGCGGCTGGCTCGTCATTCTGACCTTCATTGCCGGTACGGGCCTCGAGTATCGCAACCGCGAACTCGCCCGACGCGTCCACGTCGCCGCGTGGCTCCTGTTCGCGGGGTACTTCGCGTCGATGGTCCCCTACTTCATCTTCGAGCAGAAGAGCGTCGTCGAGGGGCTCGCGACCACAATTGCCGTCCCGCTGTCCGTCGCCGTGGGCTATCACCTCTCCCGTGGCCGGGACTCGCTATTCGTCCTCTCCCGGGCGGTGGCTCTGACCGGCCTCATCTATCAACCCGCGGTGGCGATACCGTTCGTCCGCCAGACGCTCATCGAGGTGGTCACGGACCAGACCGCCTGGCTGCTCACGCTGCTCGGGCGCACCCCCGAAGTCGTCGACGGGTTGTACGTCGACGGCCTCCGGATCGCGGAAAAGACGTACCCTTACGAGAGCACCTTCGTCTTCCGCGGGACTGACCGACCAATCACCTACACCATCGCCATGGCGTGTACGGGAATCGGGAGCATGGCGGTCTTCGTCGGTCTGATCGGCGCCGTCACGGCGCCGTGGCGGCGCAAGGTCCGCGCGCTCGCCGTCTCGATTCCCGTGATTTTCGCCCTGAACCTCGTGCGGAACGTGTTCATCTCCATCGGATTCGGCGAGCAACAGTTCCACGTTGCCCCTGGGATCGTTATGCCGCTTTTCGGCCTATCCGAACCGCTCATGGTCTCCTACATCGTCGCCGACCGGATCATCGCGCAGGGCCTCTCGGTCGTCGCGCTCGTGGTGATCACTTGGCTTGTGGTCCGGGAACTCCCGGAGGTGCTGGTGGTGGTCGAGGACGGCCTGTTCGTGCTCACGGGCCGGGAATACGACCTCACGGCCGCGCTCGGCGTGAGTGAGGCGGAACCGGCGGTTTCAGGGACCTAAAGCCAGATCCGCGGGGGCGTTGCCGAATTCGCGGAGTGCGGCCGCCTCGAGTTCGTGGAGCGAGCCCGGAAGGATCAACAGATGCAGCGGTGCGCCGAAGTCCGTCGCCGCGAGCGCGTCGAGGCAGTCGGCCCGGACCGTCGGTTCGTCACTGCCGGCTCTCGCAACCACCACACCGAGTGGCACGTCGACGGTCTCACGGAGCATCTCGGCTGCCGTGTCTCCACGCATATAACGGTCCGTCGGCGGATCGATATCGAGGTAGACGAGCGTGTGCAGGTCACGATCGCGGTTGGACTCGATAGTGTCGAGAACGCTTCCCGGCACGCCCTCCGCGCCGTGTGAATCCGGAAACGGCAACGTCGTGGCCTTGCCGAAGCGGTAGTTCTGCAGGCCGGTGAGCGAACTCGCGGCCGTCTGTGCGGTCGTTCCGTGGACGACACGGGTTTCTATGTCGCGGTCGGCAGACCGAAGTCGGAGATCGACGTGCGTCGTGGACATCATCGGATCGCCGCCGGTGAGCAACACCGTGTCTCCGGATTCGGCCGCCGCCAGGATCGGCTCCGGATTCTCCTCGATGCCCGCTCGGTCCCGTATCTCGACGTCGACGTCGTGCGTCGCCTCGATGGTTTCCACGGTCGTCCCCGCGAGCCGGCTGGTGTAGAACTCGGCGAAGACCGCGTCGGCGCCCCGGACGGCGTCCAGACCGCGGAGCGTGATCGACCGCTCGTCGTAGAGGCCCAGGCCGACAAAACTGAGCATGGGCACTCTGGGACGGTCGACGGGATAAACGGCGCGACCGGTGCGAGCGTCAAACTTACCGCGCGGCGGCACGGATTTCCGCCGATGGCCGGCCCCTGTGTCCGCGTCGATCCGACCGAAGGCGAGGCGACGCGGCGTCGACTCGCCAAGCGTGGCCTCGTGGACGGCGGCCGGGCGATTACCGAATCCGGTGGCTGGCTCTACATTCCAGTGAGCGACGAGGTGTCGGTTCCGAGTGACCTCGACGTCGTGGCCTTCGACGCGCCGACCCGGGAGCCCCAGACGATGCCCGCGGATCTGCTGGAGTTCGACCCCTCCTACAGCCGGGTCGGCGACGTCATCGTGGTGGACGAGGACACCGAGCGAGCCGACGCCATCGCCGAGGCGGTCCTCTCGTCTGACCTCCCCGTGGCGACGGTGCTCAATCGCGCCTCGAAAGTCCAGGGCGAGGAACGCGTCCGCGAATGGACCGTCGTCGCCGGCGAGGGTACGGAAACCGTCCACCGCGAGTACGGCCACGCCTTCGAGGTCGACCTGGCAGAAGTCTACTTCTCGCCGCGGCTGGCGACGGAACGACGCCGCGTTGTGGACCAGGTCGAGCCCGGGGAGAACGTCTTCGACATGTTCGCGGGTGTCGGCCCGTTTGCGATCCCGGCAGCCTCGCGGGGGGCGTCTGTTCTGGCCGTCGATATCAACGAGACCGGGATCGACTATCTCCGCGAAAACGCCGAGCGAAACGGGGTCGCGGACGCGGTGACGGCGATTCACGGCGACGTCCGTGAGGTCGCCGCCGACTACCGCGACTGGGCGGATCGGCTCGTCATGAACCTGCCGCACAGCGCTGACGAGTTCCTCGAGACCGCGGTCGAGTTGGCCGCCGCCGAGGCTGTCATCCACTACTACGACATCCAGCACGAGGACGACCCCTATGGTCCTGGCGAGACCGCGATCCGGGCGGCTGCCGAACCCGAGTACGCGGTCGACATCGAGACGCGGCGCGTCGTCCGCTCCTACGCCCCCCACGAACTCAATGTCGTCCTCGACGCGCGCTTGCGCCGCCGGTAGCCGGTGATTCGCAATCCTTATGCGGCGACTGGCTGCTACGGTTACGTGCGCCGGTGTAGCTCAGACTGGCTAGAGCGATTCCTTCGTAAGGAATAGGTCG
>CAYUFG010000123.1:0-6241 GCA_964443815.1 uncultured Halobacteriales archaeon | reverse complement strand
TCCCCTCCCTGCTCGCGGCTTCGCCGCTCGCTGAGGAAGGGGGCGTAGCGCCCTCCATTACAGCTAAAACGCTGAGGTACACAGCATCAGCGTTACAACTCCTGCTCTGATTGAGATCCGCATAGCGCAGCGCCTATACACGTCAGCCCCCTCCGGTCGGGCAATGAGCCAGCCCAGCCCCGAGGTCTACGAGCAGGGACGGGGCATGGACGCCCACAATCAGGTTATGCGGGAGATCCGTGGCCGGAACGACCAGACCCACGATTCCCGCGAACCAACCCGCGTCTGGCTGGACGAGGACAACACCCCCGACGGCGTCGTCGACTCGTTGACGATCATCCTCAATACTGGCGGCTGTCGGTGGGCACGCGCCGGGGGCTGTACGATGTGCGGGTACGTCGCCGAATCCGTCGAGGGTGGTACCGTCGCCCACGACGACCTCATGGCACAGGTCGAGGCGGCGCTGTCCCACGAGCGCGACCACGCCGACGACCTCGACCACAGCGACAGGGCGGCACAGGTGAAGATCTACACCTCGGGGTCGTTCCTCGACGAGCGCGAGGTTCCCCCGGATACTCGCGAGGCCATCGCGGATACCTTTGCCGACCGCGACCGACTCGTCGTCGAGTCCCTGCCGGATTTCGTTGACGTGAGGAAAGTCGAGGACTTCACCGATCGTGGGGTCGCTACCGACATCGCCATCGGCCTCGAGACGGCCACAGACCGGATCCGCCACGACTGCGTCAACAAGTACGTCGATTTCGCGGGCTTCGAGGCGGCCTGCGCCGAGCTCCGCGAGGCTACTGGCGCCGCCGCCGGCGTCAAGGCCTACCTGCTCATGAAACCGCCCTTCCTCGCCGAGGGCGAGGCCATCGAGGACATGATCGCCTCAGTGGAGCGGTGTGCCGCCGTCCCTGGCTGTCACACCGTCTCGATGAACCCCTGTAACGTCCAGCGGCATACAATGGTCGAGGAACTGTACCACGACGACGGGTACCGGCCGCCGTGGCTTTGGAGTGTCACCGCCGTGCTCGAGGCGACGGCTGAGGCCGACGTCACCGTCGTCTCGGATCCCGTGGGCCACGGCTCAGATCGCGGCCCGCACAACTGTGGCGAGTGCGACGACGTCGTCCAGCGGGCCATCAAGGACTTCGACCTCAGGCAGGACCCCTCGGTTTTCGCTGAAGTCTCCTGTGACTGCGAGCGGACCTGGGCGTACGTCCGCGAGGCCGAGACCGCCTACAACCAGCCGCTCGTGGACTGACGGCAGCCGCCCGTCACACGCCGTTCGGCGGGATGCCATTGTCCCGCAGTTTCACTTTCACTCCGCCCGGGTGGGGTATTTGTCCCTCCCGTGACTCCGTGTCGATAGGGCTTGGAGCCCATTGGAACACGCTCCTTGCCCGCGTTCCCCAACGCAACCATCCACTCGTTCCCCTCTCCCCTTTCCTCACGCGCCGAGTCGCGACGCCAGCGCCTCGAAATCATCGACTACCAGGTCGTAGGCCGCGTGGGCCGGTCGGTCGACCGTCTCGTCGGGGCCCCACATGTCCGGCCGGTGGACGTACGCCGTTTGCAGGCCCGCGGCCGCGGCCCCATCGAGGTCGTGCTGGTGGGCAGCGACCATCAGTACGTCCGCCGGATCCTCGTCAAGTATGTCGACGGCCGTCGCGTAGACGGGTTCGTCCGGTTTGTAGTGGCCAGAGAGCTCCGCCGAGAGGACGGCGTCCCATGGCAGCCCCGCCCGCTTAGCCATGTTGGCTAGCAGACGGACGTTGCCGTTCGACAGCGACGCCCGGAAGTACTCGGCGCCGATTCGGCGGAGTCCGGGGATGGCGTCGGGCCAGGGATCGAGGCGGTGCCAGGCTCGGTTGAGTTCGTCGAGTTCGCCGGCGGAGACGTCGAGGTCGTAGTCCGCGGCCAGTTCGTCGAGCGCCTCGCGGTGGAGGTCGTCGATGGTCCGCCACTCCCGATCGCCGAACCGGACGGCGTCCATGGCCGGCCGGTATGCCCCCCGCCAGTCGTCGGCGAACACGCTCCAGTCCACGTCATGGTCCGGCAGTTGTCGCTCGCACTCCCGGATCACGCCGCTACGCCAGTCGACGACGGTGCCGAAGACGTCGAACGTCAGTGCGTTCACGTCGAGCGTCATCCCCAATGCGTGGGGTGACGGCCCCAAAGAACTACCGGGCGTCAGCCGGCAAAGCCACGGAGGACGCCCTGGCCATCGATCGGGCCGATGTCCGGCAGCGTCACACGCTCGGGGTGGGGCATTAGTACCGCGACGGTCTTCCGCTTGCCG
Source organism: uncultured Halobacteriales archaeon (assembly GCA_964443815.1). Lineage (GTDB taxonomy): Archaea > Halobacteriota > Halobacteria > Halobacteriales > Haloarculaceae > CAYLJD01. The sequence continues at coordinate 3,939 of CAYUFG010000123.1, read as the reverse complement.
AGCACACCCGCGATGCTGTGTTTCGAGCCGTTGGGGTTGGCGTCGGGCGTGACCGTGCCGTCCGGCTCGCTATACCGAAAGAGTATGCGATCCTCGTCCCGCAACGCCTCGAGCCGCTCGTCGGCGATTTCATAGCGACCCTCGCCGTGGGCTATTGGCAGTTCGAGCACGTCGCCGACCTCGTAACGGCGGGTCCACGGTGTGTCAGCCCGCTCGACGCGGACGTGAACGTGCTCGCACTGGAACCGAGCGCTCGCGTTGGTCGTGAACGCGCCCGGCGTGAGCGACGCCTCACAGCCGATCTGGGCGCCGTTACAGATTCCGAGCACTGGCACGTCATCGGCGGCGACCGCGCGAATCTCGTCCATGATCGGTGAGCGGGCCGCCATCACGCCCGCCCGGAGGTAGTCGCCGTAGGAGAACCCGCCCGGAAGGACCACGCCATCGGTGGTCTCGGGAAGGCCGTCCTCGTGCCAGACGAGGTGGGCGTCGAAGCCCAGGTGGCGCAGCGCGGCGACGGTGTCACGGTCGCAGTTGCTGCCGCCGAAGCGGACGACGGCGACGGTCACGCCGCGGCCACCTCCACTGTGTAGTCGTGGATGGTTGGATTGGCCAGCAGCCGCTCGGCCATTTCCTCGGCCCGCTCGGCGGCCGCGTCCGCGTCCGCAGCCTCGAGATCCACCTCGAAGCGGTCGGCGGCGCGCAGGTCCTTGAGGTCGAAGCCCAGCCGCTCGAGCGCCCGCTGGGTTGTCTCGGCCTCGGGGTCGAGCACGCCCGCTTTGAGGCGGACGGTCACCGTCGCGGTGTAGCTGGCCATTAGCGAAAGGGCGGGCGGGCGCGTCGAAAACTCTTGTGACTCAGGCGGGGTCGTACGGTCGCCAGCCTTCGTCGTGGTCCCGCAGGCCGACGAGCCGGAGTTCTGCCGGGCCGTCATCGGGCCGGCGGACCTCGAGCCGGCCGTCGAAGGGCTGGGACACGCTGCCGATGACGCGCTCGTCCTGGGTTTCGGGGTCGATCGTACAGACGCCAAGGCCGTCGGCGGTGCGGATCCGGCCGGTCAGCGTGTGGAGGAACCGGAAGACGGGTTGGATCTCGTCGACGTAGGGCAGGATCGTCGACAGCGAATACAGCCCGGTCCGCACCCGCGGGACACCGGTGTCGCCAAGGTAGCCGAACAGCCGGGAGAACTGGATACCGATGCCGGTGAGGTCCGCCGGCGAGGTCACTGTCGAGACGTTCCGTCCCTCGTCGGTTTCACCCCGCCCGGAACAGTCGATGACGCCCATCCGTGACGGGTCGAAAGGCCGGACGACACGCTCGAACCGGTCGATCGCGTCCGGACCACTCTCGTCGGCGGCGACGACGAGCACGCCGTCGGCCTCGTCGTCGAGCAACCGCAGGCAGAGCTCGCGGGTGCCACCCATTGACGGGCCGGCTAGCAGAAGGTTCGTTCCAGGTTCGACCGGGTCGAGCGGCAGGCCGGGGAACTCGATGCCCGTCTCTGCGGTCTGGCTCATACCGGTGCCTCCCCGGGCAGTTCCCGGAGTTGCCGCCGGAGTTTGAGCTGCTCGCTGACCTCGTCGGCGAACAGCCGGAGGTCGGCGAGCTCGCGGTCCGAGTACGTGCGCGGTTCGTCGTGGATGAGACACAGTTGGCCGACGGTGTGTCCGTTCCCTGAGGTGATGTTGGCCCCAGCGTAGGATCTGACACCGAGTTCACGGAGCGTATCGTTGGCCTCAAACCGCGGATCGGCGCCGACGTCCGGGATGACGGTAAGGTCGTCATCGAGTATCGCGTAGGTACAAACGCTATCCTCGCGTGAGAGGTTGTCCCAGTCCGCCCCGTGACAGGCGATGAACTGTTCGTCTTCCGCGTCGAGCAGGCCGACGAAGGCGACGGCGATGTCGAAGTGGTTCGCGATGAGCCGCGTCAGCCGGTCGAAGGTCTCTACCGTCGAAAGGGATGCAACGTCGTACTCCCGGACCGCCGCGAGCCGTTCGTCCTCGTCGGCGGGAACGGGGTAGCCGACGTGGAAGCGGTTCACGACGACGTTCCGTACGAGGTGACACAGCCGTTCTGTGGCGTCGGGACCGTTTTTCGAGAGGTACTCGACGAGGACGTCGTCCTCGCGACCCGCGACAGTCTCGGCCGGTGCGTCGGTGAAGATGATACAGCCGAGGCCGGGTCGCCGTTCGCGGACTCGTTCGACGAGCGCGATGCCGGTAACCTCGCCGAGGTCGAACTCGGTCACGAGACAGTCAGGGTCGTCGGATTCGACCGCTTCGACCGCGGCGGCCGCGCTCTCGACGGGCAGCGCACGCATGTCCGATTCGGCCTCGATGGCCGCCGCCGTCGCCTCGAGCGCCGCCGGGTCCGGGTCCACGCACAGGACGTGCAGTTCGTCCGCCGGTTCCATGCCAGGGGGATGAAGCCGGCCGGTTTACCCCTGACGGTGGTGGTTCAGCCGCTGATAATGGAAAGGTTCACCACCCGCCACCGGCGAGGGCGACTAATGAGATGGACGTGGTCGGGGTGACCAGGGAGTTCACCGAGATCACCGTCGTCGGCGAGGACGACACGGGGCTGATCGCGAACATCACGTCGCTGTTGTTCGAACGGGGGATCAACATCGAGGACCTCGACCAGGCGGTCCGGGAGGGCGTCTTCCGGATGACGATGCACGTCGACACCGCCGAGATGACCGTCTCGCGGGACGCCCTCCGCGCGGATCTGGCCGACCTCGGTGAGGATCTCGGCGTGGACGTCCGAGTCCGGTTCCCCGCCGAGCGCGAGACCCGCCAGATCGCCGTCCTCGTGACCAAGGAATCCCACTGTCTCGAGGCGGTGTTCGAGGCGTGGGCGAGCGGCGACCTCGGCGCCGACGTCGGTGTCGTCATCGGGAACCACGACGACCTCGAGCCCCTCGCGGACCGATACGACGTCCCCTTCCATGACATCGGCGACGACTCGGGCAACCCCGACGAGGCAGAACTCCTCGACCTGCTCGCGTCGTACGACGTCGATCTGATCGTCCTCGCGCGGTACATGCGGATCCTCTCGCCGGAGGTCGTCTTTCGGTACGAGAACCGCATCATCAACGTCCATCCCTCCCTATTGCCTGCGTTCCCCGGCGCCGAGGCATATCTCCAGGCGCTCGAGGCGGGCGTCCGCATCGCCGGCGTCACCGCCCACTACGTGACGACCGACCTCGACCAAGGGCCCATCATCGCCCAGCGCGCGTTCAACGTCCCGCCGGACGCCGGGGTCGCCGACCTCCGGCGACTGGGCCAGCCCCTCGAGGCCGACGCCCTCCTCCAGGCCATCGAGTTGCACCTTGAGGATGCGTTGACGGTCCATCGTGGCCGGACGCAGTTGCGGGACCCCGAGGATCGGGACGTCCAGTGGGGTGGTCCAGCGGAGCTGAACGAGCTAATCCCCGACCGGCCGCTTGATGGGCTAGGGGAGTACGTGGCAAGCGAGGCTGGTGACGGAGCGTAGCGACGTCACCGGCCTCGAACTGGAACGGCGACCGGTTGCGAGGCGCGGACCGAGTTAGCCGACACGGAATGTCAGTCCCCATCTGGACCGTCGACCTGCTTCAGGCCCCCGAGCCCGAGTCCCACACGGGCTCCACGCCCACGACTTCGAAACGGGCGCCCCCGGCTCGCTCTCGCCACCCTCGACGCGCCAGCCGTGGGCGTCGGCGATTTCCGAGACGATCGCCAGCCCGAACCCCGTCCCGTTCTGGGCGGTGGAGTAGCCCGTCTCGAAGCCGTCCACCCGTTCGTCCGGGGGGATGCCATGGCCGTCGTCGGCGACGAACTGGAGATCGCCGTCGAGGCTCGCGTCTCCCAGGGCGACCGACGCCCTCAGACCGTCGACGAGTTCGGCCGATCAGAGCCGCTCGACGGCGGCCACTGCTGCGTCCAGACTGGGGGC
>CAYUFG010000122.1:0-6288 GCA_964443815.1 uncultured Halobacteriales archaeon | reverse complement strand
CGCCGGCGGCGATGACGTCGTCGATGCGGAGGATCATGACCGCGGCCTCGGTGGCCGACTCGACGGCCTGGGTCTTGACACGCAGCGGTTCGACGGCCTCGTCGGACATGTCCGCGACCTCGCCCGTGTAGGCGTTGAGGCCGACTGACGTGTCGCCGGCGTCGTGCTGGCTGCGCAGTTCGACGAGCGAGTCGATCGGGTCGAGGCCGGCGTTCTCGGCCAGCGTGCGCGGGATCACGTCGATGGCGTCGGCGAAGGCCTCGACGGCGAGCTGCTCGCGGCCGCCGACGGAGTCGGCGAAGTCGCGGAGCTGCAGGGCGAGTTCCGTCTCGGGCGCGCCGCCGCCGGGCAGGACCTTGCCGTCCTCCAGCGTGACGCGCACGACGCCGAGCGAGTCCTCGATGGCGCGCTCGACCTCGTCGACGACGTGCTCGGTGCCGCCGCGGAGGATGAGCGTGACGGACTTGGCGTCCTCGACGTCCTCGACGAAGATGCGCTCGTCGCCGCCGATGTCCTTCTGGGCGACGCTGCCGGCGTCGCCGAGGTCGTCGGCTTCGATGTCGGTGACGTTGGAGACGGGCGTCGCGCCGGTCGAGCGGGCGAGGCGGTTGAAGTCGTCGCTCTTGACGCGGCGGACGGCGAGGATGCCCTCCTGTGCGAGGTAGTGCTGGGCCATGTCGTCGATGCCCTTCTGGCAGAAGACGACGTCCGCGCCGGCGTCGACGATGTGGTCGACCATCTCGCGGAGCTGTTTCTCCTCCTGGTCGAGGAACTCCTGGAGCTGGTCCGGGTCCGAAACGTTGACTTCCGTGTCGATTTCCGTCTCGGGCACCTCGATCGCCGTGTCGATCAGGGCGATGTTCGCGTCCTCGAGGTACTGGGGCATGTTGTCGTGGACGCGGTCCTTGTCGAGCATGACGCCCTCGACGAGTTCGGACTCGTCGATGGAGCCGCCGACGAACGTCTCGACCTTGACGTTGTCAGTGTCGATGTCGTCATCGTCAGCGACCGAGCGGACGGCGTCGACGACGAGCGCGGCGAGGGTGTCCTTCGCGCTCTCTGCGCCCTTGCCGGTCATCGCCGTCGCGGCAACATGTTCGAGTGTGTCGGTGTCGTCCGCGTCGACCTCGATAGCCATGTCCTCGAGGATGCTCTTTGCTTCCTCTGCGGCCTGGCGGTATCCCTGCGCGAGGATCGTCGCGTGGATGTCCTGGTCGAGGAGGTCCTCGGCCTTCGAGAGGAGTTCGCCCGCGATGACGACCGCCGTGGTCGTCCCGTCGCCGACTTCGTCCTCCTGGGTCTGGGCGACTTCGACGATCATGTTCGCCGCGGGGTGCTCGATGTCCATCTCGTCGAGGATCGTGACGCCGTCGTTCGTGACGACGACGGATCCCGACGAGTCCACGAGCATCTTGTCCATACCCTTCGGACCGAGCGTGGTCCGCACGGACTCGGCGACCGCTTTGCCGGCCGTGACGTTCATGGACTGTGCGTCCTTGCCCGAGGTCCGCTGGGACTCCTCGGAGAGTACGATGAGGGGCTGGTTACCCATCTGCTGAGCCATAGTCAACGAATGATTGATTGTGATTCTATATAAATCGCACGGTACCGGCCTACCGCGTCCCGCGCTGGTGTCTGTCGGGTCCGGCTCGGGACTCGGTCTCGTGGGGTTTAAGTGTGTGTTGACGTGCCGCACGGTCGGCCTCGGCTAGTGACGAACCGCGCCGGCCAGCCCGTGTCGACTCCCGCGGTTTCTTGACGGACCGGCTCCGAGACGGGGCAACGAATGACCGACGATGCCGACGCTGACGGCGGGACGCCAACCGAGCGACACCCACGCGTGCCCGATGGCGGGGCCGCGGGCGCGGATGACGTCGCGCTTGATCCCTGGGGCTCGGCAACTGTCGCGGACTACCGCAAGCTCTTCGACCAGTTCGGCATCGAGCGGTTCGCCGATCTGCTCGACCAGGTGCCGGAGCCTCACTACCTGATGCGGCGGGGCGTGATCTTCGGCCACCGCGACTACCGTGCCCTGACCGACGCCATGCAAGACGATGCGGAGTTCGCCGCCCTGTCGGGCTTTATGCCCACGGGGGACCCCCACATCGGCCACAAACTCGTCTTCGACGAGATCATTTGGCACCAGGAACGGGGGGGCGACGCCTACGGCCTGATCGCCGACCTCGAGGCCCACAGCGCCCGTGGCCTGTCCTGGGCGGAGATCGACGAGCACACCCGCGACTACGTCCTCTCCCTTCTAGCGCTGGGGTTCGACCCCGACGAAGGGACGCTCTATCGCCAGTCCACCAACCGCGAGGTCCAGGACCTGGCCTTCGAACTCGGCGTCGAGGCCAATTTCTCCGAGCTCCAGGCCATCTACGACTTCGACGGCGAGACCGATGTCTCCCATATGCAGTCGGTCGTCACCCAGATGGCCGACATCCTCTACCCACAGATGGAGGAACCAAAGCCGACGGTCATCCCCGTCGGTCCCGACCAGGACCCCCACATCCGCCTGGCGCGGGATCTCGCAGCCCGGATGCGCTACTTCGGCGTCCGCGAAGCCTACGCAAGCTTCGAGGCTGACCCAGCCGAACGCACCTTGTTGGGACAGGCCTATGAGACGCTCCGCGACCGTCACGAGCCGGACGAGACGATCCGGTGTGCCGACGCCGCAAACCACTTGGAGGGCGAACGCGAACCCGGTGCGACCCAGGTCGAAGCCACCACACTTGACAGCGCCGTCACCATGCTCCGGGAGGCTGGTAAGGAACCTTTCCGGCCGCGGGTCCGAATCTTTGACCGCCGTGCGACCGATGCGGCTTTCGAGGCCCTGATCGAGGCCGTCGAGGGCGAGAAGCGCGTCTACGACAACCACGTCGACGCGTTCGACCTCGACATCGAGAGGGCAGAGGCACTTGCCCGGGAGGTCGAACTCGACCACGGCGGCTACGGCTTCCGATCGCCCTCGTCGATATACCACCGATTCATGACCGGCCTGACGGGCGGCAAGATGTCCTCGTCGGTGCCGGCGAGCCACATCAGTCTGCTCGACGACCCGGCAGACGGCTACGACAAAGTACGGGCCGCCACTACGGGAGGCCGGGAGACGGCAGAACTCCAGCGGGAACTCGGTGGCGAGGCCGACGAGTGCCCGGTCTACGAACTCTACGCCTACCTGCTGGCCGGGGACGACGACGAGTTCGCGACCGAGGTGTACGAGGAGTGCGTCAACGGCGAGCGGCTGTGTGGCGGGTGCAAGGAGCAGGCCGCGGAACTCATGGAGTCGTTCCTTGCGGACCACCAGGACAAACGCGACGAGTGGGCGGAGAAAGTGGACGAACTCGATGTCGAACTCACGTCCGACCGCCGGCGGTAGCCGGCGCAGCCGCGCGCGGGCGTCCCGGGCCGGCCGGGCCGATCGCCCCCGGTAACGGTGGACGATCCCACCGGAAACAGCCGGAATCTATAATTTTTCGCGGGAAAACTGGACGGAATATCCCCTTATATCCTTTCATTCCGGTTTAGGACCGGCCGAACGTCGAGCGAAGATGCCGAAAATGTGTATTGTCTCAACGGAAGGGGTTTTACGGGTGGATAGACCAAACTGTATCGTGAAACGATGTACAATTCGACAACATTCGATGATATAACCAAACGTTTGAGCGAGGGTAGCTGATATGGCGTCGGAGAAAGAGGACTACAAAGCCGAGCTGTACGGCGACGCGGTCCGGGACAAGTTGCTCGAGTTCGCCGACCGTGGCTGGGACTCAATCCCTGCGGAGGAGCGCGACGCGTGGTTCTCGCGGTTCAAGTTCTGGGGGGTCTTCCACCACCGCTCCGGTCAGGAGTCCTATTTCATGATGCGGCTGACCAACTGCGGGGGCGTCCTCGAGCCGGGCCAGTTACGGGCCATCGGCGAGGTCGCCCGGGACTACGCGTCCGGACCCGTAGCCAATCCGGAGTGGGGCGACGCCTGGATCGACCTGACGACGCGCCAGTCTGTTCAACTCCACTGGCTCAAGCTGGAGGACGTCCCCGCGATCTGGGATCGCCTCGAGGCCGAGGGCATCACGACCCGCTCGGCCGGCGGGGACACCATGCGGAACATCTCCGGATGTCCTGTCGCCGGCAAAGGTCGGGAGTTCGTCGACACCAGACCCATTCTGGACGAGATTCAGGAAACCATCCGAGGCGACGACGACCTGTGCAACATGCCCCGGAAGTTCAACATCTCCGTATCGGGTTGTCGTCAGGGCTGTGCGATGGACTCCATCAACGACATCGGCCTTGAGCCCGCCCGTCGGGACGGCCGCAAGGGGTTCAACGTCCGCGTCGGAGGCGGCCTCGGCGGGCGTGAGCCCCGCCGGGCTCGATCGCTCGACCTGTTCGTCGACGTGGGCGACGCCGTCGAGACGGTCCGTGCTTTCGTCGAATACTACCACGACCTCGGTGACCGGGAGAACCGCTCGAAAAATCGGGCCCGCTTTTTCGTCGATGAGCGGGGGACTGAGACCATTCGGGAGGACCTCGTCGATCGGCTCTCCTTCGAGCCAGATACCGCCGGGATCCACTTCCGGGACGGTTACACCTATAACGCCGGCCGGCCGCCCGCGGACGGTCCCCACGACCACGTGGGCATCTACGAACAGCGTGACGGGCTGAACTACGTGGGACTCAGTGTCCCGGTCGGCCGTCTGACCGCAAAGGAAACCATTGCGCTCGCGGACCTCTCGAGTGAGTATGGCTCCGGCGAGGTGCGCCTGACCCGCCGGCAGAACCCGCTGATCATGGACGTCCCGGAGTCTAACGTCGCGCCGCTGTTGAACGAGCCGCTCCTCCAAATCCACGAACCCGAGCCGACGCCGTTCACGCGGGGCGCCCAGGCATGTACGGGCACGGAGTTCTGCTCGCTCGCGCTGACGGAGACCAAGGTGCGGATGGCGACCATGCTCCGGTGGCTGCGAGCGAACGTCGACCTGCCCGATGACGTCGACCAGCTCAAGATCCACTACTCCGGGTGTACCGCGGATTGCGGTCAGGCGATGGTTGCCGACGTCGGCCTCCAGGGGATGCGTGCTCGGAAAGACGGCGAGATGGTTGAGGCGCTCGATGTCGGCGTCGGCGGCGGTCTCGGGACCGAACCGGCGTTCGTGGAGTGGGTCCGCCAGCGGGTGCCTGCCGACGAAGTCCCCGGGATGCTCGCGAACCTCTTTGAGGCCTTCGCCGCCCACCGCGAACCCGGCCAGACGTTTCGCGAGTGGGTTACGGAGACGGGGACCGAACCGCTGGTCGAACTCGCCGAACCCGAGGAGACCGATTACGTGGATCCCTGCTTGCACGACGCCAAGCAGTCCTGGTATCCCTTCGACGATGGCCAGAGCCCGGCGCCGACAGCGGCCGACGGCTCGCCGATCACCTCCGACGACTGACAATGCGACACCGCATCATGGACGTTACGGCAAAGACGACGCTCGCCCACGCACCCGCGAGCGTCCACGGTCTCGACTGGGTCGACGACGCGACCGCCGTCGTCGACGTCGGCGCGGCCGAGGACCCGCCGGCGGTCAGACTCGATCTCGAACTCGACCCAACCGACCTCGACCACGTCGACCCCCACGCGGAGACGGTCCGCCTCACGCCAACACAGGCCCGGTCCCTTGCCGACGCGCTGACCGAGGCCGCGGACCGGATACCGGAGGCGTAGCCCAATGTACGACGATACCCTCACCGACGTCGCATCGGCCGCCGAAAGCAAAGCCGCACTGATCGACCGCGACCTGCCGGCTGCGCTGGTCCACGCTGGCATGGCGGGGGCATACGTCGGCCTCGGCATCGTGCTTATCTTCGCGATCGGCACGCCGCTGGACCGCGCGGGCTCGCCCTTCACCGGCCTCGTCATGGCGGCGACATTCGGCGTAGCGCTGTCGCTCGTGCTGGCGGCGGGGTCGGACCTGTTCACCGGAGACACGATGATCATGACCGTCGGGGCGCTGCGCGGGGACTCGAGCTGGGGCTCGCTCGCGCGTGTCTGGGGCTGGTCTTGGGCCGGCAACCTCGCTGGCTCAGCGCTCGTCGCGGGGCTGGCGGCCGGCGCCGGCATCTTCGCCGTCGACCCCGGGCTCGTGACCGACGTCGCCGCCTCGAAGATGACAGCGCCGGGCGACGAGCTATTCTTCCGGGGCATCCTCTGCAACTGGCTGGTCGTCCTCGCGGTGTGGAGCTGGTTCAAAATGGACAACGAACTCGCCCGCCTGATCATGGTCTGGTGGTGCCTGCTCGCGTTCA
>CAYUFG010000121.1:0-6316 GCA_964443815.1 uncultured Halobacteriales archaeon | reverse complement strand
ACCCCGACGACGAGGTCCAGTACCACCTCAAGCTCCGCGAGGGCGACGTGGCGCCAACCGTCCTCCTTCCTGGCGACCCCGGCCGGGTCGACGTCATCACGGAGCTGTGGGACGACGCCGAGGCGGTCGCCGAGAACCGCGAGTACCGGACGGCCACCGGCTCCGTCGACGACACGCCGCTCAGCGTCACGTCGACGGGCATCGGGAGCCCGTCGGCGGCCATCGCCGTCGAGGAGCTCACAAGGGTCGGCGCCGATACGTTCATCCGGGTCGGCTCGTGTGGCGCGATCCAGCCCGAGATGTCGCTCGGCGACCTCGTCATCACCAGCGGCGTGGTGCGCCAGGAGGGGACGACCCACGAGTACGTCCGGGAGGACTACCCCGCGGTGGCCGACGACCGCGTCGTCGCCGCGCTGGTCGCGGCGGCCGAGCGGCTCGGCCACGATTACCACGTCGGGCTCACCATGAGCACCGACGCGTTCTACGCCGGCCAAGCCAGGCAAGGGTTCGGCGGCTACGAGGCGCCGGGGACCGCCGCGCTGCTCGACCAGCTCCGCGCGGCCAACGTCAAGAACATCGAGATGGAGGCCAGCGCCGTGCTGACGCTGGCGACGCTCTACGGCCTCCGGGCGGGCGCGGTATGCACGGTGTTCGCCGACCGCAACACCGGCGAGTTCGAGACCGAAGGCGAGGCGAAGGCCGCCGAGACCGCCAGCCTGGCGGCGTCGCTGCTGGCCTCAATGGACGAGCGGGTCGCGGACGCCGATGCCGGGCGGTGGCATCCGGGGCTGGGGCCGATCTGACCGGCTACCCTGCTTCGATCAGAGCTCGAACCGCTCGACGAGCCGGTTCTCCGTCGAACCCATGCTCACGGCCACGATGCGGACGTACTCCTCGAGACCCGATCCGTCGAGCTTCTCCTTGAGCAGCGAGTCGACCTGGTAGATGCCCGCGGCGTCGGTCATCTCGATCTCGACGAGCACGGGCACGGAATCGCCCTCGGTGAGCGTGACCTGCTTGATAGCCTGGCTCGAGAGCGTGTTGATACCGCGGCTGCCCTCGTCGTACGGGATGCGCGACCGGCCCTCCTCCATGTCGAGCGCGTCCGCGACCCGGATGACGCCGGCCTCGAGCGTCAAGGGGTCCTCCGGGATGTGGTGGCACAGGATCGCGTGGAGCACCTCGGCCTTCACCTTCACCGCCTCGGCGGTGTCGTAGAACTCCGGCAGGATTCGGTCGAGGACGTCCGCCGCCAGCGGGATGGAGTAGTAGACATGGCGGTCCCGGTGGACGACGTGACCGATGTCGTGGAGCTCCGCCGCCAGCGCGATGATGACGGCCTCGTCGGCCTCGTCGAGGCCCTGCTCGGCCGCGCCGTTGAACGGGACCCCGGCGGCCTTGAGCAGGTCGTAGAGCGCCAGCGCCCGGTCGCGGACGATCTCGACGTGCTTCTCGCCGTGGTCGTTGTACCCCTTCCGGACGACCGGATTGACGTTCTGGGCCGCCTGGTAGGCGTTGATCTCGTCGTCCGCCTCGACCAGCTCGATGACGGCGTTGAGGCGGTCGTCCGGGAACGCGTGTTCGGCGCCCGGATCGTACGGGAGGAATCCCTCGTCGGCGTCGGTCATGGCCCGGGGTTCGCCGAGCGGCCCCAAAAGGGTCGCGAAGGGCGTCGCTGGCCCGTTTCGGCGCCGTTAGCCACAGCAAAAAGCCTATAATCGCGAATAGTCAACCTCACGATAGCGATGGAAACAGCGGTAATCACCCCCCTACAGTTCGGCGTCCCCGGCGGGATGGAGCTCGCCGTCATCCTCCTGATCGCCGTGCTGTTGTTCGGCGCGAACAAAATCCCCAAACTGGCGCGGTCGACCGGCCAGGCCATGGGCGAGTTCCGGCGCGGCCGCGAGGAGATCGAGCAGGAGCTCGAGGAGATGACGGCCGAGGAGCGCGCCGAGCTAGAGGCCGACGACACGGCGCCGACGCCCGACGAGGCGGCCGACGCGAGCGTGGACGAATCGGACGAAGAGAACAAGTAAGCCGGCGATCCTCCGTTCTGTCGGGGCGTGTGGCCTAGCGGAGAGGGCGAGTGGTTCCTAACCACTCGATCGCGGGTTCGACTCCCGTCACGCCCGTTCGATACGCGGGAGTTTCAATTCACCAGACGGCGGCCGGTGTATCCCGTTACCCCGGGAGTCATTGTACAGATCAGCCCGCTCAGCCAGGTATGTAACAGGAGTATCAGCTTCGTGGATCAACCCATACGATGCTGTTGTCTTGTGAGAATGGGCGGCGCTTTCATCGACACCGAGCCGCCCGCATCCATCGATTCGAGAATCGTTTCTCCCGTCCGGGCTCGAACCGGATCTCATCCCGTAGTCCGGACCGATTCCGCCAAACGTTAGTGTGAGAGGTTGCCGTGGATGGAATGGATTTCACTCCAACATAATCAACGAACGGTTTGGCCTGATTGAGAAAGTAGATTTGCGAACAGTCAAATCCCTTCTCGTACCTTTCCCTGGTCTGCTCGCGGAAGATCAACGACAAACACCGAACCTCGTGGTTCGTTATCCTCGATTCGGACGGCTCTCTAACCGATGTCAACCGCCGATTTTGTGAGGAGTTGGGCTATCAGAGGGAGGATCTCATCGGCCGACCGATTTGGGAGTTCGACCAGCTGGTTGATGCTGACGATGTGAAGGACATACTCTCAGACTTCTCGTCTGGTGAGCGTCAGAAGTTCGAGGGTCGTTACGAGCGACGCGACGGCTCGACCTTCCCCATTGAAGTCCACCTCATCCGGATAGATCTCGATGGGGAAGATCGATTCTTGGCTATCAGTAGGGATATCACCGAACGCAAGACACACGAACAGGAGATCAGCGGCCTCCATGCGGAGAGTATTCTTCGCTCGGATAGCGCGAAGGACGTTGCCGAAATCCTCATCCAAGCAGTACCGGACATTCTCGGGTTGCCGCTCAATGCTGTCCACTACCATGATAGCGAGAAAAACGTCCTCCGTCCGATCGCTTGGAACAACCAGGTAGGAGCACTCTTGGACGATATTCCAACGTTCTCACCAGGAGAGAGTTTAGCGTGGGATGTCTTCGAAACCGGTCAGACCCAGCACCATCCTGACGTATCGATTGCTCCTGGCCGCCTCAATCAAGACACATCGATTCGCAGCGAGATTATCGTCCCACTCGGGGACTACGGCGTGATCACGTCCGGTTCGACTGAGGAAGATCTGATCGACGAGAAGGCCGTATCGCTGGTAGAGACCCTTGCGAGTCACGCCGTCACAGCCCTCGACCGGATCAATCGCGAGCAAGCTCTCCAGGCAAGTGAGGCACGATATCGCTCATTGACTGATGACGTCCTCGACACCTCCAAGATCGGCACGTTCATCCTCGACTCGGATTTCGATATCGTTTGGATCACTGAGGCTACCGAGATGTTCTTCGGAATCGACCGTGACGAGGTGGTTGGTGCAGACAAACGTCAACTGATCAACGACCACATCAAGGACATCTTCGAGGACTCCAAGACATTTGCCGAGACCGTGCTCGCCACCTACGAGGACAACACCTACGTTGAGGAGTTCGAGTGTCACGTTCTCCCCGGCGAGGACCGCGACGAACGATGGCTTGCCCATTGGAGTCAACCGATCGAATCCGGCACCTACGAGGGTGGTCGGATCGAGCACTACACGGACATCACCGACCGCAAACGACACGAAGCGCAACTCGAAGCCCAAAACGAGCAGCTCGAGGAGTTCGCCAGTGTCATCTCGCATGACCTTCGGAACCCGCTGAGCGTGGCGTCCGGGCGGCTTGAGCTCGCTCAGGAGGAGTGCGACAGCGAAGATTTGGAGGCGGTGGCGAGAGCACACGAACGGATGTCGGTCCTCATCGATGACCTGCTGACGTTGGCTCGGGAAGGTGTGCGGGTTAGAGGCATCGAACCGGTCGATCTCGCCGAGCTCGTGGAAAACTGCTGGCGGAACGTCGAACGGGGTGGAGCGACACTCCGTATCGACACTGACCAGCTCCTCCAAGGAGACAAGAGTCGGGTCAGACAACTCATCGAGAACCTGATGCGAAACGCGATCGAGCACGGGGGCGAAGACGTTACGGTCACGGTCGGCGAGTTAGACGACGGCTTCTATGTCGAGGATGACGGGCCGGGGATCCCGGCGGAAAAGCGTGCCCGAGTGTTCGAGGCCGGTGTCTCGAGTTTAGATGACGGGACGGGCTTCGGGCTGAGTATCGTCCAGCAGATTGCCGATGCTCACGAGTGGAGGATCGAGGTCACTGAAGGGAGTCGAGGCGGCGATCGATTTGAAATAACAGGTCTCGAAGTCAGTGATAGCTAACCATATCTTCAGCCGGTGAGTGACTCCCAACCCAGGAATTACGAACCCGTACCGATGAGAGACCGGCTTAACTCCCCATTACAGGCCTGTTCGGCAGGTTACGTCTATCCTTTGACCGTTCGCCCCGCTCGGATGGCCCGGCTTACCAGTGGATAACGTTTTATTAATCCACTCCGACGAACCAAAGGCAAATGGGACTCTTCGACCGCGGGAGCGACGATTCGTCGTCCGACGAGCCTCCCGCGGACGCCGACGAAGGATATGACGGGGACGCGGAGGGAGCCTCCGGCGTAGGCGCGGTGCAGGTACAGGCCGAGCCGGAGGACGACGAGCCCGAGGAATCGACGGGCCCGAGCTACGTGGCCTACGACCGCCGAGACCCGCCACAGGCCGCCCGGAACAAGTTCGGCGATCGGAGCGGCTCCATCGATGACGAGGTGCTCGACGTCCTCGACGCCTACGTCACCGACGAGGGCACGATCCGGGAGGACGTCCTCGAGCTCCCGCTCGACCGGCTCCGCGAATGGGCCGACATCGAGGAACCCGTCGGGGGCGCGAAGTTCCTCGGCCGGAACCTCGCGGACCTGGTCGACGAACGCACCGTCAACGTCCCGGAGGAACTCCCTGAAGACGAGTTCTTCAGCACGAGCGAGGGCTTTCAGACCCTGACGAACCGGTACGACCTCGAGAAGGCGGTTCCGATGGAGAAGAAGCGCCACTTCAGCGAGGTCAATCGGTACTGGGTCAACAAGCCCTACGCTTTCGTCGTCATCTTCCACAGCAGCAAGGGCAACGAGAAGAAATACTACCTCATCGAGCCCTACTTTAATGCCGAGGAGGAGGAACTCCGGTCGTTCCTGTCCGAGAAGCTCCGGGCGGCCATCAAGTACGAGAGCGACGACGTGCTCGCCGAGGAGGGCGAGGACGAGGACGTCAAACGCACCCAGGTCCTCGACCGCGAGACCCGACGGCTCCTGAAGCGGTTCAACCTCTACCAGGGCAGCGGGGCCACCGAGTCCACCGATGGATCGTCCGGCTGGCGGCGGTTCTTCGAACCGGTCACGGGCCGCTTCGGCGTCGAGCTGGCGGCCGAGGAGGCCGGCCCCCGACAGATGGAGGGCCTCTCGGTTCGACCCGAGCCGGCCGTCCTCGAGGAAGGGATCTCCGAGCTCACGGAGTACCAGTTCGAGAAGCTGCTGTACATGGTCAAGCGGGACTTCGTGGGCTACGAGCGTATCGACGGCATCAAGCACGACATCAACATCGAGGAAATCTCGTGTGACGGTTACTACGAGCCGGTATTCGTCACTCACTCGGAGTACGACTGGCTCATCACGAACATCTCGTACGAGACCGAGGACGCCCTCGACACCTTCGTGGTGAAGATGGCCCAGCGCTCAGGCAAGGGCATCTCGAAGCGGAACCCCCAGGTCGACGCCACCCTGCCGGACGGCAGCCGGTCACAGCTGACGCTCGGCCGCGAGGTCTCCGACCACGGCACCAACTACACCATCCGCCAGTTCCAGGACGTCCCCCACACCCCCGTCGACCTCATCAACTGGCACACGTTCAGCCTCGACCTCATGGCGTTCCTGTGGCTCTCCATCGAGAACCACAAGTCGCTCATCTTCTCCGGCGGCACGGCGTCCGGGAAGACGACGAACCTCAACGCCTGTTCGCTGTTCATCCCGTCGTCGACGAAGATCGTCTCCATCGAGGACACCCGCGAGGTCGAGCTCCCCCAGCGAAACTGGGTCGCATCGGTCACCCGACCGTCGTTCTCCGACGACGAACAGGGCGACATCGACGAGTTCGACCTGCTGGAGGCCGCGCTACGCCAGCGGCCCGACTACATCGTCATGGGGGAGATCCGTGGCGAGGAGGGTCGAACGCTGTTCCAGGTCATGTCGACCGGCCACACGACCTACACGACGTTCCACGCCG
>CAYUFG010000120.1:0-6341 GCA_964443815.1 uncultured Halobacteriales archaeon | reverse complement strand
GTAGCTGACATCCGCACATCGGGGCGACGACACACAACCCTGCAGCAAGGGTGTGATCGGACCCGATTTCACCGACAAGATACACCATGCAGCGGAGTTATGGTACGCGGTGTCAATTGACTCGATGGGTCCACCACAGGCCCAGCCAACACCGATTCCGACTGGATCGACCCCCCTCCCATTGACCATCCCCTGGGGGTCGACTTCACAGCCCGGTCAGGGCTAGGCAAATCGATCGGATCCTTGCGCGGGACAGCGGCCATACGGCTTCAGATTGAGGGCGACGTTACCGATGCATGGCGACAGGCACGATAAGAAACCGCAGCGACGGGCTCGGCGTCGTGGTTTATCTCGTGCACATCGGGTTCGTCGCTGGGGCTGCCAGACGAGATACCCGGATTCAAGTAGGGCTGTGCGAAAGACGTCTTCGAGCAGTGTCGCGCCTCGAGTGGGCCGTCGGCGAAGACGCGGATATCCTCGGTGAGCGACAGTTCCAGGTGATCTTGCTCGCGAACACCATCGCGCCGCTCGGGACGGCACTATTATCGCCAGTTCTCGACTCCCTGATCGGACCGTTCGGTGCCTCGGCGGCCAACATCGGCCTGATGATCTCGATGATTACCGCTCCGGCCATCGTCATGCTGCCGGTCTCGGGCGTACTCGCCGATCGGGCCGGTCGACGGCCCGTGCTGATCGGCGGGCTGGTTGCTTTCGGTGTCGGCGGGACCGCAATCGCCCTTACTACGGACTTCCGGCTCGCGCTCGGGTTGCGTTTCCTCCAGGGCGTCGGCTGGGCGGCGATCATGGCGGTCATCATCACCAGCATCGGCGACATTTACGACGGCCCACGTGAGGCCACCGCCCAGGGACTCCGGTTCACCGGATCGGGCATCATGCAGATGCTCGCTCCGCTCGTCGCCGGGCTCCTCGTCGTGGTTGCTTGGCAGTATCCCTTCCTCGTTTATGGGTTGTCCTTCCCTGTGGCATTCGCGGTCTATCGCTGGTTCGCGGAGCCGGCGGAGACCATCACAGAGGAAACGGGTCCGGACCGGAGCCTGCACCAGCAGGTAGGCGAGTTATGGGCGCTTGCCTCCCAACCCAAGGCAGCCGCCATGGTGATCGCGCGGGGGACCCCGGGGATCGTCTGGGTCGGGTTCCTCACGTACAACTCGATTCACGTGCTGAACGTCCTCGGTGGAACGCCAACAGACGCGGGGCTGCTGGCAGCAGTTGGCAGCCTGGGGTACGCCCTCTCAGCGACGCAGGCCGGTCGCATCACCGCGAGATTCGACAACCGGCTGGTACCACTGATCGCCCTCAATGGGGCGCTCGCCGGCGGCATCGTCGTCGTATTCCTCGCGCCGAGCGTCGCAGTCGCGTATCCGGGCATCGCCCTCATGGGCCTTGGACTGGGATCCCTGATGTCGATCTACCGAAGTATCATCACCGGACTCGCACCGACCGAGCTTCGCGGCGGACTCGTGAGCCTCGGCGAGAGCGTCGGCCGCTTGGCGGTGACTGTGACGCCGATCGCCATGGGGGCGGGAATCGCCTATGGGACGCCTCGTGTGGGCTTCACAGCCTCCGTCCAGCTCGTCGGTGTGGGAACAGGGGTAGCCGCGGCGGGAATCGGAGTCGCCGCATTGCTGGTCGCCCGGATGTCCCCCGTGGTCACCGATCCACGGGCTTGACGTCCTTCCAGGACTGAAGTCGTAAGCATCCGCCTCGAACCGTTGCCACCGAGGTCCGCGCGAGTGGTACTTTTATATTGGCGGCCCTGATCCTGGCCGGTAGCATGCCAACCAGAACGACGACCGCGTGGAAACGGGGTGCCAGCACGTCGAGCCGGCGGCGAGGCGTCGGACTCCCCGTCCCGATCCACCGGTGCCGCCGGTAGCCGCCGATGCCGGACACCCCAGTCTTCGACTTTTTTCCGGGCGGAGCCCGCTTCGTCGTCGACGGCCGTGACCGGGACGTCCTCGAATCGGCGCTCTCGGAGAGTGACGCCGTGGGCGACGCCTTCAACGCCCTGTTCGATCACCAGGTCCGTCGACTCGAGGCCGAGCCCGACTACCGTGACGCACTACGGGCGATATACAGATCGGCCGGCGTGAACCTGATCTCGCCGACGATGTGGAGTTTCGGCAACACGGAGCGCGCCGAGAGTCACCGTGAGGATCGGACGACCGTCCTCGGCCGGTGGCAGGCCCGGTTCGACACCGTCGACTGGCTGCGAAAGATCACCGACCCGGAAACCGCCCGTAAGACGGTCGCAGACGGTGGCGTTGGCGCCGTTCTCAACACCCAGAACCTGGGAAAAGACATCCAGGGCGACCCCGAGGGGGTCGACACGCTCTACGACTACGGACTGCGTGTTGCCCAGCTCACGTACAACAGCCAGAACGACCTCGGGACTGGCTGCATGGAGAACGGCGACGCGGGCCTGTCGCGACTCGGTGAGTCGGTCGTCAAGCGGCTCAACGAGCGAGGCATGATCATCGACTGCTCGCACTGCGGCGAAGTCACGTCACGTGACGCCATCGAGGCAAGCGCCGATCCGGTCGCGTTCACCCACACCTTCTGTCGGGAGGTCGCCGACCACCCTCGAGGGAAGTCCGACGACCTGCTCGAGACGCTCGCGGCGAACGACGGCTACGCGGGCATTCTGACCATCCCGTTTTTCATCTCGCCGGGGGACTACGATGCGGCCTTCGACCGCTTCTTCGATCACGTCGACCACGCGGTGTCGATCCTCGGCGTCGACAGAGTCGGCATCGGGACGGACTGGGGAGCCTGGTCGCTCGCGGCGAGGGACGACCTACCCGAGGGAGTCCGCGAGGGGGTCCGGCGGACGTACGGCGATATCGGCTTCGCCGAGGGCATGAAGCACATCGGCCAGTCGTTCGGCCCGATGGACCGCTTCAGCGACTGGAACGCGATCCCCGAGGGCCTCAGCGAACGCGGGTACTCGGACGCGGCCATTCGAAAGCTCTCCGGTGAGAACTTCCTCCGATTCTGGGAACGCGTCCGCGCCGACTGACCGGCCTCAACGGCCCCCATACGTACGCGAACTCACGCCGGCGAGGTGGTCGTCGTCAGCGAACCGCTCGAGGCGGTACCGTGAAAGGTCGAATCCGGACTGGCGGCCGTAGATGTGCTTTGCGGCGGCCTCGGCGAACGCTGGGGCGGTCTTGAAGCCGTGCCCGCTTCCGCCGACCATGTTGTAAAAGTTGTCGAGTCCCGCTGGCTCGCCCATGACGGGATTCGAGTCGGGCGTTACCGCGATGCGCCCGGACCACGAGTCGACGACCGAGGCGTCCGCGTAGCGGGGGAGTCGTCGGTCGAGTCGCCGTCCGACTTCGAGGACGAAGTCCTCGTCGACTCCCGCCGTCGGTTCGTCGTCGGCAAGCCACGGCCGATCGATACCCCCGACGAGGAAGTCACCCGACAGCTCCGGCTTTACGTACATATCCGGCGCCACGGTATGGTCCGAGAGTGTCGGCAGACTGCGACCGTAAGGAGTCTCCGCTGTGAGCGTCACGATCTTCGATTCCCGGAGGCGCAGAGGGACCGAAACGTCCGCCATTGCTGCGACACGGGCACCCGCGGTTCCGGCGGCATTGACGACATAGTCGAATTTCCGGCGACCGTTCGATGTGACGAGAGCCTCGACGGTGTCGTCCCGTCGCTCGATGTCGCAAACTTGGATATCAGTTTCGATGGTCGCACCGGCGTCCCCTGCGGCCCGTGCGTAGCCGGTCGCGATCAGGTACGGGTCGGCGTAGCCGGCTGTTGGCTCGTAGGCGCCGAGGGCCACGCCGTCCGGGCTGCATCCGGGAAGGATATCTGCGACCTCGTCGGGTTGGATCACTCTGACGTCGAGGCCGCAGTCTCGCTGCATGGAGACGATCTCCCGAAGTTCTGGCTCGTGCTCAGCGTCGTAGAGCACGAGATAGCCGTTCTGGTGGAACCCAGCGTTGTGGCCGATCCGGTCCTCGAGGGTACACATGTGCTCGACGCTGCGCCGGACGAGGTCGACGTGGGTTGGATCCGAGTAATGGTACCGGACGATGCCGGCCGAGTATCCGGTCGAGCCGCTCGCAAGAGCGTCCCGCTCGAAAAGCGTGACGTCCACGTCGCCAAACTCTGTCAAGAAGTAGGCCGTCGCAGCTCCGTGGATCCCGCCGCCAACGATGCCGACGCGCATGGGAGGGATTTTCGGACTCCGTGAATAACCCTTTGGGTCGCCCGTGCGACGGACTGTTGGGTTTTATCTCGGATCGGCGCCAACCTCCCCGACATGATCGGGGCGGATACCAGCTTGACGGCCGCCGAGCGAGACTACCTCGCTGACGCCATCGAAACCCTTGAGACCGAGATCTTTGTCGACGGTCTCGGTGAAGAGCATTTTGCGGCGCTCGACGACAACGACGAGACGCGTGCGGACTGGGCGGAGTACGTGTCCAGGATGGCCGAGGCGGGGTTCATCGGAATTGCGCTGCCGGAGTCGGTCGGTGGCCCTGGCGGCACCTTTACGGAGACCGTCCTCGCCGAACAGGCTATCGGCTACGCGGGAACGATCGTCCACGCTTGCCAGACGTCGCTTACCCAGCACGTCGGCCACACCATGTACGAGCACGGCGACGACTACATCCACGAAGAATACCTCGAGCCGATGCTCGACGGCGATTTGATCCTCTCTCAGGCGTATACCGAACCCGGAAGCGGGACCGACCTCGCACACGTGGGCACGACCGCCGACCGCGACGGCGGCACCTGGCTTCTCAACGGAGAGAAACGGTTCATCGACTTCGCGCGGTACGGGGACATCTACTTCCTGCCAGCCCGGACGAGTGGTGAAGACGGCGAGCGCGATGGTGTCTCACTGTTCGTCGTCGACGGGGACGCCGACGGCATCGAGATCCGCCAGGACCAGTCCGACTGGCACGGCTTCCGCGGCACCGGCGCTGCCTGGATGCGGTTTGACGACGTCCGCGTCCCCGACGCGAACCTGGTGGGTGACGAAGGGGGCGCCTGGCCGTACATCACCGACGAACTCAATCTCGAACACCTGACGGTGGCGCGGTACTGCCTGGGAGCGAGCGAGAAGGCACTCGAGATCGCGGCCAACTACACCGAACACCGGGAGGTGAACGAGCAGATGGTCGCGGATTACCAAAGCGTCAATCACCGCGTCGCGGAGATGGCGACAAAACTCGACGCGGCCTACCTGCTGAACACCCGCGCCGCGCGGCTGCTTGACGCGGAGAGCATCGGTGCGGGACGGATGGAGGGCTCGATGGCGAAGTGGTACGGGAACGACCTCGCCCACGAGATCGCCGACACCTGCATCCAGATCATGGGCGGGATCGCGACGACCGACAGCTACCCCGTCGAACGCACCCAGCGCGACGTCCGTGCAGGTCGGTTCCTCGGCGGTGCGAGCGGCGTCATGAAGAGCGTCGTCCAGCACTATGCCTACAAGGTGCTGGCCGACGACGAATTCAACTCCGACTACGTCGGGAACGAGGTCGACGAGGTACCCTGGCTTCACGAACGGGCCGCACCCGCCGACGACTGAGGCTCGCGACACGCTCTTCCGTTCCCCCGCCTACCGAGGTGCATGTTCGACGCGGCCGAGCGGCAGTACGTCGAGTCCGCACGAGTGGGGCGGCTGGCAACAGCCGACGCCGACGGCCATCCACACGTCGTTCCGATCTGCTTCGCCTTCCATGGCGACCATCTCGTCTCGCCGATCGACGAGAAACCCAAGCGAGCCGAGCCGTCCGCGCTCAGACGCGTCCGGGACGTCCGCGAGAACCCCGTCGTGGCACTCCTCGTCGATCACTACAGCGAGAGTTGGGGCGACCTCGGCTGGGTCCAGATCCGCGGGACCGCCGCGGTGGAGACGCCGGACCAACCCGGGCACGGCAGTGCGGTCGGTGCACTGCGGGCGAAGTACGAACAATACGCCGACCACGCGCTAGAAGACCGACCGCTAGTGCGAATCGAGCCCGGGACCGTCCGGTCGTGGGGTGACCTCGAGGCGAACCGGTGAGTAGACAGGCCTCGACACGTTCATGAGCCGCCGCCTCCCAACTGAGGTTGCGCACCTCAGTCCCCGCGCGAGCTCACCCGTCAGGGTGCGATGATACCGCGGAGAACCCGGGTGCGCAATATGGTCGGTCACGACCTACGTGGCCAGCGCGGACGGCATACGCTGCCCGCGCCATTCGTGGCCCTCCGGGGTCACGCGCCCGGCACGAGGGTTTCCCGGCCGACACGGCCCACCGCCACGGGATGACGCCGGTCGTTAGTGTTCCGGGCGTACACTTCGAATT
>CAYUFG010000119.1:0-6353 GCA_964443815.1 uncultured Halobacteriales archaeon | reverse complement strand
CCTCCTCGAGTCCGTCCGGGTACCAGAACCCCTCGCCCGGGAGCACGGACTTGCGTCCGATCGAGAGGCGTTCGTCGTCGATGAGCCAGTCGTCCATACGGCCGTTTGTCGACTCGGGGGCAAGAAGGCGCCGATCAGGCCTCCTGCTGGCGGACCGTCAGGACGGGGATCGAACTGTTCCGGACAACTGTCTCCGCGACGCTGCCGAGTAGGAAAGAGTGTTCGCCGTGGCGACCCCGCGTCCCGGTGGCGACGACGTCGGCGTCGACATCGCGGGCGTAGCCGCAGATCTCAGTCGCCGGGTCACCCTCCCGGACGGCCGTCGTAACCCGGTCGATACCGGCGGCGGCCGTCTCGTCGCGCACGAACGCGAGCGCCTCGTCGCCAGCGGCCACCAACGCGTCCGCGAGATCCGCCCGTACGTCATCGGGCGTCCCCTCGATCTCGCCCTCGTCGACGACATAGAGGGCGTGGACCGCCGCGTCAAATGCGTCGGCCAGGTCGGCAGCCGCCGCGACGGCCCGCTCGGCGCTCGCGGACCCATCCGTGGCGATGACGACCGTCTCGAACATGGGCGTACTTCCGCAGGCCGGTAGTAAAACACGGCGATTCCGGCGGGCTTTTGCCCGTCCCGATCGGACATAGCGTCGATGCTGGCGATCGAGACCGTCCTGGCGCCGACGGACTGCAGCGACTCGTCGGCCTCGGCCGTCGAGTACGCCGTCGCCGTCGCCGACCGGTACGGCGCCTCCCTGCACCTGTTGCAGGTGCTCGAGGAGCGCGTCGTCGACGGCCTCGAGGCCGGTGACGTCGCGGCGGAAGCGGTCGCGGAAGACTACCAGGACTTCGCCGCTGCGGTCGAGGCCCAGGTTGCCGACGCTAACGGGATCGAGGGCTTCACCCACTCCTCGGCAGCAGGGTTCTCCGCTCGGTCGTTGCGGCGAAGTCCAGGCAGCGTGATTCTCGACGCAGCCGAGGAGGTCGACGCCGACTTCATCGTCATCCCGCGGGAGACGCCGAGCGGCTCGTCGGCAGAAACCATCGGCAAGGCTGCGTTGTACGTCGTCGAGTACGCTAGCCAGCCGGTGCTCTCAGTGTAGCCGCAGCGCCATCTCTATCTCGAAACTCGCGGAGTCGGCCCGCTCGAAGCCAACCTTCTCGTAGACCGCAATAGCAGGGTCGTTCCAGCGCTCGACGCTAAGCCAGACCCGTTCGACGCCCGTCTCCTGGCCCAGGCCCAGCAGCGTTCGCAACAGCTCCGTCCCGATGCCCGCCCCCTGGTACTCACGAAGCACGAACAGCGCGAGTTCGTACGCGCCCTCGTCGTCGGCCACAAGCATCCCATGGCCGACGAGGTCGCCCTCGTGGGCGGCGAGGACGGTCCGGTGGTCGCGCCCCCCGACGGTGTCGAGCCACTCGCGAATCTGGGGTTCACGCGCGGGCGGGATGCCCTGGGCGCGATCCTCCGGGTGGAAGTCGCGGTACATATTCACCAGCGACGGTCGGTCGGCTTCGGTCCCCCGCCGGAACCGGATGTCCCGGCCCTGATCGTCGACCACCGTCCGCGGTGGGACGGGGAAGTCCCCGGCCGGCTCGTCGGGGTAGTCGACGGTCATCTGACGAGCGTCACCGTCGTCTTGGCGTTCGCGAGCACGAACTCGACGTCGTCACTCAGCCGGATCTTGCCCATGGGGCTGATCGTGCCGCCGCCGAGGACGATACGGTCGTAGCCGTCCGCCGCGAGGTCGACGAGCGCGCTCCCGGGATCGCCCTCGATACGGCGGACCTCGGCGTCGACGGGATCGGCCGCGATCCGGTCCCGTGCGAGGCGCTCGAGGTCGTCGAGCGTCTCGTCGGCCGTCCCCACGTAGACGGCCACCGTGAGCGAGTCGCCCGTCTCACGGGCGCGCTCGAGCGTCCGATCGAACGCCCGGAGGGACAGCTCGCTGCCGTCGAGTCCCAACAGAACCTGCATTTGGGGAATGCTGGCGAGCGTCGGTAAAAAGCCTCCCGACCACGCCGACACGCTTTTTCGCGGGGGCCACGCACTGCGTCCCATGGCGGAGGAGCCCGACGAGCGGGTCGACCGGTCCAAGCCCCGGGATCCCGACTCGGCGTCGGCTGAGGCGAGTGAGGACCGGAAATCCGGCCAGGCCGACGGATCGACCGCCGAGCCGGATGCGGATTCGAACGGCGGCGATTCCGAGGCCGTGGGCGGGGACGACAGCGAGCCCCGGTCGGCTTACGACCCCGGCGTCCCCGAGGACGTCCGGACGTACGACCGTTTCACGAAGATCGACGGCAGCACCTACGACCGCGCGAACGAATTTCTCCGGGATCGGACCTACATCACCGCCCGCGAGTGGGCGATCGCGCGGCTCTGTGCCGACTTCCGCACCGAGACCGGCGTGGAGATGACCAAGATCGGCGAGCACCTTCCCGATCTCGTTCCGTTCATGACAGACACCTACACGCCCCAGGCCGTCAACCAGGCCCGGGCCTCCTTCGAGGAGAAGGTCAGGAAGAGCGGCGCGACTTTCCTCTACGGCGCCATGTCGGACTTCTTCACCGCCGAGGAACTCGACGACGTCATGTACGAGGCGACCGAGGTGGCCAAGTTCCTGCTCGAGGTCGAAGGCGTCGACCTCTCGGTCGAGGCCGAGCTCGAGGCCGAGGATGCCGTCAGCGGCGTCATGCGCGAGGTGCGGGAGCACAGCGCCGCCCTCCGCCACGACGAGCTGACCTGTCCAGAATGTGGCCACGAGATCGACGTCCAGGACGACTGAGCGGTCACTCGCCGGCCGCCGGTCCAGCCGTGCGGACGTTCCTCCCGGCGTGCTCGTGGAACGTCTCCTCGCCGGTCTCGTCGCGCTCGTAAACGATCGTCCCGCGCACCATCGTCACCTCCGGGAAGACCCCCTTCCAGCCGTCGAAGGGGGTCCAGTCGCACGTGGAGTGGAGTTCCGAGCCCCGGATCTCGCGGGGGCGATCGGGGTTGACGAGCACGAGGTCGGCGTCACGGCCCTCCGCGATCAGGCCCTTGTTCGGGAGGTCGAAGAGCCGGGCGGGGTTGCGGGCGGTCAGGTCGCGGATGCGTTCGTAGCCGAGCCGTTCGTCGCGCGCCTCCGCAAGCAAGAGTGGAAGTGCCGTCTCGACGCCCGGGACCCCGCTCGGCGCGTCCCAGATGCTCGCCTCTTTCTCCTCCCGGGTGTGTGGGGCGTGGTCCGTCGCAATCACGTCGACCGTCCCGTCCCGAACGCGGTCGTAGACGCCCTGACGGAGTCGATCGCGCCGTAGCGGCGGGTTCATCCGGCCGAAGGTGCCCAGCTCGGCGAGGTCGCCCCGGGAGAGCAGCATGTGGTGCGGCGTCACCTCGCACGACATCCCCGCCTCCGCCGCGATATCGATGCCGCGGGGCGTGCTCGTGTGGGCGATATGGACCCGGACATCGTACTCCGCCGCGAGCGTGCAAGCCCGTCGCACGGCCGCGGCCTCGGCCCGCGCCCGCCGGTACGCGCTCCAAGCGTCGGCGTCGTCGCGTTCGAGTGCGCTCTCGTTGAACTCGGCGGCGTCCTCTGCGTGGACTGTCATCCGGAGGTCGTGGCCGCGGACCCGACGGAGTGCCGCTTCGAAGTCAGCTATCTCGATTCCCATGTCACCAGTGGAGTCAGCGAGAAAGACCTCACCCAGCGCGAACAGCGGCCGATCGAACAGTTCGGCGGGCTCCCAGCCGGGGACGACGCCGCCGTTGAGGCCGTAGTCGACGATCGAATCGGTGGCGTAGGAGGCCTTCTCGTCGAAGGCCTCGGCGTCGACCGTCGGTGGGTCCGTGTTCGGCTGGTCGACGACCGTCGTGACGCCACCCGCTGCGGCGCTTCGCGAACCTGTCGCCCACGTCTCCTTGTGTTCGCCGCCGGGCTGGCGGAAGTGGACGTGGACGTCGATCATCCCGGGTAGGAGCCGCTTGCCGGTGGCCTCGATCACCCGTTCGTCGGGGCCCGGTTCGAGGGCCTCGCCGACGGCGTCGATCCGTTCGCCGCTGACGCGAATGTCCCGGCGACGGTCGTCGGCCAGCAGCGCCCCACGGATCAGCATGTCAGTGGTGGCGCGCGCCGGTCTCCTAAGTGTCACGGAGTCGTGGCCGCGTCGCCGACGATGGCAGCTTCGACCGCCTGCCTCACGTCGACGAGATCGTCGGTACTGCCCGCAGCCGCCACACTGCCAACACTGTCGGGATCGAAGCGCATGTCGAGCGCCGCATAGACCGGGTCGAGCACAGATCGCACTGTCTCGGCGTCCGTCACGACGAGGACCGCGGCGACGGTCGCGACGTCGTCGGTGACGCGCTGGGCGAGCCCGGCAAGCTTCCCGCCCGACGACAGTGAGCGCGTCCCCGGACAGAAGGCGTTCGGTGGCTCCCCACGGCTTGCCTGGATGCCAAGGGCCCCGAGCGCCGTCTCGAGATCGGCGAGCAGCCGCTCGTACCGCACGTCGATCGCCGGCTCACGAGGATCGACCGGCTCGGCGCGGACGACGGCGAGGGTACCGCCGGTGAACGCCACCGCTCGACCGCCGGTGTCGCGTTTCAGAGGCGGATAGCCACGGTCCGCGGCGGCCCGCTGGGCCCGGTCGTAGCCCGCCGCACGGCAGTCGCGCCGGCCGAAAGCGACGTGTTTCGGGGGGTACCAGACCCGTACGCCGGGCTCGCCGGACTCCGCGACGGCCTCGACAAGCCGGCGGGTAACCGCTGTGTCCGCCCTCGGCGTGGATTTCCCCTCCCTGGCGACCTGCACGCCGCACCATTGGTACCCACGGTGAAAAACGGCTGCGGTGAGGCCGGCGCCGGCGACGCCCTCCCACGACTGTAGTCCTGGCCATTCGCCTCAAATTTCTGTAATCGTCGGACGATTGCAAGCGGTCACGTCGTCGGGGCCGGCGTGGCCCGACGGACACTTGCCCGGGGACGCCCGAGGAACCGTCGATGGCCGTCACGCTGGACGGGAGCGTGCTCGATCGCTACCGGCGGTTCTCGTTGTACAACTCGCCATACCCGGCCCACGATCGCGGGCGTGCGATCGACCTCTACCCCGTCGGCGAGCGTGGCCCGTCGCCGGTGGATGGCGAGGTTATCGACACGCGGGAGGTCCGGGCACCGCCGAAACCCTACGCCGCGGAGACGGACCACCTGCTGGTGGTCGACACGGGCGACCGTCTCGCGAGGATCATGCACGTGGATCCCACCGTCGCACCGGGCGACTGGATCCACCGAGGCGACGACCTCGGGAGGCTCGTCCGCGCGGGTTTTTTCGCGCCCTGGGTCCCCAACCACCTCCACCTGGGGTTCCGGTCCTACGGGGATGATCCCTACCGGGCCTCGGGCTCGCTGCCGATTGCAATAGACATCCCCATTCATGGGCTCGAGTGGGACGGCACCGGCAGCGTCGCGGCGGCCGGTAACACCTGGGCCAGGCTCGACGCGCCGGCTCATCCAACACCGGGCGAGTGTTTCGTCGGCCTCGCCAGCGACGGTGGCGTCTTGGACGGCGGCTTCCCACACTACGACGGCGGGGGCCTTGTGGGTGGGGGTGGCGTCGCCGAAATCGCGGGTTCGCCGGTCGGCATCGCCGATGGACGACACGTCCAGTGGGCGGACGCACGGGTGCTCGCGAACGGCGACCCGATCGGAGGCATCGCGCTGTTCTGTGCCCGTGACACCTTCGGCGTCAAGCTTATCGGCGAGGACATCGGCCTGGCCGTCGGCGACGGCGTCGTGGTCGAGGTGGAGACCGACGAGTCCGGGTGCGCGGACTGCCGGTAGCCGATTGATTTCCCCCCGTTCCTGTCGAGTATATTCAGGTCAGATCTCGGACCTTCGCCGTTGCAACATGTGTAGTTGTTACCCGAGGGCGACGTCCTCGATCCCGACCACATCGCCGAAGAGCCAATCGGCGTGGTCGAGTGCGTACTCGCGGTGGGACTCCTCGATGCAGCCGATGGCGTCCTCGACGAGGATCGGCCGGTAGTCCCGCAGCCCCGCGCTTCCGGCAGTGTGGAGAACGCACACGTTCGCGAGCGTCCCGCAGAAAATCAGATCGGTGATGCCGTGGGCTTCGAGCCAGCCCTCGAGTTGCGTCCGGTGGAACGCGTCGTAAGTGTGCTTGACGACGACGAGTTCCTCCTCGCGCGGGTCGAGTGCGTCGACGAGTGCCGCGTCCCAAGTTCCCTCGACCACGTGCTCGCCCCACTGCTCGAACTCGTCGTAGTAGTGGGCGTCTTCGAACTGGTCGGGCGGGTGGACGTCCCGCGTGAACACGACCGACGCCCCGGCGTCTCGGGCCCGGTCAACCAGTGTC
>CAYUFG010000118.1:0-6397 GCA_964443815.1 uncultured Halobacteriales archaeon | reverse complement strand
TATCCTCGGCGCATGGGGTGCGTCGGACCCGAGTTCGACTCTCGGCGGTCCCACTATCACCTTTTCGTCGCCGGGTCACATCGAAGCGGCGAACGCGGTCGAGATAAGCCAAAAGCTCGGCTTTCACTCATCCTCGGACTTCCCCGGCCACGTCACCGAGCCCAAAAATGGCACGCCGGTCCGTTCGGCCGCGCGTGAGATCATGTGCGCACCGGTCGGCACAGTCAAAAACAGGAAGACGATGCCGATCAGCGACGGGAGGCCGGCACCGCCGGGGCCGAAGTAGAAGAACCCGGCGAGAAAGACGGCGACAGTACCGATGGTCGCCGGCTTGCTCGTGGCATGCATCCGGTTGTAGACGTTCGGCAACCGGATGAGTCCGATGGTCCCGACAGTGAGGAAAAAGGCGCCGACGACGACGAGTCCGACGACCGCCCATGTCCGGAATATTTCTAGTCCCGCCATCACCGAATACCCCCGAATGATTGCATCTCGGGCCGAACGACCGTACGAGGGAGATTCTTGTTTAGCATCCTGTGATCACTCCTGTCGGACGATGATGTCGCCCTCGGTGACGAACTTCGCCGCCGCGACCGTCGAGAGGAACCCGATGATCGCGAGCACGAGGCTCACCGTCACGAACAGGCCCCGGTCGGTCCTGATGGCAAACAGCACGGCGATCGCGACGACGTTCGTGGCGATGGCGTCGAGCGCGACCACCCGGTCGGGTACCGTCGGCCCCTTGATGACCCGGTAGCCACACACCAGCGTCAGCCCAGCTACGAGGACGATGGCGGCATCGACCACCGAAACGATAGCCCCATCAACGGCCATCCTCGTCACCTCTCTGGATGGTCGATTCACTCGGTTGCTCGGACTCGGTCGCTGGGTCCGGGCCGGCCTGTTCCAGGACTGGGTGGGTCCGGTCGGGCGGGTAGACCGCAAAACTCGGGGCGGGGTCGCCCGGGGACAGCTCCTCGTCAAAGATCACGAGCGCGTAGTCCTCCCAGACCCGGATCGGGTCGACGATGTCTTCGGGATCGCTCCCGTCGATAACGTGGACGTAGACGGCGTTCTGTTCCGGGTCGTAATCGAGCGTGAGCGAGCCTGGTGTCATGGTGATGCTGTTTGCGATCGTGGTCACGCCGAGGTCGGTCCGTACCCGCAACGGAATGAGGATGACCTCTGGTTCGATCGGTTGGGACGGCGCGAGGACCCGGTAGGTCACGTCGACGCTCGATTCCAGCGCCTCGCGGACGAAAGTGAGTATGTACAACGCCGCGTACGGAATCCCCCGAAACGACCGACGGAGGTTGACGACCTCGGCGTACAGTCGCCTGAAGACGTAGGCCAATGGTACTCCGACCGCGAGGCCAACGAGCAGCGACCCCAGGAGGGCGTCAACGGCGAGGGGCGGGCCGCGGACGAACACCCAGAGGACCCCGAACAAGGCGCCAGCGGTCGGCCAGGTGCGCGTCACGCCCCCTCACCCCCGGCCGGGTCCACGACGTCGATGTACGCCTCGGTGTCGAGGGCGGCGTCCGCGGCCGTCTCGGCGAATCGGTAGACGGGGTCGAACCCCACGCCGATGAGGACGACGGTAGCCGCGAGCCCGAGAAGTATCGCGAGTTGACCCGTGTCGATGCTGGCGTCCGCGACTGCAGGCGTCTGAGGCCCCCAGAAACCGTCATTCCAAACCCGCGTCGCGTAAACGATCGTGAGCAAGGCGCCAAGCAGGAACGCACCCAGTGCGACCGTCGCTAGCCCGCCGAGGTCGGCACCGAGACCACGGACGGCCGCATCGAAGGCGAGCAACTTCCCGAAGAAGCCGGTCAAGGGTGGGAGTCCAATCAACGAGAGGAGTCCCACAAAGACCGTCCCGGCAAGCACCGGCGATCGGCTCGCGACGCCGCCGAGGTCCCGTAGCCGGTCGGTTCCGGTCGCGTCGACCACCGCGGCCGTCGCGAGGAAGAGCAGCCCCTTCGCGAGTGCGTGGTGCAACGCGAAGACCAGGGCCGCCGCGATGGCGACGAGGCGTAGTGTTCCGGTAGCCTCGCCGATGACCGGTCCGGCCGCCGCGGCGATGGCGACGGGCAGGGCGATGAAGCCCACCTGGCCGACGCTCGAATACGCGAAGACGTCCTCGAGTCGGGCCTGGCCGATGGCGCCGAACCCTCCGACGACGATACTCGCGACTCCCATCACCGCCAGGACGGGTGCGAGGAACGCGAGCACCGATCCGGCGGGAAGCCACGGGAGATCGACGGACACGGGCGCCCCAGCGAGTACCGTGAAATAGAGTCGAACGATCGCGTACATCCCGACCTTCTTCGTGACGCCGGCAAACATCGCCGTAATGGGCAGTGGCGCGGCGGCGTAGGCGCTCGGCACCCAGAATTGGAACGGGACAAGTCCGGCCTTCAACGCGAACACGGCGAGCAACAGGGCCGAGAGGCCAACGACGGGCACAGGATCGACGCCCGCCGTGGGGTCAGCCAGCCGGCTGGCCATATCGGCCATATTGAGCGTTCCCGTGGTCGCGTACAGGCCGCCGATGGCAACGAGCATGAGTGCGCTGCCGAAGACATTGAGCACCAGGTAGCGGAAGGCCGCCGCCGTGGCATCAGCGGTGCCGTAGAAGGCAACGAAGACGTAACTGACCACAAGCATCACCTCGAACCAGACGAACAGGTTGAAGAGGTCGCCGGTGAGGACCGCCCCGGTCACACCGACCAGGAGGAGGTGGAACAGCGGGTGATAGTAGACCTGCTGATTCTCTGGATCGACGAACCGGACAGAGAAGCAGATCGACACGAGGCCGACTACCGCGGCCACCGTCAGCATGAATGCAGACAGGCCGTCGAGGACCAGCGTAATGCCGAAGGGCGCGGGCCAATCACCCATCTGTGAGGCCGCCGCGCCCGGCGCCGATGGCCCGAGGACCACTCGCCAGACGGCGGCCGCGACCGCCAGGGCATAGCCGACTCCACCCGCCACGCTTACCGCGCGCTGCGGCCGTGGCCGCCTGCCGAGAGCGAGCGTAATGACTGCCGTCCCGAGCGCGACCAGCAGCGGGGCGATGACGAGTAGCGTCATTCGGGCCACTCCGTGACGTCCATGGTTCCGTGTTCCTCGTAGGCCCGGTACGAGAGGACGAGCGCGAGCGCCGTCGTGCCGAAACTGATGACGATCGCGGTGAGGACCAGCGCCTGGACGACGGGATCGGCGATTTCGGGGACGTCGCTACCGTGACCAACGAGCACCGGCACGAGATCGTGCGTCCCGGCGTCGACGCCGCCCATCGCGATCAGGAAGACGAAGGTACCCTGCGAGACGACGGCGACGCCCCAGACAACCCGTACTAGATCCCGCTGGAGGAGGAGAAAGGTGCCCACAGCAAACAGGCCGCCGACTGCGAGCGCGAGGACGCCGCTCACGGGTCATCACCGCCGGTTCGGATGGCAGCCTGCTCGCCGGTCATTCGGCGCTCACCACCGAGACGATCGTCAGGAGCCCGCCGACGACGACCAGAAACACGCCCAAATCGAAGACCAGGGCGCTCGCCAGTTCCACCTCGTGGTAGATCGGGATGCCGTCGAGGTGGACGTAGGTCTGGCTCAAGAACGGATCGCCTACGACCATGCCGGCGATTCCGCTTCCGAACACCACGACAAGGCCCAGGAGGAAGGTCCGGCGGTAGGCCGCGACCGTCCGGTGTTCAAAGATGCCGGTCCCCGGTTCTACTTCCCGGCCGAGCACGCCCGACTCGAGGTAGTCGAGATCGTAGGCGACGTAAATGAGAGCGAACGCGGCCGTCGTGAGGACACCGCCGATGAACCCGCCGCCGGGGAGGTTGTGGCCCTGGAGGAACAGCGAGATCGAGAGGACGAGGACGATCGGGACCGTCACCCGGGCCGTCGTC
Organism: uncultured Halobacteriales archaeon; assembly: GCA_964443815.1. Classification (GTDB taxonomy): domain Archaea; phylum Halobacteriota; class Halobacteria; order Halobacteriales; family Haloarculaceae; genus CAYLJD01. The sequence goes on along the minus strand of CAYUFG010000118.1, from coordinate 2,475 downwards.
CGCATGATGGTAGTCGTCACGGCGGCTCACCCCCGTCGGTTATCTCCGACGCACCGTCTCTGCCCGCCCCCTCCTCACCTCGGGTCCGCATCGTCACGAGCACAAGTATCGCGACCGCGGCGACGGTAACGACGAGCAACTCGCCGAGCGTGTCGAACCCCCGGAAGTCGACGAGAATAACGTTGACGACGTTCGTCCCGCCACCGCCCGGGACGGCCTGTTCCGTGTAATACGTCGCGACTCTGGTCGGGTCGGCGCCGGGGACGGGTGCGCTGGCGAGGACGGCGAAAAAGGCCACCGCACCGACGAGCAGCGATACGCTCGCATCCCTCGCGATCTGTAGCGGTCGGATCTCCGAGTAGACCGAAGGCAGCCGTTGGAGCACGAGCAAGAAGATCAGCAGGACGAGCGTCTCCACCACCAGTTGCGTCAGAGCGAGGTCGGGCGCACTCGCGAGGATGAAGAAGATCGCGATGACGAATCCGAGGATCGACAGCGACAGCACACCAACGACGTGAGACGGAGCGATCGGCACCGTCAGGCCCGCCAGGACCGCCATCACCAACACGAGTGCAACAACCAAAGGTGCGGAAACGCCGGGCAACCCAGGCGCCACCCCGGTGGCGGCGAAGCCGACGAGTGCGAGTGCGCTGGAAGCCAGCGCCACCCAGGTGAGGTACGTCCGGAGCTGCCGGTTGTGCACTGCCCGTCCGAACCCTCCACTCGCCGTCTCCGCTCTGGTGACGGCCCAGTGGTACCACCCACTGGGTCGGAGCGGTATGGGCATGGCGACGGCCCGATCGATACCCCCGGCTAGACTGCCCGTAACCGGCGTCGCCACGAGGCCGCCGAGGATCGCAACGACCGACATCGCGACCGGGGGCGAGAGGTGAGTCGGCAGCCCTACTTCGAGGTGTGCGTCGCCGGTGGCCGTGGCGTCGACCGCCGACTGGACGATGGCGTCGACCGCCAGTTGTGGCGTCACGCTGACGACGAGCGCGGCGATCACGAGAATGGCGGGGGGGACCACGAGCGCCAGCGGGGGCCGGTCGACTGACGCGATCGGCGCCCGCCGATCGCCGACGAACATGGCGAGAAACTTCAGGGAGTAGACGACGGTGAACACGCTTGCCAGCGTCGCCACTGCGGGATACAGCCACGCGAGTCCCCCCGCTGCGTGGGCAACCTCGTAGGTCGCCTCGAACAGCAACTCCTTGGAGTAGAACCCGTTGAAGGGCGGTATACCTGCCATGCTCAGTGCGGCGACCCCCGTAATGGTGGCCGTCACGGGTAGGTCTCGCCAGAGGCCACTCAGGCTGTCGAGCGATCTGGTCCCCGCCTGGTGGGCGACGATGCCAGCGACGAGGAACAGCGGCGCCTTGAACAGTGCGTGATTTAGCAGGTGGAATGTCCCCGCCTCGCCCCCGTAGACGACATCGAGCCCGAAGCCTGCGACCATGAGTCCGAGGTGGCTAGCCGTCGAGTACGCGAGCAACTCCTTCATGTCGGTCGCGGCCACTGCAAGCACCGCGCCCACGGCCATCGTCAGCAGCCCGAGGGTCGCCACGAGCAGCACCCACTCGTCGCCCATCAGGAGTGGCCGGACCCGTCCCACGAAGTAGACGCCAACCTTGACCATGGTCGCGGAGTGGAGGAATGCGGAGACCGGAGTCGGGGCGACCATAGCGTTCGGTAGCCAGAAGTGAAGCGGCACTTGCGCGGACTTGGCGGCAGCGGCTGTGACGATCAACACGAGCGCCGGAATGAACAGGCCGGACTCCCGGAGGGCGATGCGCAACGCCTCATCGTTCGCGATCATCGTCGTTAGGTCGAACGTCACGCCACCGAAGGCACCCTTCGCTGCAACGGCGAGCACGAGCAGTCCCGCAAGCAGACACAGGCCGCCGCCGATGGTCACGATCATGGCCATTCGCGCCGAGTAGCGCGACTCGGCGTCGTCGGTGTGGTGGCCGATCAGGACAAACGAACAGAGGCTGGTCAACTCCCAGAACAGAAAGATCGAAACGAGGTCAGACGCGAGCGCGACGCCGATGATTGAGCCCATGAACGCGAGCAGCGTCGCGTAGTAGCGGGGCAGTCCACGCTCTCCGTGCATGTACGTCGCTGAGTACGCGAAGACGAGGATCCCGATGCCGCTCGCCAGCAGCGCGAACAGGAGCGCCCATCCGTCGACCGTAAACTGCAACGCGATATCGAGCGCGGGGATCCACGTCATACGGACCGTCCCGTGGCTGCCGGTTTGGGTCACCAGCAGGCCGAAACTAGCCGCCGCAACGAGTGCGCCCGCGTATCCAACCTTCTCCCGGAGGGCGCGGTACAGCAGTGGCACGAGGGCTGCGGCGGCAAAGGGGAGCGTAACGGCGGCCGCAACGACGGCAAAGTCAGCCGCCATCAGTGTTCGTCGGAGTCTGACGGGACGCCGGTATCGGGACGATCCATCGGCAGGGCTCTCTG
>CAYUFG010000117.1:0-6419 GCA_964443815.1 uncultured Halobacteriales archaeon | reverse complement strand
CAAATCGCTCCAGCCTACCCCTCGACGGCCTCCAACCGAACCAGCACGTCGTCGACCTCGCGCGGAAACGGGTCCTGGGCGCGTCCGTCGCGGTTCGAGGTGATCGCGTACAGCGCGCCGTTTTGCGCCTGCTCGAGGTGGCGGACACGACCCAATTCGTTCTCGAGGACGGGATGGACGACGACGTCCGCGGCGTCGTCGTACCAGTCGGCGGTGAACGCCCGGCCGTCCTCACCGGCGGGCGGCAGCTCCGCACCGACCGGGCCGATAGTCGCGACGACGACCTGCTGGCTGACCAGTCCACCGATGAGCATGCGGTTCGACCACGACGGCACGGCATCGCCGGTGTAGAACACACTGCCCGTGGGCGCCCAGGACGTCGACCCGCTGTTGGCTAACGGCGGATGCACGTCGTCCGTGCCGGCGTACTTCTCGCGCCCACGGGGGGTATTCGGCCAGCCGTAGTCGTCGCCGGCCACCAACCGGTTGATCTCGTCATGGCCGGCGCCGCCGTGTTCGTCGACGAGCCACGCCCCGCCGGGGAGCTGGACGATCCCCTGTGGGTTGCGGTGTCCGTAGGTGTACACCCTCGGGTCGGCACCGCTACCCAGATTTGGGTTCTCGGGGGCGGGATCCCCGTCGGGCGTGATCCGCAGTACCTTCCCGGCGAGCGAACTCGGGTCGGCGGCGGCGTCGGTCGCCTCGTCCTTGTCGAAGGACGCGGTTCCCGTGGTGACCCAGAGCCGGCGGTCCGGCCCGAAGCGGATCCGGCCGCCGTTGTGCACCCGATGGGCCGGGATCCCACCGAGAACCACCTCCTCCGAAGCCGCGGGATCGTCGGCGTCGACGTCGAATCGGGAGACTCTGTTCACTTTGCCCCCCGTGGTTCTTGCGGTGTAGTACACGTACAGCCAGGAGGGCTCGGGATAGTCCGGGTGGACGGCCGCGCCGAGCGTCCCGCCTTCGCCGCCCTCGACCCACCACGGCTGGTCGTCGGATCCTGCCGGAATGGCCTCCGCGTCGATCGCGTCGGCTGGTTCGAGGACGCCCTCGAGCTCGCCCGCCGAGAACCGGTTCACCCGGCCGACGCGCTCGGTGACGAACAGGTCGCCGTTCGGCGCCTCGGCTATGTCCCAGGGCACCGCAAGGTTCTCGACGAGAACGGTCGCCTCGACCGCGGTCGAGGGTGGCTCGGTGGGCGGGTCGAGCGTGATGGCTGGCGGGTCCGCGCGGGGCGTCGACGTTGGCGTCGAGTCACCCGGCGCCGTCGAACACCCGGCGAGCGCAACACCGGCGGCGGAGAGGAGGGCCCGGCGGGACCATCGCGAGGGCTCCATACCCCGCGCCAGGGTGAAGGCCACCGAGTGCCTTTCGGTCTGGCCCCCGATACGATGTTCTTAAATGCGCCTGACGGTTCGAATCACATAGACTTCTGATAGCGATGGCGAACACCGATTCAGCCTCCCTCCGCACGCCCATCGTCGCCGTTCTCGGCCACGTCGACCACGGCAAGACGAGCCTGCTCGACCGCATCCGCGGCACGGCCGTTAGCGAGGGTGAGGCGGGCGCCATCACCCAGCACATCGGCTCGACGGCGGTCCCCCTCGAGACCATCTCCGAGATCGCGGGCGACCTCGTCGACCCCGACGACTTCGACCTACCCGGCCTCCTGTTCATCGACACGCCCGGCCACCACGCCTTCTCCACCCTCCGAGCCCGTGGCGGCGCACTCGCGGACATCGCCATCCTCGTCGTCGACGTGACCGACGGCTTCCAGCCCCAGACGGAGGAGGCGGTCGACATCCTCGCCCGGACAGAGACGCCCTTCGTCGTCGCCGCGAACAAGATCGACACGGTTCCGGGGTGGAACCCGTCGGACGGACTGCCCACACAGGCCGCCATCGACGCCCAGTCCGACCGCGCCGAGGACACCCTCAATGAGCGCCTCTACGAGCTCATCGGCCAGCTCTCGGACGCGGGCTTCTCCGCGGACATGTACTGGCGGGTCACCGACTTCGCCAATAACGTCGGCGTGGTCCCGGTGTCGGCGGAGACCGGCGAGGGCATCCCAGATCTGCTGACCGTGCTGATGGGGCTATCCCAGCGATACATGCGCGACGAGATGGCGATCGACGTGACCGGCCCCGGCGCGGGCACGGTCCTCGAGGTGACGGAGACCCAGGGCTTCGGGGCCACGATCGACGCCGTCGTCTACGACGGCACGATCACCGACGACGACACCATCGTCGTCGGCGGCGTGAACGAGCCAATCGTGACGGACGTCCGCGCGCTGCTGAAGCCGAAGGCGCTCGCGGAGATCCGCTCCCACCGGGAGTTCGAGCAGGTCGACTCGGTCGTCGCCGCCGATGGCGTCAAGATCGCCGCGCCGGACCTCGAGGATGCCATGGCGGGGGCGCCGGTGCGCGTCGTGGGCAACCGGCCCCTCGAGGACGTCGTCGCCGACGTCGAGGCCGAACTCGCGGAAATCGCAGTCACGACCGAGGAGGAGGGGCTGACGGTCAAGGCGGACACGCTGGGGAGTCTGGAGGCGCTCGTGGACTCGCTGGCGGACGCCGACATACCCATCATGCGCGCGGAGGTGGGCGACGTCGCCCCGCGGGACGTCCGGATCGCCGTCACGGCCGGCGAACCGACCAACCGGACCATCCTCGCGTTCAACGTCGACGTCCTCGACGACGCGGCCGACCTCGCGGACCAGGAGGGCGTCGAGATATTCCAGCACGACGTCATCTACCGGTTGATCGAGGGGTACGAGGAGCACGTGGCGGCGATCGAGCAGAGCCAGCAGACGCAGGTCCTCGAGAACATCACCCGGCCCGCCCGCGTTCGCATCCTCCCCGACCACACCTTCAGGCAGTCCGATCCCGCAGTGGTCGGTGTCGAGGTCCTGGGGGGATTGCTCCGCCGAAACACTCACGTCGCGCGGTTCGACGACGGCGAACCCGACCGCGTCGGCGAGCTTCAGACCATCCAGGACGAGGGCGAGGACGTCGACGAGGCGACACAGGGCGACCGCGTTGCGGTCTCGATCGACGGGCCGACCGTCGGCCGGGACATCCGTGAGGGCGACGAACTCTGGGCGGAACTGCCCGAGAAACACGCGAAGATCCTCGAACAGGAACTACTCGAGGACATCACCGGCGGCGAGCGGGAAGTTCTCAACCAGTACCTCCAGAAGCGGCGATCGAAGGACCCCTTCTGGGGGAAGTGAACGGCCGGCACACTCCGGGAGCCCGCTGACCGATCGGCGTGGGGTGTAGCCGGCATCCACCAAGTGCGTGACCGATACGACACCGAAACGTGGCGGATGCCCGCCACACCGCCATGATATATCATGGCACAGCACTAATGGTTGGTGGTCGAGCCCACTGCCCGTCGGTCGTTCCGCCAGACGCTGCTGCGCCGGCGGCCCCAACCCGCGCACCCGACGGACGTCCTCAGGCACAGGGAGACCCCTCGAACGGTGGGCCTGCGGGGGTCGCCGTGGCGGGCGCCGCGGGATGGAGGGCGCACCGGCCGTCGGACGGATTCGCACCCAAAGCTATGTACAGATGGGCGGACATGTCCCACGGTACGCCCACGATGTGGATCGGTACCAACCCACAGTCAGTCGACAGGGTCACCGGCACTCCCTTTGGCGACCGATTCGGCGTGATGGACCGACCACGTCGGTCGCGTACCGGTACCAGCCGGCGAATCCGGGAGTGCGTCGGATGCTCGGGGGTGTGCGACGGTGGCCGGTCGTCCGTGGGTGTGGCGGGCTGGGAAGTGAGCTGATATGACAAACGAATCGAGCGACACCGAGAACGGAGCGTCGGTCGCGGACCTCCGCGAGCGACGGGAGCGAATGGGGACCGAAATGGATCAGGACCGCATCGACAGGCAACACGACCGCGGCAAACTAACCGCCTACGAACGCGTTCACTACCTCCTCGACGATGGGACCTTCCACGAGTTCGACGGCTTCGTCGAACACCGGTGTACGGAGTTCGGGATGGGAGACAGGACCGAGCCCGGCGACGCCGTCGTCACGGGCCACGGCGAGGTCGCCGGCCGTACGGTCGTCGTCTACGCCCACGACTTTACGTTCCTCGGCGGATCGGTCAGCGAGGTCGTCGCGGACAAAGTCTGCAAGGTCCTCGACTGGGCGCTCGACAACGGCGTGCCGGTCGTCGGCCTCAACGACTCCGGCGGCGCCCGCATCCAGGAGGGGCTGGACGCGTTGTCGGGGTTCGGCCGCGTCTTCGCCAAGCACACGGAGGCGAGCGGCCGCGTCCCGCAGCTCTCCGCGATCATGGGGCCCTGTGCCGGCGGGGCCACCTACGCACCGGCACTGACGGACGTCGTCTGTATGGTCGAGGACACGTCGAACGCCTTCATCACCGGCCCGGACGTCGTCGAGACCGTCACCGGCGAGCGCGTCTCGAAGGCTGACCTCGGCGGCGCCCGGACCCACACAGCCAAGAGCGGGTTCGCTCACGTCACCGAGGATGACGACGAGGCGGTCCTCGACGCCATCCGCCACCTCCTAACGTATCTCCCGAACAACTGCGGCGAGTCACCACCCGTGATCGAGGCCGACGACGACCCGGAGAGGGCGACCCCGAAGCTGGGGGAGATCGTGCCGTCGGACCTGAGCCAACCGTACGACGCCCGGCGGGTCGCCCGCTCCGTGACGGACGGGGACTCGTTCCTCGAGCTACGACCGGGCTGGGCTCGGAACCTCATCACCGGCCTGGCACGCCTCGATGGGGCGCCGGTAGGCGTCCTCGCGAATCAGCCGCGGGTGAGCGCCGGGACGCTCGACATCGAATCGGCCCAGAAGGGCGCCCGATTCGTCCGCTTCTGTGACTCCTTCAACCTCCCCGTCGTGACGCTCGTCGACGTGCCGGGGTTCATGCCCGGCACGCAACAGGAGTACGGTGGCATCATCCGTCACGGGGCGAAACTCATCCACGCCTACGCCGACGCGTCGGTGCCACTCCTCACCGTCGTGACGCGGAAGGCCTACGGCGGCGCGTACATCGTGATGGGGTCGAAGGCGCTGGGTGCGGACGTCAACTACGCCTGGCCCGGGGCGGAGATGGCCGTGCTCGGCCCCCGGCCGGCCGTCCGTATCCTGTTCGGTGACGAGATCGAGGCGGCGGACGACCCCGCCGCACGCCGACAGGAACTCATGGACGAGTACAGCGAGCAGTTTGCCAACCCATACAAACCGGCCCAGCGAGGCTACGTCGACGACGTGATCGAGCCGCGCGAGACACGTGCCCGACTCGTCGCCTCGCTCGCCGCACTCTCCCACCGACCGTCGCAGTATCCGGACCGGACCCACGCTAACATCCCGCTGTGAGCCGCCCACGGGCGACGTCGTGGGCGTTCACCGTGTCTTTCCGTCGGGCGCTCACCCGACCGTCCACGGACGCGGCATCGCGGGGCCGGACACGCCGTCCGCCAGACGGTCACCGCAGGGGACGGACGGGCTCTCCGGTGGGCTTCCCCGATGTGGACTGCCCGAACCGTGAGTGCGACGGGACTGACTGCCGGAGCTACCCGTCCCGCCCAGCGGGGGCTCGCCGATCGCCTCGACGCGAAGCTCGTCGGGTCCACCGGACCACGAGCCGACTCCGGCCGTCGGGGATGGACAGGTATCGTCCTGGAACCGCTCGAAACGAGCGTGAATCGTCCCGCAGTCAACGCATACCTAACTGCCACGCGTTCGTAGTGCGCCGTCCCGGGGGGATTGGAGCACATGCGGGCAACTCGTCACAGCAGCACACGCGTCGGAACCGACGCCGACCGACGTCGGGTTGTAGGGGTCGTCGCGTTACTCGTGGTGGTCGGCGGCGTTGCAGGCTTCGTCGCGGACACCGTCACCGCTCAGAGCGACCCCAAGGCGTCGAGTCGAGCCGCGGGTGGCCGTGAAGCCGAAACACCCACGGTATCCCCGTGCGAAGCCGTCGCATGGACGTCGCCATCATCGGCGCCTCGATGACGCAATTCGGCCAGCGCGACGCCTGGATCGACGAGCTGCTGGCCGAGGCCGGCGCGGCCTGTCTCGATAACGCCGGCGTCGACGGGGACGCCGTCGAACACTGCTACGTCTCGAACATGGCCAGCGGGGAATTCGAGGGGCAGACGGGCGTCATGAACCGGCTCGCCCACGACCTCGGCCTGCTGCCGGCGTACACCCAGCGGGTCGACCAGACGTCGGCATCCGGCGGCGGGGGCATCTATGCGGCCTGGCAGTCGGTGGCCTCGGGCGCCAGCAACCTGACGCTGCTCGTGGGCGGCGAGAAGATGACACACAAAACCACCGCGGACTCGACGGACATCATCGCCTCCATCACCCACCCCGTCGAGTACAAACACGGCGTCACGCTGCCGTCGTTCGCGGGACT
>CAYUFG010000116.1:0-6495 GCA_964443815.1 uncultured Halobacteriales archaeon | reverse complement strand
TGTCGAGCGTCCAGCAGCCGGCCGCGCCGCCGCTGATCGCGTCGACGACCGCCTCGAGGTCCGCGCCGGCGTTGTCGGCGAACACGAGCGCCTCGCTCACGCCGACCATCTGGGCCGCGACGACGATCTGGTTGCACGCCTTCGTCGTCTGGCCGGCGCCGCTCGGCCCGCAGTGGGTGATCGTCTCCCCCATCACCTCGAGGATCGGCCTGACGTCCGCGAGGGCGTCCGCATCGCCGCCGACCATGATCGAAAGCGTCCCCTCGACGGCCCCGATCTCGCCACCGGAGATGGGGGCGTCGAGCATCGACACGCCGTCGTCGGCGAGCCTGTCGGCCACCGACTCCGCGATTGTCGGCGAGATTGTCGAGTGGTCGACCACGGTCATCCCCTCGCTAAGGCCGTCGACTACCGGATCGGGTTCGTCGCCCTCGCCCAAGACGACCCGCTCGACGTCCGGCGAGTCGGGCAGACACAGCAGAACGACGTCGCTCTCCGTGGCGACGCCCGCCGGCGAGCCGCCGTCGTGGCCGCCGTAATCGACGAGGTCGTCAACAGGCTCGTCCGAGCGGTTGTGGCCGTAGACGGTATAGCCCGCGTCCACCAGGTTCTTGGCCATCGGGAGGCCCATGATGCCGAGTCCGACGAAGCCGACGGTCCGTGCTGGCATGCCCATCGATTGGTCCGAAGTTCAGAAAAAGCTACGCCACTGTCGGGTGACGTTCCCCACAGCCCACCCCACGTCCGTTGGCACCATATCACCCACCCGAGGACTTCTCCACGTGGGAGGGGAATCCGAGCAGGCCCACGGTGGTCGACCTACAGGCGCCAACTCGATGCGGGCTCGCCACCGCTCTCGTTACTCCTCCACGGGGCGACGGTACCGGTCGATCAGGACCGTTCCGGTCCGCACGAGGACATACAGCCCGCTCGTCGCGCTCGCCAGGGTAATGACTCCGGACCAGACGGCGCCATCCCACCGGAGCGGCAGAAGGAAGATCTGCAACTGGGGAATGCGAAGAGCCTCGATGAGGATGCCGACGAGTCCCACGACGAGGAACACACCGAGGCCCACGCCTAGCCAGAACAGGAAAATGGCACCGATGATGGAGCCCTCGCGAATTGCCCATCTGAGACGATCCCGGTACGATGCGGGAAACGGATCGGACGTCATGTGATCGGTCCGACGGGTAGGATCTAATAAAGTTCGACGGAAGGTGAGACGGTCGTTTTAGCAAGTCGAACCCGGCGGGTCGGCAACCCCAGCACGCAGGGAGCCGCAAGTCCATCCGACTACAAAAGGTGGGTTGACGGGTCACCACATTTCCCCGCTTGCTCGTTCGGAGACGCTCACTCGGTCGCACCTCCCGACGGGCACGGTGGGATTCGAACCCACGGCCGTTCGGTTAGAAGCCGAACGCTCTGTCCGGGCTGAGCTACGTGCCCTCGGTCTCCGATGGCTCCGCTCCCGCATAAGCGCCGGGGACTCAGGCGGTCTCAGCTCGGCGCTTCGACCACGACTCCGCGACGGCAAGCGAGAGCGTGCTGCTTAGGCCGAGTAGCGTCCCCGCGGTCAGCATGAGTGCGAGGAACTGTAGCGATGCCTGCCCGAGGAAAAAGGCGCTGACGCCATAGAGCACGCCCGCGATGGCAAGTACGTAAAATGGAGCGTTGAGGTAGCGCCAGCGAAAGTCCCCGGCGAGATACTCGTCGGTGACCCGGCCGAGTGAGCTGGTGATGCCCGCGGCAGCAAGCCAGGGAACCGCCCCGAAGACGAGGGCCGCGATAATCTCGAGGACGCCGAGCGGGTCGACTGCCTCGGATTGGGCCAGTTCCAGCGCCTCGAATCCCGACACGCCGCCGACCACGAGCAAGGCCGCGGTCACGACGTGCGTGATGAGCGTGACGCGGCCAGTAAACAGGGCCTCCTGAGTGCGTGCGACGGCCCCGTCGACCCAGTCCTCGAGCCCGAGACCGCGACCCAGAAGGTAGAGGCCGAACAGCGCAGAGACCAAGCCCAGGCCGGTCCCCGGGAACCCGAGGAGGTCAGCAATGATGGTAAGGGGGTAAATCAGCAGGAGGATTCCCAGCGGGACGAGGATCGTCCCGCGGGTCTCGGGATCGTCGAGCACCTGTTTGATCGTGTAGTACATCGATTCGAGGTCCTGGGCTTGGCGCACGACGACGCGACGGACGCCATCAATCGGCACCCGCGAGCGGACGACGGGCACGACGGACTCGTCCTGAGCGCCGTCGGTGACGACCAGCGCACGGACGTCCTCGCCGGTTTCGAGCCCCGCGAGCACGCGGTCGACTTCCTCGCCAACCAGCCGGTTAGCGGTAACGTCCCGGCCCTCGGCGCCGGCGACGGCGGCGACCTCGACGGATTCGTCGACGATGTCGTCGGCCAGGTGCAGCCCCTCGAACAGGACATTGACGTCGCTGTCTTCGGGGTCGACTGTGGCCAGCGACACAGCCGCCTCGCGGACCGCCTCGGCCCCGATGACGGGCGTCTCGATGCCCGTCTTCCGGCCGAGGTCGTCGTCGAGGTCGACACACAGCACCAGCAGCATCGTCCGTCGGTACGCGGTGTTCGCATATCTGTTTTCGGGACCGCTCGGCCTCAGCTGGTGCGGCGCCACCACAGGAGGATTCCGAGCAACGCAACGGCGGCGAGGGCGGCGATGGCGCGACCGTCCGGCTCCGGCGGCTCGAGGCGTGTTGGCGGGTCACCGGCGTACACCAGGAAGGTCTCCTGGGAGGGGCCGTACACCTTCATCTCGCGGCCTTGGGCGGATTGCCGCCGGCTCTCCACACGGACGAGCTCCGCCTGCTGAAGCTTGTCGAGGTGGTGGTGGACGTTTTGGACCGAGGTGTCGACAGCGTCCGCGAGTTCGGATGGGGTCCGCGCACGGTCGTAGACGGCCGTAAGCAGCGCCCGGGCGGTCTCCGAGGAGAGCGCGTCGACCTCCGTGTCGGCATCTGCGAGTTCCACCGCGTCCGCCGGCTCGGCGGCGAAGGGACTTAGCGAGGGCATCGATACGGGATAGATTGCCACCGCTCGTAAACCTTCGGCCGGTCGTAAGCAGGTATTTAACACATCTCGGTCGCTCGTAAGTAGCTGTTTAAGTCCGGTGCGGCTTCGTGCGTGGGCGTTTGTAGTTCGTATCCTCGATCGTGAGCACCAGTTTGAATCCCGACCGGTGGCCGACTGCCCACACCCACGCCGGGACCGCAGCTCGTGGCACTGCGAACTGCGGTCCGAGCAGTTTTTGCCGCTGGCCACCCCAGATAGATTACCCGATGCTCTCCGAGGGCTGCGAACAGTGCGCCAAGGGCGGCAAGCTGGTGCTGTTCGTCTACGGCTACTGCGACCAGCGGGACTGCTTCTACTGTCCCCTCGGGGAGAACCGCAAGAACGTCACCGACGTCTACGCCAACGAGCGCCAGGTCGAATCGGACCAGGACGTCCTCGAGGAGGCCCATCGAATGGACGCGCTCGGCGCCTCGGTCACCGGCGGCGAGCCACAGGAAGCCATGGACCGGACTTGCCGGTACCTCGCCCTGTTGAAAGACGAGTTTGGCGAGGACTTTCACACCCACCTCTATACCGGCATCACGGGAGGTCGCGAGAACATGCGCCGGCTCAGCGAGGCCGGCCTCGACGAAATTCGCTTCCACCCGCCTTTCGATCTCTGGGGCGACCTCCACGGCACGGAGTGGGAGGAGATCCTCTACGTCGCCCGGGAAGAAGGCTTAACCCCCGCATTCGAGATTCCAGGCATCCGCGGCGAGCCGGAGTTCCTCGAGTTTCTCGACGAGGGCGCCGCCGACTTCTGCAATATCAACGAGTTCGAGATGTCCCAGGGCAACTTCCGGCGGATGCAGGACGCGGGCTACGAGCGCAAGGAGGACCACATGAGCGCAGTCGAGGGCAGTCACGAGGTGCTCGATGTCATGGGGGACCACCCGAAGGTCTACTTCTGTACCTCCGTGTTCAAGGACGCCGCCCAGCATCGCAACCGGCTGAAGCGAATGGCCCGGACCGTCCGCCGGCCGTTCGACGAAATCACCGACGATGGGACTGTCGTCTACGGCAAGGCTTGGGTCTCCCCCACTCGCCTAGCCGACCTCGGGGTGCCCGACGAATTCTACGTCGAGAAGACCGACCACGTCGAACTCGCGTGGTGGTTGCTCGAGGAGATGGTCGACGAAGGCGACCTCCCAGAGGGCGAGATCGTCGAGCAGTACCCGACGGCGGACGGGACGGTCGTCGAGCGGACACCACTCTCGGCGCCTCGCCCGGCCTGATGACGTACCTCACCCACCCGGTTCGCCGGCTGCGAGATGACCCCGATCCCCGGGAGACGGTCACCCTTCTTGTAACCGCCGGCGACGACACCGATCTCGAGGCGGTCGAGGCCGCGCTCGGCGACCTCGGTACGGTCGAGACTCGGTTGCGCTTCGGCACGGTCAAAGTGACTGTCGCCCAGGCGTTGGTCGCGGCGGTCTGTGAACTCGAGGGTCTCGAGCGGGTGGAGACGGCGAACACGCTCGAACTCGATCCAACCGGGGCCGGCGAAGACATTGACCCCGGTGGGTAGGCCCCAGGACGCGACATACAACATGTAGCTAGTCCGGCATGACCTACCATGGTCGCTTCCCCGCGAACGGGGAGTTTCCTGACGAGACTCGCCCGATTCGGGATTTTCGTGTCAAATATCCGAATTAATATATAAACGTCCGGCCAGTGAATGTCATTACTGTGATTCCTCATGAGTTCTAACGGTTCCGACAACGCCCTCGCGCAGTGGTACCGTAATCGAATCGGTCACGCGGAGACTGACGACGAGATCTGGGGGTACTGGCTGTTCGCGGTCGGCGTGGTGCTCGGAATCGTGGGAATCGGCCTGCTGGTCGTGGGGGACCTTGAGGGCCCGGTCCCGCAGTGGCCGGTCGTCCTCAGTTCGATAGCCCTTGTCTTCCTCATCGCCGGTCCGCTGATCCGCCTGCCACTTCGGCCGGCGGCCACATGGCTCGTCTACATCGGGGCGCTCCTAAGTCTCCTCGCAGTGCCGTGGTTCGCTGCTTCGTATCCCGGCTGGCGGCCTCAGGCTACCATGATCATCGGCCTGTATGCGCTTGGCCTGCTGGTGATGGCGATCGGCGGCGTCTTCGTTCCGATCCTCACCGCGGGCCGGGAGCGCGACGAGGAGCGTACGCGTCAGCGCGAAGAGCTCGAGGAGCTCCGGGCGGCGCTGGCGGACGCGGAGGCCGACGAGGGTGACCTCGCTGAACGGCTCCGCGACCACCGGAAAAGCCAGGGCCGGTTCGAACTCTACCAAGACAGCGGCGACGAGTGGCGGTGGCGGCTCCGACACCGCAACGGCAACGTCATCGCAGACAGCGGCGAGGGATACACCCGCAAACACAACGCCCAGAAGGGTATGCAGAGCGTCCGGCGAAATGCACTCGGCGCGACGGTGATGCTCCTAGAACGGGAGGAGCTCCCTGAACCCGAGGAGGAGTTCGAGCCAGTCGAGGAGGTGCCGAGTCAGGCGGCGTTCGAGCAGTACGAGGACGAGGCCGGCGAGCACCGCTGGCGGCTTCGCCACGATAACGGGAACATCATAGCGGACGGCGGCCAGGGCTACAACTCCCGGAGCGGCGTCGAGCGGGCCATCGACAGCGTTCGCGAGTACGTCGGCCCGGCTGCGTACCTCCGGTTCGACCCGACCGGCTTCGAGGTCTACAAGGACGCCGCCGCGGAGTGGCGGTGGCGGCTGGTCCACAAGAACGGCAACATCCTCGCGGACAGCGGCGAGGGGTATACCCGCAGCAACGACGCCAGGCGAGCGGCCGCGCGGGTACGCGACGAACTGGACGCCCTCGAGTTCGAGGTCTACGAGGATAGCGCCGGCGAGTTCCGTTGGCGCCTGCGCGGCGGTAACAACCAAATCGTCGCCGACAGCGGCGAGGGGTACGCCTCCCGGAGCGGCGCCGAGGACGCCGTCGAGCGTATCGGTGAGTACGCTCCCGAGGCGGATATTCTCGAGATCGGCCGGGCGGCCTTCGAGGTGTACGAGGACGACGGCGGCGAGTGGCGCTGGCGGCTCCGGGCCCGCAACGGCAACATCGTCGCCGACAGCGGCGAAGGATACACCGGCCGGACCGACGCCCACGACGCCATCGAGAGCGTCAAGCGCAACGCACCCAACGCCGACCAGGAAGCTGTCTGAGGGCCGTTTCAAGTTGGGGTTTCGATCCACCCAGCACGTCGGGTCGGTCGACTACCACCCTACCCCGGGCTGTGTTGGGGGCTCACGCCGGAAACCGCCGACGGGGCGGGGGTGGATGCGCAAGCGTTTACTGCTCGCCCGGAGTATCCGTGGCATGGCCGACTGTCCACTCGCGGATGACTGCCCCAGCTTCACAGAGCGGATCGAGGGCATGGGGTGTCAGCACTACGGGGACCGCGGGGGGGTCGAGTGGTGC